>SKKK01000468.1 GCA_007121535.1 Planctomycetaceae bacterium | reverse complement strand
TGACCGCTCCGCCGGTCAGTCATTTCGCCCTTTCTCGTAGCCGGTTCTTTTCACAAGGAGACTTTGTCGTGAAATTCCATTGGTACCATGGGGGTAAACGCAGCCGTTTGTCGGCGTTTCTGGCCGCGGTGGCCGCTTGCTGGTCTTTGCCGTCCATGGCAAACGACGGCCAAGCAACAAGGCAGCTAGCGTTCGAAGAACCGCACGTGGTGATGGCCGACGGGGCACCGATCTCCGTGGAAGCCCCCGGGTACGCCTGCCCCACCGTCGTGGATTTGGACGGCGACGGCCGCCTGGATTTGGTCGTCGGCCAATTCCGCGAAGGCGCCATGCAGTTCTTTCGCAATGTGGCCGAACCCGGCCAACCGCCCAAGTTTGAAAAAGGGCAGTGGCTGATGACCGAAGGATCCCGGGCCACCGTGCCCGGGGTTTGGTGATGCACCAGCTCGACTCCACAGTTTGTGGACTGGGACAATGATGGTCGTTTGGACATCCTCTCCGGGTGCTACTGGACCGAGGGCGCCAACGCGGGCCATATTCAGATTCTCTTGGGCCGAGGTGGCCTGAATTTCGCCCCCGCACAGCCGCTGCTCAATGCCGAGGGAAAACCGTTGGAAAACAGGGACTTGCCGGAGGGCCGTAGGGACCCCAACATCACGGACAATATCTGCACGCATCAACACGCCGTCGACTACAATGGCAACGGCGTGCTGGACCTGGTGGTCGGCAGCTTTGGTCCACACTTCTTCCTTTACACAAATGAAGGCGATGCCACGAAACCGATGCTCAGCGCTGAAGCGATCAAGTTGCCCGTGAAGTCGCCCGATTATCACGCGGCGCCGCACTTGGCGGACCTCACCGGCGACGGAAAACTGGAGTTCATTACGGGCAGCTCCAGCGGCAAAGTCTACATCAGCTACAACGAAGGCACTCGAGCCGAACCACGCTGGTCAGAATTCGAACTGTTGCTGGACATCCAAAGTCAAAACGAAGTTTTCTCGATGGGTGACGATTTCGAACCCCAGCCGGGACGCGCGACTCGAGTCTGGGCGACGGACTGGAATGGGAATGGTCTGCTGGACCTGGTCGTAGGAGACACCATCACGATCGCTTCACCCACGGCCGGCTTGACCGAGGAGGAATTCAAGGCCAAGCGAACGGAGTGGGATGAGGCGGTGATGAAGGTCAGGAGCGACCATGACGACTTGCTCGAACGCTACCGCGAGGCACTGCAATCGGGTGAGGGCGAAGTGGACAAGGAACTCGTGGATGCGTACATGAAAGTCAGCCAAAAGCTGAATGAACTGTACCGATCTCGCGCAAAGTGGATCAATGAACGTCGAACCGGTCACGTCTGGGTGTACCTGCAAAAGCCCAGCCCCGTCGAACAGCCAGCCGACGGTCAGTAGTTGTTGGCCTCTTGATATTCATTGGAGTCGATCGCAACCAGGATTCGCATGGAATTGGCGACCGATGGATGCGATCGACAAGGATCGACACGCGATGAATGCGGTCGGCGTGCGTCGCGTAGCGACGATCGAACTCTTAAGCACCCGGCCAGAAATTTCTTGCCAATTGAGGGAGCCTCGGATGGGGAACGCAACGGGGTCGGGCGTCGTTTTCGGCCAGCGATCTACCACATGGGAAGCAGGTTACCCGAAAACGACTCCCGACCCCTTTCGCCCGATTCCACCAAGAAATATCCGGCCGGGTGCTTACAATCAGGTGGTTGCCAAGGCATGTTCGCATTCGTAGGGCACAATCCCCGTGAAAAGACCCCCGTCGGCTTTTCTTAGGGCTTACGGCGCTTGGTTGGTGGGGGCGAGAAGGGTCGGAGGACTCCGGCTGAGATCTCGACGCCGATCATCAATACGATCACCAGCAGCACGGGCAGCAACGCTCGCCCTCGGGATGCCACCACGATCAGACCGCCCAGGAAAATGGCCGCGGTCAATCGTGGTGGCAGACGGCGGGTCAACACCAGCACTTGCGGTAGGGCCAACCACAGCACGCCCAAGGTCAGGCTGATGCGCCAACTCATGCTGCCCAATGCAAAGGGCAGACCGTCGCGCACGGCGATCGAGCCGTCCTGGAACGTGATCAACAGAGCCGCCGCCAGCGCCAAAAAGCACAGTGCCGTAAGTCCCAGTAGATGACGACGTGCTTTGTCACTGAGCATGCCGTCACACTTCAACAACCAGTTCATCGAAGAACTTGAGAAAGTCCTTGTTGTCGTCGCCATCCAGGAACTTGATCGCGGCCTGCGGATGATGATTCAGTTGGCCGGTGACGTTGTAAGGCAACAACGCGCCCCACTGATACTGAGCGCGCAGCGGCTCGATGTGTTCCTGCAGCAATTTGACCACGGGTCGAAGTCGGAACTTGGGGTTCCTCAAGAAGCCCAATAGCAGTTCCATCGGGCAATTGCCGGCCCCGCGGCCCAATCCGCCCATCGTCGCATCGGCTCGATTCGCGCCCAGAATGATGGCTTCGATCGTATTGGCGAAAGCCAATTGCAGGTTGTTGTGCGCGTGAATCCCGATATCCTTCCCCGTTCCCTCCATGGCTTGCGAGTACTTTTCGTACAGGATATCGACCTGTTCACGATACAGGTGTCCAAAACTGTCCACGATCACCATTGCACCCGCCGGCGTGGGTTTGATCGCTTCCAAAACCGTGTCGATCTCTTTCTCGCTGATCGCCGAAATGGCCATCAGATTGGCGCTGGTTTCGTAGCCCAAGTCGTGGGCATGCTGGATCATTTCGACGGCTTCGGAGACTTGGTGGGCGTAGAAGGCGACGCGGATCAGGTCCAGCACACTCTGGTCGCTCGGCACAATCTGTTCGCGCCAGTCGCTCTTGGTAGCATCCGCCATGGCGGCCAGCTTCAAACCCGTCTTGGCGGGATCGTGATCGGTGAAGACCCGGTTCAAGGCCGTTTCGTCACAGAATTTCCAGGGACCAAACTGCTCGGGCGAGAACAGACGGGGCGAATTCTTGTAGCCCACTTCCATGTAATCGATGCCCGCCTCGATGCAGGCCACATAGACGGCTTTGACGAAGTCGTCCGAGAAACGGTGCGCGTTGACCAGACCGCCGTCGCGGATCGTACAGTCCAGTACTTTCAGCTCAGGTCGATACGTGATCCAGGGTGCCTTTTCCTGTGTCATGGGAGAGACTCGCAATCAGCTAAGGATGGACGTCACAAGCTCGACGGCGCATCTTGCCGTCGCCACAAAGGGACTATTGTGTTTCCATCCTGCCTTGTTTGCAAGGGTGCTTACCAAGCCTGTCCGCGAACCCCCAGATCGCCGGCCGGAAAGCCGTAATTTTGCAAGACGCGACCGTGAAAACCACCATACCATTGGGGGTACATCTCGGGAGTCATGCTCCATGTCGCGGGTGGCGGACCGTGAGGCCGATGTTCGGCCGGGGCTGGGGGGATGGCAGAAGCGTCGCTGGCAGCCCGAGCCGCCGCCAGTCGACGCAGCAAGCCACGTGGCCGACCCGAGGCTTCGACTTCGCTTAGCGGCAATACGATCATCAGCATCATCGGCAGCAGGATCATCAATCGGCACATGGAAATCGTCTCTCAGCAAGAAGGGGGGATGGTGGTGAGCATATCCAGTTGGAGGGCCATCGAACGTCGTCGCTGCTGTGAGCAGCGCAACCGGGCTCTCGTACTTAGCATACGTTGGGCACCTTGCAAGTCAAATGAATCAAGAAACCGGACGATTCGGTTCGAGTATCTGCGGGTTCGAACGATTCCGCAGGTTGACACCGACAGATCGAGCGTGTTATATCGCCTGCTGCAGAAAGTAGGGGGGAACGATCAAAATGAGCCAGCAGCATCAGTTTTTGGATGTCATCGATCGCGACGAAGCCCATCGCCGGTTTCACGCTGTGTTGGAACTGAGTCCGCTGGGCGAGGAATCGGTACCGATCGACCGGGCGCTGGGCCGCATCCTGGCCCGCGACGTGATGGCCGCCGTGGATGTTCCGTCGTTCGACCGATCGAACTTCGACGGTTTTGCCGTTCGTGCCGAAGATACTTACGGTGCGGCGGAAGAGACACCTTGTCGACTTGCGCTCTTGGACCAGTCGATTCCAACGGGCACGGTACCGCAAGGCGAGTTATCCGCAAAGACGGCCGTGGTGATCGCCACGGGCGGCATGTTGCCTCGGGGCGCTGATGCGGTGGTGATGATCGAGCATACGGACGTCGAGGCCGGCAAACTGTTGGTGCGTCGAGCCGTGCATGCGGGCGGCGGGATCTCCTTTGCCGGGACGGATATCGCTTCGGGCGAAACGGTGCTGCGCCGAGGCGATCTGCTGACCAGCCGTGAAACGGGCGTGTTGGCAGCAGTCGGGGTGGATCGCGTCTCGGTTTGGCGACGACCGCGGGTGGCTGTGATTTCGACGGGTGACGAGATCCTGCAGCCGGGCGAACTGATGCGACCGGGCATGGTCTTTGACAGCAACGGACGCATCCTCGCCGATGCGGTTCGAGAACTGGGTGGCGAACCGGTCGAGTATGGAATCGTCCGGGACGATCTGAGCTTGCTGCGACAGCGAGTGATCGAGGCGCTGTCCGAATGTGACGTGGTTCTGTTATCCGGTGGCACCAGCAAAGGCGAGGGCGATCTGTCGTATCGTGCGATTCGCGATCTGCGCGATCCGGGCATCGTGGCTCACGGCGTGGCGTTGAAGCCGGGAAAGCCGATCTGTCTGGCCGCCAGTCAAGGCAAACCCGTGGTGATCCTGCCGGGATTTCCCACGTCGGCGATCTTCACCTTTCACGAGTTCGTCGCGCCGGTCTTGCGGCGTTTGGCCGCCGGGTCGATCGAAACGGCCTCGATTCGACCGGCGCGGCTGGCCCTTCCCATCAACTCGGAAGTCGGACGCACGGAGTATCTGCTGGTCGGCCTGGTGCCACGAGACCGGGGCGAAATCGATGCCGATCCCACGGGAGTTCCCTTGGCGGCTTATCCGATGGGCAAGGGGTCCGGATCGGTTACGACCTTCAGCCATGCGGACGGTTTTGTGACTATCGACCGGCACCGGGAGCGGTTGGAGCGGGCTGAGATCGTCCAGGTCCACCTGTTGAGCCGCGATTGGCGAGCGGCCGATCTGGTCGCGATCGGCAGCCACTGCGTCGGCCTGGATTACCTGTTGGGCTGCTTGCAGGAAACGGGGTTTCGCACGAAGTTCCTGGCGGTCGGTTCGACCGCCGGGTTGGAAGCGGCGGGACGCGGCGAGTGCGATTTGGCGGGCATCCATCTGTTGGATCCGGAAACCGGTCGATACAATCGCCCTTTTGTCCCCGCCGATCTGGTTCTGATTCCAGGTTATGGCCGCATGCAAGGCGTGGTGTATCGCCCCGGTGACCTGCGTTTCGAAGGGCAAACGGCGGAAGTGGCGGTCATGCGAGTCAGAGATGATCCGAGCTGTATGATGGTCAACCGCAATCAGGGCAGCGGGACGCGGATCCTGATCGATCGTTTGTTGGCCGGAGCCAAACCACCGGGTTATGCCGTGCAGTCGCGAAGCCACAACGGAGTGGTCGCAGCGGTGGTTCAAGGCCGAGCCGACTGGGGAGTGGCCATCAGCGGGGCGGCCCAACGCGGCGGTTTGCATTTCTTGCCGTTGACCGAGGAGCGATACGATTTCGTGGTACCAGCGGGTCGCGTCGATCGGCCAGCGATCCAACGGTTCAAGGACTTGCTGGCGGATCCTGACGTACGGCAACAATTGAAGATTCTTGGTCTTGTTTGATGGGGTGTCCACGCTGAGGAACAGACGGTGGCAACGGGGTCGGGAGTCGTTTTCGGCCAACGATCTACCACATGGAAACGACGTTCTCCGAAAACGACTCCCGACCCCTTTCACGCGATTTCAGTGAGCGGAATGGCGCTAGCCACCGGCCCGCGAGCACCCGAAAGAAAACGGCGGCTAGCGCCGTGCCGCTCACGTGCAAATGCGACCGTTATTCATTGGGCGGTCGCGGCAATACCGCACTCTTTCACTGACTCGGAGCGGGCCGCGGGGGGGCGAACTTGATATTCTCTACCAAGCGGACGATGTTTCCGCTGCCGTCCAGATAGCCGGATACGGCGGTGATCACTTCGATGACGTGTTCATAGCGAAGGTGGTAGTCACAGTCCAATTCGACTTCGGCCGTCTCCTGCAGGCTGCCCGGTCCGCGGTCATCGCCGATCACCTGACGGATCTCGTCGTGCAGCAACTGCATGCTCACCCCCAGGGGGCGCTGGTTCAGGGAGATCTGAGCCAAGTTGCCTTGTGAATCGGCTTGCATGCGAACCACCATCGGCGGGAGTTTGTCGATCGGTGGTGGACCTTCGCTCATCGCCGCCATCGGCATGCGAATATTGAAATCACCTTCCTGGGCGACGATTTGGAACGTCATGATGAAGAAGACCAGCAACTGGAACACGATGTCGATCATCGGCGTCATCGGGATTTCGACCCTCTCGGACTTGTTGCCGGAAAGATTTCGGACTTTCATACTGCTTCTCCGTCACCGCCACCCAAACGAGTTCAGTTCCCGACGTCTTCTTTGGCTCGCAGGGCAAACGTCTCGAAATTGCTGCTTTGACATTCTTTGATCAATTCCTGCACTCTCCCGGTCGGCGCGTCTTTGTGACCGCGGATGATGATGGTGGCATCCGACAGCGGCCTGCCGCGGATGCGCAGTACGTTGGCCTCGCGGCTCAGATACGGCTGCAGGCCGGAGATCGGGATTTCCTCGCCACCGATGATCACCGTGCCCTCTTTGGTCAAGTGCAGCGTGATCGGATAGTCCAGCGGCCCGTCCGGCGGCTTGGCCAGTTCGCTGTCCGGCAAAACGATCCGGTCGTCCTGTTCGGCCTGGGTGAAATTGATCAGCACCATGAAAAAGGCGATCAACTGGAACGTCATGTCGATCATCGGCGTCATGTCGCCGCCGACCACTTCTGAGTTCTTTTTCTTGATTCTCATCGCAATCCGGACTCCGCGGGACGCCTGCTGCTGAACGCAGGCGTCGGGGCAGGGAACCTTACTTTTGGCCGCCGACGTTCTGGAACCGGCTCATCATGTCCTCGCTGCAAATGCCGACTTCCAGAACCAGTCGAGCGACGCGATTCCGAAGGATGTTGAAAGCAGCGATCGCCGGGATGGCGATGGCCAGACCGATCAAGGTCGTGAACAGCGCGGTCGAGATCCCCTGAGCCAATTCGGAGGCTTTGGGGGTCGAGCCCCCGGCGGCGATCACCTGGAACGAGGAGATCATTCCGTGGACGGTTCCGAACAATCCGACCATGGGACTGATCGTGCCGATCAGCGCCAAATAGCTCAAGCGGTGTTCCAATTTCATATTCTCGTCCTCGCCAACCTCTTGCATAGCCTCCAACGCCTGGGAATACCCCATGGACAGTTTGGCCAGACCGGCGGACAGAACCATTCCCAGCATCGATTCGTCGGCTTTCGCCAGCTCGTACGCTTCCTGGTACTGCTGTTCGTTCAGGTGGGCCTCGAACGATTCCAGCAGGTGTTGCGGGCAGACGTTTTCGCGGCGTGCGGTCAACAGGTTCATCACGAACAAGGCGACCAGCGTGAACGACAACCCCAGGAACACGGTCATGTAGCCCATTCCCAGAGCTTCATAGATCCACGCCAGATAGCTGATCTGTCGCGGTGCTTCGTCGTTGGTCGTGGGTGTCGGCGGCGGGGGCGCCGCCGGGGCTTCGGCGGGCGCCTCGTCGTCCTGTGCGATGGCTACTGGACTTACGGCAAATCCCGCCAGTAGCCCGACCAACGAAAAAGTGACGGCCAGAACCGCGAACCGGGCCAACGTCCACGGACCGCTTTCAATAGACTGCTGCATGTTCTTCTCTCCCACCCTCTTAAATGTTCTTCGGGAAATTCGATGGTCCCATCGAGATTTGCGTCATCATTCTAAACGGCGGTCGGGTGGTGGGTAAAGCACCTGCCGATCGCCGAATCCTCACTCTGTTGTTCCCGTCCTCTCCTCGTCCCGAGCTAAAGCTTGGCAGCCCAGCGGCTGGCCGGGTAGCGGCTTTGCAATAGACTGCGAGCCCGTACCGCCCGATCGGACCGATTCACCTGATCCCATAGTTTGGCCAAGTGATAAAGCGCCTCGGGATGGGCTTGGGTATTGGTAAAGTACAAGATATCTGTGTGCAGGTAGGCCAGCAGGGCTTCTTTCGTCGCTCCGATCTGCATGTAGCAGGCGCCCAATGCGTTGTAGGCGTGACCGAAAATCTCGGGATCGTTCGGATCGTTCTTGGCGATCAGGTCTTGGATGACTTTGATACCCTCTTCGGCCCGGCCGGTTGCTGCCAGGCAGACGGCGCGTCCCACGGCCGCGTGCAGTTTCTGTTCGACGGCCAGCGAGGTACTCAGTCCCGACTCCAGCACGCGGTCAAAGTTCCGGAGCGCTTGCTCGTGATTGCCTGCTTCCGCTTGGGCTCGACCTTGCAGCACGGCCGCCCGCAGTTGATATTCGGGCCATTTAGAACGCGATCCGATCAGTCCGTAGAACTTGGCCGCCTGTTCGAACTCGCCGCTGGCGAAGTGCAGATCCCCCAGCATTTCGACACCTTCGAAGTACCGATAGGTGTTCGGGTTTTCCCGCATGAAGCTCATCATCCGGGTGATCGCCGCGGCTCGATCACCGCCACTGGTCAGCGCCAATTGGCCCATGCTGTAAGCGGTCAGGAATCCGATTTCGGCGCGGATATTGTTGTTTTCGACGCTCGCCACGTCGATGCTTCTCAACGCTTCCAACGCATCCTCGAATTGTCCGGCTGCGACCCGATCGCGAGCTGTGCGCAATTCGCCCGGTTCATCGCCGAAGACCAGTCGCTGAATATCTTTGGTATCGAAATCCCTGCTGATCCCGGTTGACTGGATCGTCACCCGGGTCGGGCTGATGTCGGTGATCAGGCCTCGAGTCGGCGTTCCGGTCCTGCCGAAGACCTGGTCGTTTTGAGCCCGAGCCACGGGCGGCAACGTCAGAGCCCCCAAGCAGGCCAGAGCGATCATGGTTCGTTTCATGTTTTCAGACTCCTCATGGTTTTGGTCCAAGCCGTCTGGGATCGGTCATTGGGTTCGAGCCACGGCTTCATCCAAGCCGACGGGTTTCTGGTTCTGCGCCCGCTGGATATTCCGCATCAACTGGTCGTACTGAGATCTCCAATCGTCCCATTCCTCACCGGATCCAAACAGTTGTTGCGTCTGGCGAATGGATCGGTTCGCCATTTCCAGATATTTCTCGCGTTCCGATCCACTCTTGGCCATGGCATAGCTGTACAAGCACAGCGCCAAATTATATCGAGCTTCGTGGAAAACATTGCGGAACTGGGGCTGGTTGGCCGTGCGACTGGCGATCCCCTGCCAACCCCAGATCACCGGTCTTTGCGTGGCGGAATCGATTTCCGCGCCTTGGATGGCACGCAAGAACAACCCTTCGCGGTCCGGCGGAATCGCCGCCCAATCCTGATACATCCCAGCGGCGTCGATCTGCACGTTGACCATCATCGGATTGTCTTTCAGGACGGCCGTGTAGATATCGCGAGCAGCGGTGAAACGGTTCAAGCGGCGATTGACCCGGGCCAATCGCAATTGGACCTGGACCCGCATGCGATCGTCCGCGATTTGCACCTGGTCCAGAATCCTCTCGTACGTTTCGGCGCTCAACTGGTAATACCTGGCGGATTCGGCCGTCAACTGATTCTGGGCGTCGAAGCTGGCGGCCATCCCCGCGAACGTTTCCGCGACCCAGTTCAATACCGCGAATTCGTCGCTGGTGTCTCGCAACTGCAACAGGAACGTCTCGAACCCTTTCGACAGCGCCTGTCTGGCCTGGTCCGTCGCCAGATTCATCTGGGCTTCCAGATCCTTGGCCAGGCTGTAGTAGATGCCGATCAACTGATTGGACGGCATCGCCTCTCTCATGGCATCCATCACCCGTGTGGCCTTCTGGATCACCGCATCGGACGATTCGGCGGTGGGCAGGGACGAGATGTACGCTCGCAAGCTGGTCTTGTAGACTTCCGGGGCGAAGCCTTCGCGCGCCGTGGCCGGGTGCTGGTTGCGAACCAGTGTCAACGGCCCCAGGGCGTCGTCCTCCAGCAACTCGATTGCCTGGTCGGCTTGTCCCGTATCGACGTACAACTGGGCCAGCGATA
>SKKK01000301.1 GCA_007121535.1 Planctomycetaceae bacterium | reverse complement strand
GGGCGTTACCACCTGGTTGTCATCGGCGCCGGAACCGCCGGACTGGTCACCGCGGCGGGCGCGGCGGGACTGGGCGCGAAAGTCGCCCTGGTCGAACGCAGCCTGATGGGCGGCGATTGCCTGAACGTCGGTTGCGTGCCCTCGAAGGGGATCATCAGCGCCGGGCGCATCGCCGCCACGATCCGCAACGCGCGCCGGTTTGGGATCGAGGTTCCGGACGGCATGCGTGTCGATTTTCCGGCGGTGATGGAGCGGATGCGCAAACTGCGGGCTCAGATCAGCCCGAACGACTCGGCGCAGCGGTTCCGGGACTTGGGCATCGACGTCTACTTCGGCCAGGGACGGTTCCTGGATTCCAGTACCATCGACGTGGACGGCGCCAAGCTGAACTTCAAACGAGCCGTGATCGCGACCGGGACCCGGGCCGCCGCGCCACCCATCCCGGGACTCGACTCCGTCGACTATTGGACCAACGAGGCCCTGTTTTCGCTGACGAAGCTGCCCCGGCGAATCGGGGTGATCGGCGCCGGGCCGATCGGCTGCGAGATGGCGCAAACCTTCGCCCAGTTCGGCGCCGAGGTGTTTTTGATCGAAGCGGAACACGGCATCCTGCCGCGGGAGGACCGGGATGCAGCACAGATCGTTCAGAAGGCCATTCAGCGGGACGGCGTCCGGTTGCTGTGCTGTGGACGCAACCTGCAAGTCGCGCGCGAAGACGGAATCCGATTGCGCGTGGCAACTCACGACCGCGAGTACGACGAGCCGATCGACGGGCTGCTGGTGGCCGTGGGACGGTCGCCGAACGTCGAGAACCTGAATCTGGACGCGGTGGGCGTGGCCTACGGGGAAAAGGGCGTGCAGGTCAACGACCGTATGCAGACGACCAATCGGCGGATCTATGCCGCGGGAGACATCTGCTCGCCGTACCAATTCACCCACGCGGCGGACTTCATGGCCCGCATCGTGATCCAGAACACGCTGTTCAGGGGCCGATCGAAATCCAGCTCGTTGACCATCCCCTGGTGTACCTACACGTCGCCGGAGATCGCCCACGTCGGGTTATACGAGCAGCAGGCGGCCGAGCGGGGAATCGCCATCGACACGTACAAGCAGCCGCTGCGCGACAACGACCGCGCGATCCTGGATGGCGAAGACGAAGGGTTCGTCAAGGTTCACGTGCGGAAAGGCAGCGATCGGATCGTCGGCGCAGGCGTCGTCGCCCGCAACGCGGGGGATCTGATTTCCGAGATCACGCTGGCGATGACCCACGGCCTGGGCCTGAAGAAGATCGGCAGTACGATCCATCCCTACCCGACCCGGGCCGACGCGATCCGGCGCCTGGGCGATCAATACAACCGCACCCGTCTGACGCCGCTGGTCAAGTCGTTGTTCAAGCGGTGGTTGGCATGGACGGGCTGAAGATGCCAGAAAGGGGTCGGGAGTCGTTTTCGGAAAACGCATTTTCCATGTGGTTTGACGTCGCCCGAAAACGACTCCCGACCCCGTGCGCACAACTGAGTCGGGCAGGAAAATGTGGTGTATGAATTGACAACATCCGCGGCTAGCGCCGTCGGCTGACCCAAGGAGCGAGAACCATGAACCGATCGATGGGATTGACAAACGACGCATGTTGCACTGCGCCCGAGCGGTGCGAGGTTGTTCCCTCGCACGCCGGTCGCCAGCGGACGATCACCGCGGTCCGGTGGATTTCGAGCCTGCTGATCGTGGCAGCACTGCTGACGATCATCCGCACGTTGCCGATCGACCGGGCGATGGAAGCGATCCAAGTCTGGACCGCCGGTCTGGGAATCTGGGGCCCGGTGGTCTTGGCGCTGGTGTATATCGTCGCCACCGTGCTGCTGGTGCCGGGCACTATTCTGACGCTGGCGGCCGGCGGCATGTTCGGTCTGGTCGTCGGCACGATCACGGTGTCCATCGGATCGACGCTGGGCGCATGCCTGGCTTTTTTGATCGTGCGTTACGTGGCTCGCGACAAGGTCGCCGCGCGGGCCAGCCGCAGCCGCCTCTTCGGGTCAATCGACCGGGCGATCGGCGAAGGCGGCTGGAGGATCGTCGCCTTGCTGCGGCTGTCCCCGGCGATCCCGTTCAATCTGCAGAACTATCTGTTCGGACTGACACCGATCCGGTTTTGGCCGTACGTGCTGACCAGTTGGTTGGCGATGCTGCCGGGCACGTTTCTGTACGTCTACCTGGGCCACATTGCCGGTGCCGCCGTCGGGGCCGACCGTTCGCGCACCGGGGCCGAATGGGCGATGCTGGCCGTCGGTTTTCTGGCGACGATCGTGGTCACGGTCTACGTGACGCGTCTGGCCCGGCGCAAGCTGCGAGAACAGTTGAACGAAGCGGCCGAAGAAGAAACAACGCGCGTGCCGGAAGAGGATGGCCAGCGCGGCTCCCGCGACCGCGCACGTTTGCGTGGCACCCTCATGCTGGCAGCCGTCGCGCTGGTCATGGTCGCCCTGGCGGCCAATGCGACGGCCGTCAAGCGTTGGCTGACGGGCCTGTTCGGACCGCCTCGCGTGGAGTTGAAAGAAGCCTACGGGCCAGCCGGCGCCGACAGCGGTGAGGCGGAAGCGACCTTCGATCATTCGGCGCTGGACGCCTTGTTGCACCGGCACGTCGATGCGGAAGGCTGGGTCGACTACACCGGGCTGCAAGCCGATCAAGCTCGACTGGATGCTTACCTTGCGTCGGTGGCCGACGCTCCGTTCGATGCGCTCGGACGCGACCAGAAACTCGCGCTGCTGATCAACGCCTACAACGCCTGCACTCTGAAATTGATCGTCGAGCACCTGCCGCTCGAATCGATCATGGACATCCCGGCCGCCGAGCGGTGGGATGCGGTGCGCTGGAACGTCGGCGGGAACGTGTGGAGTTTGAATCAGATCGAACACGAGCAGATCCGGCCGAAATTCATCGAGCCGCGAATCCATTTTGCCGTGGTATGCGCCGCCGTCGGCTGCCCGCCGCTGCGCAACGAAGCCTACGAACCGGCTCGTTTGGACCAGCAACTGAGCGAACAGACCCAGTACGTTCATCAGCATGCAACGTGGTTTTTCTACGATGCGCGGTCCAACGTGCTGCGTCTCACCAAGCTGTACGACTGGTACGGCGACGACTTCGTCCAGGTCGCCGGCAGCACGCCGGAATTCGCCGCGCGTTATTCACCGGAATTGAAACAGGCTCTGGAAAACGGCGTTCCACCGAAGATCGAATGGCTGCCGTACGACTGGAAATTGAACGATTTGCCGAGCAAGCAGGCACGTTGAACCCCATTGTCCCGTGAGTCTTCTTTGACAGACATTTGTCCTCCAGGAGTGGGAAACTGGGGTCAGGTCTTGACATTTAACTTTTTCGACAGAGAGACTTGGTACACGGCCCAACGTGAACTCCAATGGGAAACTTAACAAAAAGTTAAATGTCAAGACCTGACCCCATTCTTGTTCAGCAGGTCGGGGTCGACGCGGGCGCGCAGGGTGCGGCGGTCGAGTCCCAGGGCTTGAGCCGCTTGTTGGTAGCTGCCCAGACGGCGGTACGTCAACGTACAGTACAAGTTGAGCAACTGGTCGGCCGTCAGTGATATTTGGTCCAGCTCGGCCGCCAACCTCTCCAGCTCGTTTTCCCCGGTCCGTTCCTGCCGTCCCCTTTGGCTAAGGCCGGCCCGTCCCCTGCCTGTCAGCGGCTGGTAACAGCGACGGATCATGACGTTCCGTAAGCATTGCTCCAACTCCCGCACGTTCCCCGGCCAATCGTAGTCGGCTTCCAGATGCTGGTCGATCCACTGCCGCACCTCGCCGGCCAACGCTTCATCCTCGTCGCCCACGATTCGAGCAGCCAGGGTGGTCAGCAGTACGTCCAATTCTCGATCGTCTTGACGGATGCGTTCATGGAGCGAGGGGGCGCGGACGATGTCCGAGCAGATGCGGTAGTAGAGGTCGAGCCGAAATTGTCCGTCCCGGATCAATTCGCTCAGTTCCCGGTTGGTCGCGGCGATCAGCTTTCCCTCGAATCGACGATCCTGCGTCTCGCCAACGCGATGAAACGTCCGCTGCTGGATCACCCGCAACAGTTTCACCTGCAACTGCGGATCCAACTCTCCCAGCTCGTCCAAGAACACCGTCCCCGTCGGCGGGCAACTCTCCAGCCATCCCGCCCGATCGGCCACCGCTCCCGTAAACGCTCCGCGGTGATGCCCAAACAGCTCCGATTCAATCAATGTCGGACTCATCGCCGCCAGATGCAGCGCCACGAAACAGCTCTGGCCGTTTTCACCAAACGTGGCGGCGGACGGGTCGAACGGAACGTATTGGCTCATCCCGACCGCTCGCGCGATCAGTTCCTTGCCGGTGCCACTGGGCCCGGTGATCAAGGTCGTCTGATCTCCCATACGCCGGTACAGCACTCGCCGATAACGGCGCATGTCATGGGTGAAGATGGACTGCCAAACAGCGGCCCGCAACTGTACGGCCGAGGGCGAAACGCCGATGATGTAGTCGAAGATATTGGTAAACGCCCGACGGACCTGAAAAAAACCCGCAAACCAGTGTGCCAGCGATGGGTCCCCCGCATCGAATACATCATCGATCGCATAGTCCCTGACCGTCGTCGCGAACTGTCGGTACATCCTCTTGGCCGACTGACCCCGCCCCGTTCTTTGATCGGGCTCCGGTTTTTCCTGCAGCAGCTTGTTGAAGTCCTCGCGAAACCGGTAATACTGCACCAGCATCAGCATCTCTTCGTACCGTCGCGCGTCCTGTTCGCCAAACGTCGTTCCGTCGATTTGCCGGCGTCGAGCGGCATCGAGCGTCTGCTGAGTCCGCTGGACCACCAGCCGCACGTTCGGATGCAACTCCAATCCCGGCGTGACGTTCCAGTCCGCATCCCGCTGCTCAAACTCCGCTTCCAGCACCTGCCGCTCATACTCGATCCGCTCCGGCAAGAACGGATTGCAGTACATCAGATCGGCAATTCCTTCGGCGAAACGACGCTCTTTGGTCGTAAACAGCGGCATCGCCAGCACACCCCCAGCTTGAGAAAGTCAGTCGAGAAGTACGACCCGTTGCGTTGCAGCATGCAGTATACAGCAAATGCGCTCGGCAAGCAGGAAAAATGATCGGGTTACGAGTAATCCGGGCTATGCCTGTAGTGTACATCCAATGCACGAGGGCGGCAATCAGCCGGGCAACAGATGTCCTTCTTTGCGTCGGGACGTCACTTCGTCATTTTCATAAGTATTTGCAAAATAGAGAGTTACGAAACTGTGTCGCGGGTGGAACGCCGATTGCACCAGGGTTGGCTGTAAGCAGCCGGCCAGATATTTCTTGGTGGAATCGGGCGAAAGGGGTCGGGAGTCGTTTTCGGGTGACCCGCTTCCCATTTGGTAGATCGTTGCCCGAAAACAACTCCCGACCTCGTTCGCGCTCTTCGACGCCCGACGTTCGACAATCCGCCTCGCCGTGGCCTATGGCTCGACAACTCGCCACTGCCCATTGTCGATGCGCGGTGCTTCCAACCGCAACGTGTCTCGGGCGGGCTCGGTCGCGATCGCCGCACGGCCCTCGGCCTGGTCCGGCCAGACGATCGGCGTTAACATGGCGGCCGGACGCAACGGATAGTTCGCGGTCCGATCGTTGGGGCCAAACAAGGCCGGTACGGTTTGCGGTGTTTCGGTTTGCGGTGTTTCGGTCTGCGGTCGTGCGTCCGGATCGGGCAATGGCCGGAGCGATTCGCTGGACGGCGGATTTACATTGGCCGGCCACCGCGTGTCGGCGGGATCGATCAACGGCACTCGCTGCTGGTACCTGGTCGGTGGCACCGATCGCAGCTCCTGTGCCTCGGCGGGAGATAGCGTCGGTGCTTGATCCGCCCCGTTGCTGGGCTGCCAACCCGCACCGGGAGCGGGAGGCGTTGTTTCCAGCGGCAAAGGCGACGGAGTCGTCGCGGGGGGAACGGTTGGTGACGTGGCCGGCGGACTGTAATAGGGCGCCGACGGGGCAAACGTACCCGCATCAATGTAGCCTGGCGCCGGACTGACCATGTAGCCCATGGGAGCCGCCGACCCGTCCATGAAGAACGGTTGCGGTCTGCCCAATCCAAAGAACGGAACGCGACGAACCTGCCAGGTGTACGTCGTGCATGGCTGCATCGTTGTCCTGGTACCGCCGGTTACCGGATCGTAAGTCACCACGGGACGGAAAGTGGTCGTCGGTACACGAGCCCAGGCCGTCTGGTAACGTCGCCGATGATGGAACAAACGGCACAACAGGCCACAGCAGGACTTGTGATGCGACGGAGCGACAGCCTGTACCGGCTGCGTGACCGGCGCCATGGGCGCTCGTGCATCACAACCCATCGCGCCGATGCCACACGATGGCGCGGCGGGCGCGGTGACCGGAGGCGGCGCGGGCGCTGGTGCAGGCGCAGGTGCCGGCGCGGGGGGCTGTGCATAGACAGGCGGTGGCGTCGTCACCACCGGTGGCACCGTCGCTTGTGCCGAAGGTGGTAGAACGACCGCCGGTGGAGTCGTGATGGCCCCGTCAACAACGCCCGGCGCTGTGGGCCAGCCGGTAACCGGTGCGACCGGCTGTGGCGCTGCCCAGTGGGTCGGCCAACTCCGCATCCAATCGGTCAGCGTATATGCGTACGCCGGGCCCGAGGTCAGCCCAAGAATTAGCAGGACGCCCCCAACCAATGGTAATCGCGAGTTGGCAGTAACCGGCATTTGTTTACCTCCGGATTCAAATCTCGATACGCACACCAGGAAAACCCATTCCCATGTGGTGAAGCCGAAGTACGTACCCCGATGCTGAAAACTAGGTTACCCAGTACGGTCAGGTGTACCCAAATGGAGAAAATTTTTCGTCCTGGGCCAAAAAAAAGAAAGTTTGGGACCAAGTGGTCCATCCGGCGACGAAACCACGTCATTTTTTGCAGAACTTTACCCCAACATGCCCACTTCCCGCGATGCGATTCCACCGATACGATTCATTAAAATAGATCAAAATTGATGAATCGGAGGCGTGACGTGAATCGATGGTTCCCTTTCCTGGTCGTAGGTTTCTTCTCGGCTTCTGCGGTGGCGGATGAACCGATTGAGTTCAATCGGGATATCCGCCCCATCTTGGTGCAATCTTGTTTCGCGTGTCACGGACCGGACAGCCATGCTCGCCAAGCCGGTTTGCGTTTGGACCAGCGCGAGGCGGTGATCGAAGCTGGGTCGATCGTCCCGGGCGATCCCGACTCCAGTCGGGTGATACATCGCGTGTTCGCAGACAGCGAATTTATGATCATGCCACCGCCGGAACATCCACACGATTTGACCGACGAGCAAAAGGAACTGTTGAAGCGTTGGGTGGCCGAGGGCGCTGTTTATGAGGAGCACTGGGCTTTTATCCCTCCGGAACGACCACCGCTGCCTGAAGTGGAGGACGAGGATTGGGTGCGCAATCCCATCGATGCTTTTATTTTGGCCGAGCTGCAGCAGCGGGGGCTCGAGCCTGCGCCCGAGGCGGATCGTCGTACGTTGGCGCGGCGTGTTGCCCTGGATCTCACGGGCCTGCCCCCTGAGCCGGGAATGGTTCAGGCGTTCGTCCAGGATGATGCGGAGGATGCGTACGAGCGCTTGGTGGACCGGCTGTTGGCTTCCGAACGTTGGGGGGAACACCGAGCCCGCTACTGGCTGGACGCGGCGCGCTACGCGGACACGCACGGCATCCATTTCGACAACTTTCGCGAAATCTGGGCGTATCGTGACTGGGTGATCGAAGCGTTTAATCAAAATCAACCGTTCGACGAATTCACCGTCGAGCAACTTGCAGGCGACCTGTTGCCCGACCCGACGATGGATCAACGGATCGCCACGGGATTCCACCGCTGTAACATCACGACCAACGAAGGCGGGGTGATCCCCGAAGAATACGCCGTGTTGTACATGAACGACCGCACGGAAACCACCTCCTGGGTCTGGATGGGGCTGACGATGAACTGTGCCAGTTGTCACGACCACAAGTTCGATCCGATCAGCCAGCACGAGTTCTATCAGATGGCGGCGTTTTTCAACAACACAACCCAACGGGTGATGGACGGCAATATCAAGGACACGCCGCCAGTGATGGTTGTCCCACCTCGTGAGGAACGGCCGCGTTGGAAGCAGGTGGCTGACGAAATCGCGGCGGCCCAGAAGCAACGTGAGGATCGACGCGAGGCGGCTCGCCAGGATTTCGACCGCCTGGTCGCCAAGCCCGAGTTCGCCGAACTAGCACCCGCCGTACCGGCAGAGAATCTCGTTGTCCATGCTCCGTTGACAGACGCCGCCGAGGATCAGATCGCCCTGACGATCGACGATCAGGAAACCTCTCACCCGGTAACGGGTCCCTTGCATTGGACTGAGGGGCACGTGGGGCAATCGGCCTTTGAGGAATCGTCGGACGTGACGATCGAAATCGCTGAGGCAGGCGACTGGGAAAAGGACCTGGCGTTCTCTGTCGGGGCCTGGGTCAAGTTGCCCGCGGCCAACGCGGGCGGTGCCGTCGTCGCGCGGATGGATGATGCAAACAATTATCGCGGTTGGGATCTGTGGTTCGAAAACGGCCGCCCGGGAACGCACCTGATCCATCATTGGAACGAGGACGCATTGAAGGTGGTGGCCAATCAGCCCTTGGAAGCCGACAGGTGGACCCACGTGCTGGTCACGTACGATGGTTCGTCCAAAGCGGCCGGAGTTCGCATCTACGTCGATGGACGACGTCAAGAGGTCCGCGTCCAGCGCGACCAGTTGAAGAATTCGATTCGTACGGACGTGCCGCTGAAGGTCGCGCAACGGAATCAGGGCTCGCGCTTGACCGGCGTATCGGTACAGGATCTGCGGTTGTACTCGGGTGCTTTAGCGGCCGATGAAGTCGCCCGGATCGTCACCGGCACCCGTATCGGTTGGTTGATCGCTCGACCGGCTGAGCAGCGCGACGAGCAGCAGACCGAGGAACTGTTCTCCTGGTGGTTGCCAGCCGAAGATACGGCTTACCAAGAAGCCGTTGCCAAGTTGGGTGCGTTGGAAGCAGAACGTGACGAAATCCGGCAGCGCAGCACGGTGGCCCACGTCCAACAGGAACGCGAGGATCAGGAACCCAGCGCTTACGTATTGGAACGGGGCGAGTACGACCAGCGTCGTGAACAGGTCTTCCCGGCGACTCCCGAAGTCCTGCCGCCCATGGCGGACGATCTGCCGCGAAACCGGCTGGGGCTGGCTCGATGGCTGTTGAAGCCCGAACACCCCTTGACCGCCCGCGTGACCGTCAACCGTTTCTGGCAGGAAGTTTTCGGCACGGGGCTGGTGGAGACCGCCGAGGACTTCGGGATCACGGGGGAATTGCCGTCGCACCCCGAGCTGCTGGATTGGTTGGCCGTCGAATTCCGCGAAAGCGGCTGGGACATCCGGCAATTCTTCCGGATATTGGTCACGTCGTCCGCCTATCGGCAGTCGGCCGCCGCGAGTCCCGAGAAACGCGAACTCGATCCCGACAATCGCTTGCTGTCGCGCGGTCCGAGATTTCGCGTTGATGCCGAGGTGGTGCGGGATTACGCATTGGCGGCCAGCGGGCTGCTGTCGTCGAAGATCGGCGGGCCCAGCGTCCGGCCTTACCAACCGGACGGTGTTTGGGAGGCCGTGGCCATGATCGGCAGCAATACCCGCAACTACCAGCAGGACTCGGGCGAGAGCCTGTATCGGCGCAGCCTGTACACGTTCTGGAAACGCAGCGCCCCGCCTGCATCAATGGAGATTTTCAACGCGCCCAGCCGCGAGGTCTGCACGGTGCGCCGCGAACGCACCAACACGCCGTTGCAGGCGTTGGTCACCTTGAACGATCCCCAATTCATCGAAGCGGCTCGGCACCTTGCCCAGCGAGCCCTGACCAACGGCGGAGAATCGGTGTCCGACCGAGTGGATTATCTGGCTCAACGCCTGCTCTGCCGCTCGCTGGACGACGCCGAGTTGGCGATCGTGGAAGGTTCGCTGACCGATTTGGCCGAATACTACGCCAATCACCCCGACGATGCTCAGAAACTGCTGGACGTAGGCGAATCGCCGGCCGATTCGTCGCTGGACCCCACGGAACTGGCTGCTTGGACGATGCTGGCCAATCAGATGATGAACCTGGACGAAGTACTGAACAAATGAAAGAACGTAAGGTGTCAGGAGTCGTTTGCCGGGAACCGG
>SKKK01000684.1 GCA_007121535.1 Planctomycetaceae bacterium | reverse complement strand
TCGGCCTGGCTGGTCCTTCGAGCCGACCGAGGTCAAGATGGCGTCCAGATGGTCGACCAGCGGGAACTTTCGCTCCTCGACGCCCCCGGATTGCTTTGTCTGCCGGCCGGTTTTCGACTGGACTTCGTGGGAAGCGTCTTCTGCATGGCTGCCTTCCCGCAGGGAGAAGATCTGGCCATAGGCGCTGACCGAACTGGCGAACTTCAACACGGCCCGGAAATCGTCGTCCGAGAAACAGGCGGGATCGGGCTGAAAGGCTGGCACGAAGCTCAAGTGGAGTGGTGGCTGAGCCTGTTTACGACCGCTTCCCTTCACAGTGACCCCGTTCAAGATCCGGTGCATGTCGGCGGCCAGCCCCGAGGAACTGAGCTTGGCCGGGTCGCGGAAGACCTGGCTGCGGGGCTCTTCCCACGGACTGAGCGGCTCGCCCCACAGCGGGACGCACGTGATGGGCGTCTTCGGCCGGCCTTGAGTGGCCGTGACCTCCTCCAGGCCGCTGGCCAAAGCGGCCAGAGTACGGCCGTAGGTGACGCCCAGAATCTTGCATTTCTCGCAACCGCGGATCAGGTTCAGACAGTACGTCGCTGCCTTGTGGCCGAAGACGCTGACGGCCTGGTCCCAGGATTCGTCGGTTTTTATCCCCAGTCCGGTTGGAACGATCTGGAGCTGGGTCAACGACCCGACGCCGCTGTCGTAGGCTACGTCCTTCAGTTTGCCCAGCAGTTCTTTGCCCCGATACACCTCGTCGTGCAATCGCTGCTGCTCGGACTCGGTCAATTGGCATTCGATGGTTTCTAGTACCAGGCCGACTTTTCGGGCTTGCTCGACCAGCCGGGAGACCATCGACGGGCTGAGCGACAACAGACCGGCGATCCGCTTCTGCGGTTCGCCCTTGGCGTATAAGTAGGCGACTTTCTTGATCGTGTCGTCCTGGCGGCCGAGCGGTTCGGCATCAGACGGGGCTGACATGGCGGTTCCTTTATATGGGGAGTGTTGGACGTGGTCCGGCATCTCCGAGGCCGGTGATCTGCACACGTGGTCCGGCATCTCCGAGGCCGGGTTTGGGCCGGCTGAAAGGCAAAATCCCGCAATCGGGCGTCTCGGAGATCCGCCCCCACGTGGACCGGCATCTCCGAGGCCGGTGGTCTGCACACGTGGTCCGGCATTTCCAAGGCCGGGTGAACCAGGAAAAACCAGCAGCAATCGGGCGTCTCGGAGATACGCCCCCACGTGTAGCCCCTCAATTGACACCGATCTGTGAATTCCGAAGAATGATGCGATTGAAACTCGATTCTTCATACGCATGCTGACGGCAGGCATTCTCCGATGACATTCGACCTGCAGTTCTTCGATCCGGACCAAGATCGCACCGTTGTCTGGCGAAACCTGCCTCACTGGGCTCAGGCGGGGACGGTGTGTTTCATCACTTGGCGAATGGCCGATTCATTGCCTGAAGATGTCCAACAGCGGATCTCGTTCGAGCGGCGCCGGCTGTTGCTTGATCGCGGGATCGATCCGGACGGCGATTGGAAGGCGGCCTTGGCCGAGTTGTCCGACGTCGCTCGTGGCCAAGTGCAATGGGGGTTGTTCGGGATCTGGGATGGCGCGCTGGATCAAGGACACGGTGCTTGTAGCCTTGCTGATCCGGAGTTGAACAAGCTGGTCGGGGATAGCTTGCTGCACTTCGACGGTGATCGGTATGTACTGACCGACTACGTGGTCATGCCTAACCACGTCCATCTGCTCGCCGCTTTTCGCGACGAAGAAACGATGCTCAGCCAATGTACATCCTGGAAGCGTTACACGGCCCGGGCAATCCATCGGCACCTCGGGCAAAGTGGTCCGTTCTGGCAGGTCGAGCCATTTGATCATCTGGTTCGCAGTTTGGAGCAATTCGAGCATTATCGAAGGTACATCGCCCAAAACCCGGAACGTGCGTATCTGGTGGAAGGGAGTTATCGCCGGTACTCAAAGGATTTGGCAACCGGGGAAAACATGCGTGAGTAGGCGAGGCGTTGGAAGAAACGGTGGGCGTGTTGGGTGAAGACGGGGCTTGAGAAGTCTTGACGGCAATCGGGCGTTTTGGCGGCTGTCGGGCGTCTCGGAGATACGCCCCCACGTGGTCCAAGGCCGGGTGAACCAGGAAAAACCAGCAGCAATCGGGCGTCTCGGAGATCCGCCCCCACGTGATTCAGCACCTCACGTGGCCGGCTGAACCTGCCCACGTGGTCCGTTCTCGGTCAGGCTTGGATGTTCAATGGCAGAAAATCGGCTGGATCGAGCATTTTTTTCTCCGATCCGAGCTGTCTGCCACATTTTCTTACCGAAAAAGCGTGACAATGGCTTGCGAACGTGGTATGGATCTGATCGGACCGTTGCAGTCCCTGGTCTTTGCCCCCGTTGTACCGAGCAGTTCTTCTCTACCCGCCTCTCTCTGTTGCTGGTGCCTTCGACGCTGGCAGCCGCGAGAGGACGGTGGTGCAAACCTAAAGGTTGATTGACTTTTTTCCCCACGGCGCCAGATCGTCCTCTCCCTTCTTTCCTTCACTCGAAACGCAGCCGAGCGGATGGCTGCCGTCAGTAGCAGCCGCCTGCTCGGTTGCGTTTTCGATTTCTGAGACTCGAACGAAAGGAAGGTAGAAGCATGACGAACTTGACTCGT
>SKKK01000162.1 GCA_007121535.1 Planctomycetaceae bacterium | reverse complement strand
TCGATCAACGGACTGGCTCGAGCACCGAATCGGTCGGGCGGAGCGAGGGGTTCTTCGTTGCTTTGAGGTGTCCCCTGCCATTGCGAGATGGGAACTCGCGGAGCCAACGCCAGGTACGACGCGGTAAAGTCGCCGACGGCGGTTCCGGTCAAGTCGATGTCGTCGGGTGCTTCGGGGCCCTGGTGGCATTCGACGCAATGGCGGTCCAATACCGGTTGGACCAGCAGCGCGAAATTGAAGGGTTTCGATCCGTCGGGACCTGGTGAGATCTGCTGCGGGATCTGCCGACTGGCCAATCCCGGGGACTGGTGCAGCGGCGTGCGCGTGCGGTGTTCGTGGCAGCCGACACAACTGGAATGCTCGCCGGGTTGCAGGTAGGTCAGGCTGCGCATCGTTTGAATCGCCATGCCTCGTTCGTCCAACGCTTGGAAGGCGAGAGGAATCCCGGCGGGTGCTCGAAAGAAAGCCGATCCGTCGGGATCGACCGGCACGGTGCCCAGGACTTGCCTGCCAGGCGAGGCGTTTGCCAAGCCGACTCGCGGCTGGTTGATGTGGGGCGTCGTTTTCGGCAGGATCTGAACGATACGCAATTGTTTCACCGTGTCGCGCGATCCGGGCAGTTGCGGCCAACTCTCGTAGACGTTCTGCAGGAAGAAGGTTCCTTCGCCCGCATGGGTTTCCTCCAAGATCGAAGGCAATTGGGGCGGCAAGGGGCGGCTGCGCACCGGGGTGGGCCAGAGGCTGCTGATGCTGGCGTCGCGGTACAGCAACTCCTTGTTGCCGAAACGATCGACCAGATAGATTCCGAACATGTTGGCCGGGTTCGCATCCGGTTCGCCGATCAACGGATCGAAACTGTAGGCGGCCAGGAAGAAATCCTCCGACAAAGGATAGGGCGTCCGATAACAATGGCCGGGCCAGCGCCGTTCTTCGGGCGACGGTTCGGGAATGACGGTCAAACCATCGATCGCCCGCCAACGCTGGACGGGCGCTTCACTCTCGGGAAACAGTACGTCGGGCGTCAATCGGTCGAGCGGCTCCAGGCCGTCGATGCCTTTCGTGACATCCAACAGCACGATCGAACCGGCGGTCATGGCATGATGAGCCCCGGCGGTGGCCATCACTCGGCCGGACCGGGGAACCGGCCGGGCTTCCCAGATACCGACCGGGTTCAACGTATGGTTGCCGTAGAAGATCCGTACATCGCTGCCATCGGGCCGAGCGGTCCAGAGCTGCTGATAGTAGACGGCATGCCGATCGACGTAGTCCCATCGCGTATAGATGATACGGCCATCGTTCAAGACGGCCGGATCCCATTCGTGGGTCTCGTGAAACGAGATGATTCGCGGGTTCGAACCATCGGCTTCGGCCAAGGCCAGGGTGTACACCGGACAGGGGCCGCGACCGCAACGATGGTATCCGCCGCGCCGCGTCGATAGGAACAGGATCTTACCGTCGGGCAGGTAACGGGGCGAAAAGTCGTCGAACGAACCGTCGGTCAATTGCCGGAGATTCGAGCCGTCAAGATCCATCTCGTACAGATCGTAGGTTTGCGTCTGATTCGTCCGCCAGTCGACAGGAGTCGAATCGGTCTCGCAAAAGGCGAACAACAATCGCTTTCCATCCCAGGAAACGTCCGGGTGCATGAAGCTGCCTTGAGGCAGCGAGTCGATCCGTCGGGTTTGCATCGTTCGCCCCGGGTGATCCAGCACGTACAGCCCGCCGCCGGGACGCGCGCACGGCCCCATGTACTGGGTCAATTGGTGGCTGAACGAGCTGGGGACTCGTTTGACCAGCAGCAGCGGTCCGAATCGAGCGAGCGGATTTTCCTGTAACGCGATCTTTCGTCGCAGGCGATGGACGTCACGCCAGAGTTGTTCCCATTCGGACGGCGAAAAATCATCTCGGGCCCGGGCATCACGATACTCGGCTCGCAACTGCTCCCAGCGGCGACGCGATGCTTGCAAGGAGACTCCGGCATCGACCAGAGTCCGGATCAAACGATCGCCGCGTTCCAACACCGTGCAGATCGCCGCGGACCAGTCGCGGGCTTCGCGAAGCGTTCCGATACCGTCCTGCATTCGCCAATCCCATTCGATCAACTCCTGCTCGATCGACGCACGGGGATCGGGCAATACGGGCGGCGGGATCACCTCGGCCGATGACGGGAACAACCAGGGAATCGCCACCGCATCCCGATCCGTTGCGTCCAGCACTTCGTAGCGTAACCGACTCCATCGCACGCCGGTTTCGTCTCCGTCGGCTTGCGTCAGCAGCGTGAGCGCGTCGTTCGTCGGATCCCCGGTCGCTTCATGTTCTTCCAGCGAGATTGGCCCTAGCGACAGATCGACCACTTGGCCCTCGCGGATCTGGCGTTGCGTTTCGAAATCGCCGAACGACAGTCCCACGACAGCGCTGCTTCCGCGAACCAGTTGGGCTTGGACCGAGATTCGGATGGGCCGAGCCATATTCTTGACAGGCAAGGCCATCTGAACCTGTTCGTTTCCTTTTACGCTGACCGTCATCATCCTTGCCATTTCCATCAGCGCCACTTGCGGGCCGGAGGGCGCGGCGATCAACGAAAAACCGCCGGCGACGCAACTCGGCGGCGGTGCGGCTGTCCCATCGAACGCAAAGCGGCTACGGCCGAACCACGGCGCCCGGGCGTCCACCACCAAAGCCGCCTCGGCCCAATTCGCCATATCGCAGCCGATTCCGTCGCCAGCGTCGTTGGCGATAAGCCGCAATTGGCGAGCCCCGCTGACGGGAACTCGGACGGACTGGGGTGGATCGCTGTCCGATAGGGGACCGGTCTCCCATTTCATCTGCCCATCCACCAGGACGCGGAAGATCACGCTGCCGCGATTTCCGCCTTGCCATTGAACACCCACCGAGCAACGAAACTCGTGGAACCTGCCGCCCAATTCCACGACGATTTCACCATTTGCATGATGGCCCAATCCGCGCGGAAACACCTGATCGCCGATCTGCATGGGCGATCCGGTTGTTCCGGTCCGCGCGGCGGCCGTATTCCAGCCGAAATCGCCCCAATCCTGGCGATGGGTCAGCGCGACTCCCGCATCAGGGTCGCTCAAGTACACCAAGGGCTGCCCGGCCAGACAAAAGGATCTTTGGGCCAGCACAAGGACAACAAAAAGGGAAAGGGTGAAAACCCGTGCCGTCGTTTGCATGGGAAGGGCCATTCTTTGAAACAGGATCACAAGCTCCAGCCGTCGCGGTAATCGCGGTGCAGCAGTTGTTGAGCGGCCGAATGGTTCGGGGCTCGGCCGCTTTGCGGATCGTATGGAAACGGCTCGCCCACCGTCGCCGCAACGTTTGCCAATTGAATCAATTCGGTCATGGGTCCGCCGATCTCGAAACTGGAAAACGTTTCGCCACGTCCCTTGCATGCTTCGATCCATTCGCCATGGTGGCTCTGGACGCGCGGCAGAGTGCGTTCGGGGCCTTGAATTCCTTGGAATTCGGCTTTAGGCAGCAGGGCGAAACGGGTATTCCACGGACAGTCGCTGAAGATGGCGCCTCGAGCGCCGTCCAGTAACGCGCCCCATTTGGTCATCGCGTCGCCGCGAAGCACTTCTTCCGACGGATGATGTCCCCCGGTGTATAAAGTCAACTTGACGGGCGGCAATTCGTCGCGAGCCGGGAAATCGAAGTCGACGATCATCCATCGCGGATAACCCTCGGTGTCCACCTCCGAAGCTCGTCCCGAGACCTGAAACACGGTGGGCTTGGGCGGCGAATCATCCGGACGGTCGTCCCACAATTCCTGGAGCCGCAGAGCGCGGAACAGCACGTTCGCCGCGTGGCAGCCCATATCGCCCATGCCGCCGCTGCCGAAATCACGCCAACCTCGCCACCGTCCCGGGCAGTACGACGGATGGTAGGGCCGGTACGGCGCCGGTCCCAACCACAGGTCCCAATTCAGATCGGGCGGTACCGGCGGCCGATCGGTCGGTCGCTCCTTCGGTCCGTCGCCACCGCCAAACCACAAGTGAGCGCGACGCACGGGTCCGACGGTGGCAGCCCGGGCCAGTTCGACGGCGCGCCGCAAGCCCTCGGATGCCGAGCCCTGGTTGCCCATTTGAGTCACCACGCCGTGCCGTTGTGCCATCTGACGCAGCACGCGAGCTTCATAGACCGTGCGGGTCAGCGGCTTTTCGCAGTACACGTGCTTGCCGCGTCGCATGGCATCGGCCGCTGCGACGGCATGGGTGTGATCGGGAGTGCTGATCGCCACCGCATCAATCTGCTGCTCAAGTTCGTCCAGCATCTGCCGGAAGTCGGCATAGACCTTGGCAGCAGGATACTTGGCGTACGTCTTCGCCGCTCGGCTTTCGTGCACGTCGCACATCGCCACAAGATTCTGGCTGGCCAAGTTGCCGATATTGGCGGCCCCCATCCCACCGACCCCGATGATGGCGAGATTCAATCGATCGTTGGCTTGCGTCCCCCACGCCAATCGGCTGTCCCGCAGGACCAGTACACCGGCGCCGATCGGAAGCGAAGCCTTCAGTAACGTGCGCCGATTCATTTGCCGTTTCATGCGGATGTCTCCTGAATGAAGGCAAGGCGGTTGCGAGTCGCTACGTGCTGCCAAGCCAGCCCTCATTCTAAACCACCCCAACCGCCGACGAAAGTCCTTTCGGGTACCGGAAGGGTTCGGGCATCGTTTTCGACCGATGCGTAGCAAACACGCACCGCGACGACATACGCCAAAGACTCAAGGGATCAAGAAGCAACACGCGGGAGGCAATTGGACATGGACCACCGGCGACATGGACCACGGGCGACATGGCGTCCGGCACGCCTGGCTTAGAGTGTCTTGGCTCAAGGGACCGCCGGTGTTGCGGCTGCACGGCGGCGACACGGTCGTTGGACGAGGGTGAACCGTGAGGCGATCCTGGGGAATATCAACAAGAGCTGATACTGATCACGGCATTTCGTGGATCAGTTTCTCCATAAAGCGGCGTTGCAACCGGGACGACAGACGCCGATCGTTTCAAAGCGAGGTATTGTGACTTTGCAGAATTCGATCTCGATCTGGTAAGCACGTCCGCATGCATCGCAGACCCAAATTCCGGCATCCCCTGCACTGATGCCGCTTATGGGGGCTTCTGCGGAATGGTCGCATTCGGGACACACAAACGGCACATGGTACATCGCCAGTTCCTCGATCTTCAGATTAACTTCTCAATGACTACCGTAATTATATGGTCGTATTTCGATCAGGGTCATCGGGGGGACTATCCCTGGTATCCACGGGAAAAAACCCTGTGAAGCCCTTCGGGGGCTGACGGGTTCTACGAAATGTCATCGAGATTCGCCGGAAAAAGCGGACGCAAAATCGGTGAAATTCTGCGAAACAGGTGAAAACGGCCTGATCAGGCTATTGCCGTACTGCCCGCGACAAGGTAAAAAGCAAAGTCTGGGCGAACATGTCCTCAGGTTGCTTTCTGGTAAGGTACCTATGTCACGAGAGCATATTCAAGGACGTCGACCATCTAAGCTCTTTGTAGTGGATGGCCAACCCCTGGTCAGGGATGGACTGGCGGCGCGGATCGAGAAGGAAGTCGATCTGGAATTGTGCGGTGAGGCGGGATCTATCGAACAGGCGGTGCCTCAGATCCGGAGCATGCAGCCGGATTTGGTGATTTTGGACATCTTGTTGGGACAACAAGACGGCCTTGAGCTGCTGAAGGACATTCACTCGATCCGAGGGGCGAACGGACCGATTCACACACTGGTCTTTTCGACTTGCGACGAAAAACTCTATGCCGAACGAGTGTTGCGTGCCGGGGCGATGGGATATGTCCACAAGTCCGCCTCGTGGGATGTTGTCAATTCGGCGATCCGTGTGGTACTGGGGGGAAAACGACACCTGAGCCAAGCGGTGAACGATCGTCTGCTAAACCAGTTTTTGGGTACAAGCTCAGCGCGATCCTCGAATGAGAACCTCCAGATGCTGCCGTCACTGGTCGATTGCTTAACCGACCGCGAATTGGGGGTGTTTCGTTTGATTGGCCAAGGATTGACGACCAAACAGATTGCCAAACGTTTGATGATCAGTACCCACACCGTCGAGTCGCACCGCGAGAACATGAAACGGAAACTCAAGGTGAAGTTTGCCAGTGAGCTGCAGCGTTTAGCGGTCGTGTGGACGCTGCAGAACCCGTAACGCGGCACCCGCCAAAATGCGGTGTTTTCATTGTCTGGCAACGGTGGTCACACTGGACAGTTGTCGGGAAACTGCCCTTATCCGGATGAAATTGCCTGGGAGGGACAACAAACCAACTCGCTTTCTGGTTTTTGGCCGGATGGCGGTGCAGGGGGCGGCTGGGGCTGGCAAGCGGCGCGATCGCAGGGCCCAGACGTCACCCGAAGCTTGAGTGAGGAGATACGCCCGGGCTTCCTCGCGCACGCGTCGGGTCACGAAGATTGCGGTTCCGATTCTTGCTGCTCCGAACTTTCCTGTTCCGAAGGATCCGCCGGTTTTTCCGGTCGCCAGCGGCGGAAGAGGCCCCAGCGACGGGGCTTTGTGTCAACTGGTTGGATGACTCCGATCTCGAGGGGTTCGCTATAGAACGTTTGGAATCCCAGCTCGACCGTCGCCCAGACGAAGATGTGGCTGCCTTCCCACTGGGGATCGGCTTGGATCACGTGCCCGGTCGACTCGTCCCATTCGTCTCGAGTGATGCTGGCCGAATACAAGGCGGGTAGATCTTCGGGCAATGCGTGTAGGCCCGGCCGTTGCTGGGTGATCACCAGATGGCAGCGGTTGGTAATCGTCGACGGCGGCCACGTCCAGCGTATGCACAGTTGTTGGTGCTCGTCTCGCGTGATTGCGGTTTCCGGGTCGATGGCAAAGCCGATGCGATCGGCGGGCAGGATATCGGCTTCGACCCATTGTCGAACCACCGGTTGATGGTGCCGCGCCTGTTGGCAGATCTCGGCGATCGGGGCAACATCAAAGCGTTCGAGGAATGCGGTGCGGTCGTGTTCCAGCAGTGCGGTCACGATGGCCTGGCGATTGGCAACCACACGCTGCTGGTGCCGGTTTCTCAGTTCGTGGAGCGCGACGGACGACGCGGCTGGCAACTCGACATCCGTCAATTCGGGCGATCGCAGCAGGCTTTCGGCTCGTTCCAGATCCTCTTCGGCAATCGCTCTTTCCAGGTTTTCGAGCATTTCGCGTTTCGATTTGACTCCCTCGTACAGATCGCGCCAGGGGTCGGCGGCAGGACAATCATCCAGCAGCTTGGGATCCCAGACTTGTTGGACCAATTGCCGTTGCTGTTCCAGATCCAGTCGCCGCGGAATTTCCTTCAACGCTCGCAGCAGAGGCATCCGCGCCGCGGCCAATGCAACCCGCTTTTTCACCTCGACCGGCGCCAACACGCGGCCTCGGACTTCGCCCAGCTTTTTCCAGGCTTCGACGATTTCGCGTTCGGAAGCGGAACTTTCAATCGCCGCTTGCAGCATCTTGTACACCTTGACTCGCCGCGCGGCTTGCTGGGCACGCTTGACCAGTCCTTCATGGTAGTTTTCCGGCAGATGCTTGATCACGTCCGCGATGTAGGTTTCGCTTTCCACCGTACCCGTCTTCTCCAATTCGTGGACGCGGCGGACGCGTTTCAGACGCTGTTGAGCCGCCCGGTACGCTCGCACGGGCGGGAGTGCCTGATCCAAGGGATCGATCACCTCGCCGGACGCCGCAGCGCACAGCTTCTTGTCGAACGCCAAGGTGGGTGAAGCGGGCTGGTCCGCCAGCACCTGCTCCAGATTCTTCAACTGCTGATGCTGGTCCACCAAGCTTTCGACCGAAGCCCGGAGCGAGTCGCCCAGCGGGTGGCCTCCAAGCTGCTGAAGATCTTGCCAAACGTCTCGAATGGCGTCAGCATCCGGTGGCGCGACGGCCAGCAAAGAACGCAGACGGTCGATCCGCAGCAGCTTTTCCACCTCGATCTCGTAGGGACGCGCGCTGACGCGACCTTGCAGCAGCTCCTGATTCTCCTGCCAAGTCGTCTTCAGCTTTTCCCAGGCTTGCAGATGGCGAGCCGATTTCAGGATGCGGAGCACTGCCTGCACTTGACCGGCCCGGCTGGCTGGTTCCAACAAATGTTCTGCGTCCGGGTAATCATGCAACAGCCCCGTCTGAAAGCACTGCTCGATACGCTGCTCGTCGCCCTTCTCGAACGCCTCTTCGATTTCGCGACGGCAGGCGACTCGCTCCTGTGCATCCAGCACCAAAGGCTGCAAGTGGGGTGAAATGGGTTCGTCGGGACCCATGCGTTCGACCAGCCGAACGACCTTGTCCCATTGATGGCTTGCGATCAGATCGTCCAACGATTCACACCACAACAGCACTTCGTCCACCGGCGGCACGTCGTGCAATTCGTAACGCGACAACTCGAACAGATAGTGAGCCAGATCGCGGACCTGCTCGTCGGGCGAGTTCAACAGGTCGTGGTACAGAGGCGATGATGTTGGCGCGCGGAAGTCTTCGTCCCGGAACAGGATGCGGTCGTAATCCGGTTGGTCTACGTACGTCATCCACAACAGCGGTTGAGCGGCCAGCGCCCGCAGCGCCACGTAAATCACCAGCGCCGAAAAATTGTCCAGACCGGGAAACAGGATCGTACCGGCGTTTCGCCCCGGATGCTGATACGGCGGCAGGCCCGTCTCCAGATTGCGGCGGCCGATCAAGGATGGAACGCACATGCAATCGTAATCGACCAGCTTGAAATGCCCCTCCGGCGAAACCATCACGTTCCCATGCTGCAAGTCGCCGTGGACGACGTCGTGTTCGGCCAATTCGCGTACCACGTGCAACCAAACGTCCGCCGCGATCTGCAATGCCCGGGCGTAGCCCTCGCGACAGCGGTCACGCGTCCATTCGAACAGGGTGATCCCCGGCACCCATTCCATGATCAACAACGGATAATACTTGCCGTCACCGGCTGATCGGATGCCCCGCTGGTCGTAGTCGAACGAAACAATGCTGGAGATCGACCGCTGCTCCAGATACTCGCTGATCGTTCGATAGTGCTCCAAACGTTCGTCCTGGCGGCGGTTGAACACGCGAATCGCAAATTCGGTGCCGTCCGGTCGATAGCCCCGATAGACGGTGGCGAAATTGCCGCTACGGGCCTTGGGCTGCCCCAACTGATTCATCTCGACCGTACAACGCTTCAGCGCCGGATCCCGGAACCCGACCTGCGGGTTCTTCAGCATGCTTGCAAAGTGCGAAATCAAGGGCCAGGATGACATGGTGATCCGGATCTTCCGCCTGGAGTTTACGGCGACTTGCCAACGGCGTCACGAACCGATCGGCGGCTGATCTCCGTGCGCAACGGCAGGCGGAGCATCCGACGACGATTCCCGCCGCCACACTGTACCATGACGGTCCGGGACCGCCAAGCAGGCGCGCCGGTCAACCAAGCGGGTTGCGTTGTGCGCAAATCCTTTGTGGTAAAGGACTTCGGGTGAGGGTGAAAACGGGCGCCCCCGCAAGCGGCCTGAAATTCGCCGAAGAATCGCAGGTTCCGCCGCGTCAGAAGAGATTCTTCTCGATCCTTCGACCAAACGCACAACCAAGCAGGGATCTGTTGCAAAGCATGGGTAGCACCGCACCAACCTCTGCGGTGGCTACGGCGACAATCACCCGGTACCGAGGCCACTCAATAGGTGCCACCCACCATTCGTTCCACAGGGACAAAAAAGGTACCATTCCCCATTTTCTTCATGAAGTGACCCCAATGTCACCAGATGTCGTGCATTGGTTACGAACCGCAACGCGAAACCATGAAACGCCGCTGTCCGGAGAAGCATAGAGCCGCGTTCAGGGGAAACGGTGGCTAGCGCCGTGCCGTTCAGGGGAGCCGGTGGCTAGCGCCGTGCCGTTCAGGGGAGCCGGTGGCTAGCGCCGTGCCGCTCACTAGCGCTCGAAGCGGGAAAAGATCAAGACGACGTTTTGTCCACCAAATCCGAAGCTGTTGTTCATGACGTGTTTGCAGTGGATGGAGCGAGCCGTGTTGGGTACGTAATCCAAGTCGCACGCGGGGTCCCGAATCGTGTAATTGATCGTCGGCGGCGCCACTCCGTGACGCAACACCAACACGCAAATCAAGGCCTCGATCGCCCCGCACGCCGTCGTCAAATGGCCCGTCATGCTCTTGGTGCTGGAGATCGGCACGTGGTAGGCCCAGTTTCCCAACGATCGCTTGATCG
>SKKK01000661.1 GCA_007121535.1 Planctomycetaceae bacterium | reverse complement strand
TTCGGGAGATCCGTACGCGCTGGTCAATCCGCCGAATCCCGCTGGCGGATTCTTCAGGCATGACGACTAACATTTTGACCACAGAAAGGATCCTGTCGATGGCCGATCATCTATCAACCGTAATCTGGATCGGGGGCGACATCCCCCGGCAACTGGTTCCCGCTCTATCGCCAGTTGTCCCAACAACGCGGACGCGATCCGATCGTCGCCGCGGCCATTCAATACGGCGCGGGCCTGCTGGCCTGTTTGTTGCCGCTGTTGGTGTGCGTTTAACCTCCCAGCAGCAGCTACCGTAGCGTATTGGATTATCGGTCAACGAGTCGACGAGCAGTAGCGATGACATGGTGTCGCATTCGCAGAATTCGATGTCCGTCCATGGCTACAACTTGTCGTGCAAATCCATGATCTCAGCGCCTGAATCACAACGATTGCGCAGTGCCGGTCAATTGCTCCGATTCCGACTCGATCCGGCGCTCGTGTGGACACCCTTGCTCTGCGACATTTCGCTAGAGGTCGATGCTTGGCTGGGTGCCAATCAACTGGCGGTTGGCGTTGTCTCATGTGCGCTGCAGCGCTTTGGTTAGGGCAATCATCCGATTTCGCGTCCTGCCAACGGTAACACGCCGTCGGCCAGTCGCTCCTTGGGCAAGTCTTCGACTAATAGCGATAGGACTTCCTCCAACGGATCCCAATGCTCGGTTCGGGGATGGCTGCGCTCAGCATCCTCGTTCCACCGATCCTCCATCCACCGGTCGTCGTCATGTTGCCTTTGGCGCCACAGCAGATCGTGTTTGTCATCCAGGCTGCCGAGTTGGGCGAAGGCGGCATCCGTTCCCAGCGGCACTGAGCGGTGCGCCACCGTCGCCGGCGCGCTATCGAGCCAGCCCAGATGACCTACTTCGGACACCAAAGTTACCTCCCAAGGCTGCTCCTGCGAATGCAGGGGATTGCTGAAGTAGGACATGCCGGCGATGACAGAGGACGGCTGATAGGCCTCGTCGGCGCCCAGCGATTCCCCCGCACTGCGAGGCGTTCCTGGCAGGGCTCCCCGCGCGTCCGGAAGATTCAACGGGAAGACGAGTGTCTGATTTCCTGATTGCATCGGATCGCGGGTCTTGCCGGAATTGGGAGCGAAGAACGACAGATCGCCCAAGTCGCCTCGGCCCGATCCGTTGACGTTCGACCAACAGACACCCGGCACCCAGCCGAGTTCTTGCACCGGGCGACCGACCGTTGCGGGCGACTCGCCTTCTCCCGAGCCATTCGGTGGGCTACTGCGGAGGTTGATATCATGGATCACCATCAAGACATCAAGAGGAGTAATGAAGCCGTCGCCGTTGACGTCGTAATAGGGCAGGTGCAGATATTCAGCCGTTCGGGGCGGCAACGCACGACTGCCGTTGCGGTTAATCTCGTTCACTATCAACAGCACGTCCAGCGGTTCGACGAATCCATCTCCGTTGACATCGAAATGGTTATCAGGGTTCTGCCAGGAAGTGACCAGCAAGCTAACACTGACCGGTATGCTCCAAGCCTCGTGGTTGTCCTGGGCCCGGGCGAACAAGGTGTGCTGCCCCACAGACCAATCAGCCGTGGTGTTTGTCCAACTCCAACCGTTACTGCCGGCCATGTTGATGCCGAGTAGCTCGTCGCCCTCGTCCCAGACGTTATTGCCATTCGCGTCGCGGTAAAAGGCAACCCGTAGCACTTCACCATCAGGGTCGCTGACCCCGTGGGCGGTCAAAGTAAAGTCGGCACCCCGCACCACCGCATCAGGAGCCACCGTCAGTTCTGCGATTTCCGGAGCCCGATTGTCCAGGGGCGTCACCGTCCTGTTCAGCGATGTTTCCGCACTGGCGCCGCTGCTGTCACGGACGGTGACTCGGATGTCGTACTGGCCGGCAGCCGTGTATACGTAGCCGGTTTGGAAGGTGCGTGCCGCCGAATCGACGACAGCCGGCACCGTGACCCCGTCCTCGAAGTCTACCCAGACCGACCAGGTATCGGAGCCCGGATCGTGGAAGGAGCCGCTAAGCACGAAGGCCTGCTGCGGCCCAATCTGCTCGGGTGCGTCCACCTCCAGCCCGTAGGGAGCTACGTTCGCAACGTCGATCGAAAGGTGCTGCTGCGACGACGACTCCGCGTCGGAGACCGTCAAGCGAACCCAATAGCGACCGTCACGAATCGGCTGGAAGGTGAACTCTGGAATGTCGCGCGCCGATTGCGGGACGGGCAAGTTTTTCAATTGCACGCGGACGGCGTCAGCGATCACCAGACCGTCGGCCGCATCGTTCAGCTCCACCACCAGCGTGTCGCCGGTGATGATGAACGTGTCCAATAGACCCCACGAGTGGTCGTGGGCCTGTAAGTCCTCTGGTGCGACCTGCTGGTTGATCCGTACGGTGGCTAGTTCCGTCGTGGAGTCGAGTATCCGGTAGGGCGCGTTCGTCGCCCGATCCTCACCCGGCACCCACGTCGCGAACACCTCGTACGTTCCTGGGGGCAGATCGCTAAACGTCCAAACGGCGATATGAGAGCCCGTCCCCGCCGCGCGGTACCGGTAGTCGCCCAGGTATCCTCCCGCATCGGTTCCCACGCTCCAGCCCGTATCGAGATAGCCGCTGGCGTCGCCGTCGTCGACCAGCATCGGCTGGCGAAGCGAGT
>SKKK01000321.1 GCA_007121535.1 Planctomycetaceae bacterium | reverse complement strand
GGGCCCGATATGCTCGGCGGGATCCGCCGCGCCGTGAGATTTGCCGAAGGTATGCCCCCCGGCGATCAGGGCGACCGTTTCCTCGTCATTCATCGCCATGCGGGCGAAGGTTTCTCGAATGACACGGGCAGCGGCAGCCGGGTCCGGCTCGCCTTCGGGGCCCTCCGGGTTGACGTAGATCAGGCCCATCTGGGTGGCCGCGAGAGGATTTTCGAGTTCTTGGTCCCCTGCGAAGCGCTCGCTGCCCAGCCACTGGGTTTCCGGCCCCCAGTAAACGTCTTTTTGAGGTTCCCAGACGTCTTCACGCCCCCCGGCAAAGCCGAGCGTCTCGAAGCCCATCGACTCCAGGGCGCAGTTCCCCGCCAGGATCATCAGGTCGGCCCAGGAGATCTTCCGGCCGTATTTCTGCTTGATCGGCCAGAGCAGCCTGCGGGCCTTGTCCAGACTGGCATTGTCGGGCCAGCTATTGAGCGGGGCCAAGCGTTGTGTGCCGTCGCCAGCGCCGCCGCGACCATCCGCGACGCGATACGTGCCCGCGCTGTGCCAGGCCATCCGAATGAACAGCGGCCCATAGTGTCCGTAGTCGGCTGGCCACCAGTCCTGGGATGTTGTCATCAGCTCGTCGATGTCTTTCTTCACGGCATCCAGGTCGAGCTTCTTAAACTCCTCGGCGTAGTTGAAGTCTTCACCCATCGGATTACTCTTGGCCGAATTTTGATGAAGAATGTCCAGGTTCAATTGGTTGGGCCACCAGTCCCCAATCGACATGGCCCCGGCCGCCGTATGTCGGTAGGGTGCGGCCGCTTCGCCCATGACCGGGCATTTTCGGTTCGTTGGTGGGTTACCGTTCTCGCTCGGCGGATTGGATTGGGAATCTTGGGCCAGCAGCATGCCGCCGTGCGTCCCTACCCAACAGCCAAGAATCAGAGCAACAAGCCGAACTGAGCTTGTACCGTTGAATGGTCGGATGCCGAGTCGTTGAGCAGTTTTGTTTCTCACGCGGCACTTTCCTGTCGTTGCAATACCTGACATCTGATTTCTCCTGGAGTTTGTTTTGACGGCGGAAACGGCATTAGGCGCGGGTTTGCGTGGACAGATATAGCGGCACCCCGAGTTGCGCCATTTGATCGAACTGTTCTTCAAGCCAATCGACGTGTCCGTCTTCGTCCTTGACAATCGATTCCAGCAGGTCGCGAGTTGCCGCGTCGCTGGCTTCGTCTGCAAGGTGAATGGCCTCGTTGTACATGCGGACCGCCTGCTGCTCCGATTCCAGATCCGCTTGAAGCTGCTGGGGGACGTCCGCACCGATATGGACCTGGTTCAATTTGCTGACCGTCGGGGTTCCTTCCAAAAAGAGGATCCGGGAGATCAGCTTCTCGGCATGATGCATCTCTTGCCTGGCGCGCATTTCCACGGCCTGGTGCAGCCGCTGGTAGCCCCAGTTGGCGCACATCTCCGCATGGACGACGTACTGCATGATGGCCGTCAACTCGTCACACAGCAATTCGTCCAGTTTCTTCACCACCCGTTCGTCACCTTTCATGCGATTTTCCTTTCAAATAGAGAACTGTCGGGTCTTTCGATGAGCGGCAAGGCGCTAGCCTCCGGTTCTTTCGGCCGATTCGCAACCGGTGGCTAACGCCATTCCGCTCAGTGATTTCTTTGCCGATCCTCACTTGGTAAAGGCATTCTGCAACGCGCTGCTGGCTTGCGCGATGGCGGCGCGCGCCGCGGGCGTATCCGCGACCGCGTTCAACATCACAAAGTCGTGAATCGTGCCCAGGTAACGCAGCCCCGTGACCCGGACGCCGGCTTGGACCAGCTTGCGGGCATACGCCTCTCCCTCGTCGCGGAGTACGTCACACTCGCCGTTGATCACGAGCGCCGGCGGCAAGCCTCGCAGTTGATCAATCGTCGCGCGCAGCGGCGACGCCGTGGCTTGAGCGCGGGTCGCGACGTCCGGCGCATAAAGGTCCCAGAACCACTTCATCGCCTCCCGCGTGAGGAAGTAGCCTTCGGCGAACTGCTGATAGGACGGCGTGTCGAAATCGGCATCCGTCACCGGGTAGAACAGCAATTGGAAGTCGATTTTCGGGCCGCCGCGTTGCTTGGCTAATAGCGTGACGACGGCGGCCATGTTGCCGCCCACACTGTCGCCGGCCACCGCCAGACGCGAACTGTCCATGTCGAGGGTCTTCCCGTTCTCGGAGACCCACTTGGTGGCAGCGTAGGCTTCCTCGATCGCCACCGGATACCGGGCCTCCGGCGGACGGCTGTAATCGACGAACACCAGGGCGGCCCGGGCGCCGTTGGCGATCTCCCGAATCAAGCGGTCATGCGTTTCCGCGTCGCCGAGCACCCAGCCGCCGCCGTGGAAGTACACGACCACCGGGAGCGCGCCGGAGCTGCCCTCGGGCCGGACGATGCGGATGGCGATTTGGCCTTTCGGCCCTCCGGGGATCGTGCGGTCTTCGATATCTGCCGGAGGCTTCGGCACTTGCCCCCCTTGCGCAGCAATAAGGACACCGCGGGCGTCTTCGACCGACAACTCGTAGATCTGCGGGCCACCTTTGGCGGCCAGCTCATCCAGGAAGCCTTGCGTGTCCGGTTCCACGACGGGGTTTCCAGCCGTGGGTGGTTGCGATCTGCTTTGCATCGTGATTCCT
>SKKK01000348.1 GCA_007121535.1 Planctomycetaceae bacterium | reverse complement strand
GCGACGACCAGCCGACTTGGAGCACGGAGACGCAACTGGTGCTCACCCGGCGGGCCGACCCCTTCCCCGTGCCGCCGCCGTTTCGCGAGGCCCAAGTGACGCGGACAGCCCGGCAAACGGTCCGCTACAGCCTGGGCGAAACGGCCGAGCAGGCCGTGACGATCGCGAAAGAGTACGAGTTGGTGACCGAGGAGCGGGTCGACGACAAGCCGGCGCTGTCACAGACGGGCAAGGGCGAGATCCGCTTCGACCTCGAGGAGCGAGTGCCCGCGTCGATGGAGATGGAGTATCGCATCGAGATGCGTGCGCCTCAGGTGACCGTCACGATCCCGGTGACGGTATCGGCCAGGCCACAGCTTTCTTGACGGATCGAGGATAGTAGGATGGACATTCCTGTCCGTCATTTGCCGCGCGACGGACAGGAATGGCCATCCTACATGATGCAAGAAAATCGTGGCTGGGTGCTTAGCGGCGGCGCGGGCGCGGATGGAAGAGATGCGACAGAGCCGCGAGCAGGTGGCGGTGGACGGCGACGAGTTGGACAAATTGCTGGCCGCGTTGGTCTCGAAGTCGCCTTCCCGGGCGGGGGCTGCCGCCCTGCGTTTGGCGCGGGTGGAGCCCGTGGAAGAGCGCCGCCGCGAAGTGGCCGAGGCGCTCGAGCCGCTGCTGAGCCAGGGCGGCGTGGCGGCAGTGGCGGCGGTCGAGGCGTTGGGCACATGGGGCGGTGCGGAAGACGTGCCGAAGCTGATCGCAATGCTGGACGAGGGGAACATGGTCGTACGGCAGGCAGCGATCACGGCCTTGGGCAAGCACCCGGACCAGCGAGGTGCTGAGGCGGTGGCCCGGCACATGTCGAGCTTGCAAACCCGCCGACAGGCCGGGCAGGCCCTGCGGTCCATGGGCGCGGCGGCGGAGGCGGCCGTGGCCCCGCTGCTGGACCACGCCGACTGGATCGTGCGCTGGAAGCCGCCACGATCCTGGGCGACATCGGCACCGAAAACAGCATCGCGCCGCTGGAAGCGTTCCGCGCCAACTCACGCGGCTCGGGGATCACGGAAGCGGACAAAGCGATCAAGGCCATCCGGGAGCGACACCCGGATGGTACGGAAGGGCAGTGAAGAGAGGGGGTAACGCGAATTCCCGCGCATCGAGACGAAGCACTTGGACTCGAGTTTACCTGCCTAACGTAGGGTGGCCATTCCTGTCCGTCGTGCTGGATACGACGCATTCGTTTTCTCGTGTTCGAAGCGCATTTCGAGTTCCGCGACTTCGTTACCCGGTCGGGTAAGATGCTTGTGAATCGGGGAAGCGTCGATCAGTTGGAATGGGGGGCGTTATCTCGTCCTAGGCCAATTCGTGATTTATCAACGGTCGCGTGTCTCGACTTCCAGCGGAGCATAAGATCTAATACTGCCTGAGCACTGGCGAATGCAAATGACCTGCATAAAAGGACTCGGAGAAATCTTGCAGGGCTATCATATATCACCCAAAGGCAGTATGGTCGAGTGGTATGATTCCTGATGGCATTTCGTTCGACATTGCGAATCCGAAATATCGGCAGTTCAAGAGCGAAGAAAATATCCTTGAGTATACTCTTGAAGGTAAAGAAATTACTGTCGATTGGGTGAGCGGGAACAATGCCACGTCGATGATGCGAACAGTACTTAGTGCCGAGGGTGCAGGCGTTACGAGGATTTCTGGTTATGTCACTGCCAAGCTGGGTCGCGCGTCAGATGCCGCTTTAGGACGGCTTGGTGATCAGATGGCTCGGGAAATCGGAGGAAGTTGGAAGGCGACTGTCGAAATGATCGAGGGTCGCCGGTACATGGTGTTTACAAAGCGAGCATGAGTATGACGACGATTGAACTCTCCAAGGGTTGTCAGCGCTGGACTCCTGGCGATCCGACGATGCATCCACCGCATGACCGTTCGTTGCTCGAAGCAGTTACCAAGGCGGGTTTTATGGCGTTCAAGGGCCCAAGCGGCCTTTGTGGCGGCAAGACGGAAAACAGAACCGTACTCGCAATCCACCGCGGACGTGGCGTTAAATGGGAAGTCGTATTCAGGGAAAACGATGCCGATTTGGTGACTACAGTCACCACTAATCTTGGTAGCATGACAACGATCGTATTGGCTTGGTTGCGCGGTGGTTCATTGATTGTAGACGAGGATTCCCTGCATGCTGTAGCCGGATAGCGCCGCAGAGAGGGCTAGGGCCGGAAAGCTCAAGGTCATGCGCTATGGCGGCTAGGTCACACAGGTGACCATTTTGAGAGGCACACGCCGACCTATCTGCAGCGGTGAACGAAGCTTGGCCCGGCAGAGGATTCCTGAACTTCGACGAAGCCTTCAGCCCAGTCCTGCACCGCTACTTGGCCCAAGAATTCCCGGCCGCGATAGCGTTCGTTCATGCCAATGCCACACACCCGGCACTTGCGCACTGGACATTCCCTTGCCCGAAATTCGCTTGCCCCCCAGATCGGTGTTCTCGGCTCTCACAGCAGACGCGGCTGTAGCTAACCGAGATCAGGGCCATGCAGGCTTGTGTTTTCGCCGGTCGCGTGTGAGAATGCCGGTCCGTTCTTCGGGAATCGAAAATGGCATCCGATCAACGGCCTCGGAGGGGCAACCTACCGTCGGAGGCAAGAGAATGCAGGCTATCTGGAG
>SKKK01000397.1 GCA_007121535.1 Planctomycetaceae bacterium | reverse complement strand
ATCACTGAGTGGACGATTGCCGCCACCGTAAATGAGTGACGGCCCGACGCCAAGAAAGGTTCGCAAGAATTCCTGACGCACATCCAATAGACAAGACGCACGAAACGGGCGTTTTATTCCCGCGAACCAAAAAAATCGAGCCTGATGATGACCGCGGCTTACCATGGACACCTGATCGACGCCCACCATATCGCGGGCTATACTTCTACTTTGTGCTTCTGACCTTCTGCAACCACAAAGGACCAACCCAATGCCTAGATCACCCAAGACCGCTGCACCTGCAGCCACCCAAGCCGCGGATGCAACCGCAGCGACCACACCTGCCAAGCCCACAATCAGCAAGACAGCGGCTATCGCGGCCGCTCTGCAGGCTCACCCAGACAAGATGCCCAAGGAGCTCGCGGAGATCATGAAGGCCGAAGGCTGGGACATCAATGCTCAGAGGATCAGTGTCGTCAAATCAAAGCTGAAGGAGCGGAGCAAGCAAAAGGCCAGGCGGAAGCCGAAAACGAAAGCAGCCCCTGCCGAGGCACCGGCAGCAGTCGCTCCAGTAGCAGTCGCGCCGGCAGCCAAAGCGGAAGAAGGCATTTCGTTCGATTCGCTGAAAAAGGCTAAACAGATGGCGGAACAACTCGGCGGCATCCAGCAGGCCAAGGCAGCAATCGCGGCGCTGGCGGAACTGGTGGACTGAGACGAGCGAACGCACCAAGTCATGCTTTGGTCACTTGGCATCAGCGGTCTTCGAGCAATCCATGCAGGAATGCGAAGACCGCTTTTGTCGGCTCGTCGCCTGGTAGGCCAAGGTCGCGGTTGATGGTGGCGTGCGTCTTACCTTCGCCCGCAACCATTTTCGCCGAAACGCCCGCGTCCGCCAGTGCTTTGGCAAATACCCGTGACTGCGACGCAGCATCAGGACGATCGGCGACGTACAGGATCAAGAACGGTGGGATGTCCTTGCCTTGGGCCACGTGCGTGATGGGCGATAGGCTCGTATGGTCCGCCTCGCTACGTCCGAACGCTGTCGTGTAGATGCCCATCCGAAGGGATCTGCGGGTTTTGATGAAGTTACTGTCTTCCTACGAAACGACACGCCTGGGATTGATTGACGAGTTGGAGATGGTATTGAGCTGGAAGGTGACGGCTGACTGAAGAACCGTTCGCCATCGTTCCCTGAACCAGATGGAGTATGTTTGTGAAACGCAAGAAGCAGAAACGCCAACCGGTAGATTCCGAAGTCCCCGGAAAAGCCACAATGTCACAGCAGGTTTGGAAATTCGCTGGGGACTTCATTCGGATGGGCAATACTCTGGAGGACCGTCAGAGTCTCCTCAACGCTGCGTGCAGTGCATGGAACATCGCCTGCGATCCTCCCGAACGGAGGAAGGCGAGTTTGGATCGTTACATGGTCGAGTATCGACGATACAATGCCGACGCCGATGAAGTCGAGATGGCAGGGGTCCGCAGCAACGTGGAAAAACTGATTGCCAAGAAGTTGGAAATGTTTCCCGGCGACACTAGGCAGATCGTCCGCGCACAAATCGTGCGGATGGGGGATCATGAGCGCATTGACGTGGCATCGGGGACGTTTTCCTGACAATAAGCGACTGGGGACTACTAACCGCTCTTCTTCAACGGCGACGCCAAACCGCTCAGCGTTACGCCAAGTGTGAGGAACAAGTGCGGGAACGTAACCTGTCACCGAGCGAGTCAGTGTGTACCGAGTCCCCAATCCCGGTCATCTTATCGAATCCGACCCCGGTTTGGTAGAATTCGAGAGATGTCCAAGAATCAACGCCAGACGTCGCGTAAATCGGCGACCGAATTCGCCCACCTGCTGAGGAAGATGCAGCTGACGAAGAACCACGTCAAGCAGCCCAGGAAGCAGTAGGCCATGCAGCATCCTGCGTGGGCAGTTATTGTGATCGGGCTCGTGATCACCGCGATCGGTGCGATCTGGCTGCTGGTCCCGCACATTCCGTGGTTGGGACGATTGCCGGGCGACATTGCCGTGGAGCGGCCGAATTTCCGGTTCTATTTTCCGGTTGTGACCTGCATCGTCCTGAGTTTGCTGCTGACTGGCATCCTGTGGCTGGTACGGTTCTTTCAGAAATGAGACGGCCTATGAACAACGCCATTTTCGTCATCAAGCCGTTCAAGTGGCACGGGATGTGGGTGTTCGACGACCAGCGGGTTGGCTTGGAGAAGGAGCCATTCGTCGCCGGAGCCGACACCATGATCGACACCGCCATCGGCATGAAAGGCATTGCGAATGCCGATGACGGCTTCCTGATGGTGTTTTCCGCCCATCCGTTTCCAGATGCCGACTTCGAGCTGGAGTGGTTGCGTCCGGACGGCGGCGGCAACGTCTATCAGGGCCGGTTCGAGGTCGAGGGACAGATCCAGGAAATGGAGGGCTGGCTGTGTCCGGCGCTGAATCTGTACTACCAGCAAGCCCCAAAGAAGCTGTACGTGCAGGTCCGCGAGGCCAAGTGAGCGTACTGGGTTTCGAATCCCTTTTTTCGCTCGGTTGACCTGCTAACTGTTTGCCATACTGACTGCAAACGTAACTGCATTGGTGCAGTTCCTGATAAATGGCGCAGACTGTTCCGGCCAGCGATGTTCGTCTCAGGTAAGACAGGCAGATTCTGCGGGTTTTGCCGTGATCAGCTCGT
>SKKK01000013.1 GCA_007121535.1 Planctomycetaceae bacterium | reverse complement strand
GGCGCTGCGGGACCGGCCGGTGAAGAGCATCCGGAGTAGCGCAAGTACCGTTGCCAGCTACAAGAACCGGCCGCGCACGCTGAACTTCAATTGCCTCGGAGGGCTGAACGAAGAAAGGAACCTGAGATGAAACGACGTCACTTCTTGAAGACCGCGGTTGGTGTAACGGCACCTTTGGTGATTCCGCGGCACGTTCTGGCCGCGCCGGGCCAACCCGGCGCGAACGACCGCATTCTGGCCGGCGTCATCGGCGTCGGCAGCCGCATTCGCACGGTGATAGGCGAAACGCCTGCCGACGTGAAGGTGGTAGCCCTGGGCGACTGCAACCTGGCCCGCATGCAGGACGATCTGTGGGGCGTTCCCGCCGGGTCGCGCTACCAGGACTACCGCCAGATGCTCGACAAGGAGAAACTCGACGCGGTCTTCGTGGGCACCACCACGCATGCCCGGGCTCTATGTTGCATCCACGCGGTGCAAGCGGGCTTGGACGTGTACGCCGAGAAGGCACTGACGCTGACCATCGAGGAAGGCCAGGTGCTGGTCAAGGCGGTTCGGAAACACCAGAGGGTGCTGCAGGTGGGTACGCAAGCCCGGTCCATGATCTTGGACAAGTGGGCGTACGAGTTCATTCGCAACGGCGGCCTGGGAAAAATCGAAAAAGTCGTGGGCCTCAACTTCATCGGCCCGAGGCGCTGGACAAACGAGCCGGGACAGCCGGTCCCGGAAGGACTGGACTGGGACCAGTGGTGCAACCAGGCGGCACTGCATCCCTATCATCCGAACCTGCATCGGGGTTGGGCCACGTGGTGGGACTTCGATGGCGGAGGCCAAAGTTGGGGCGTCACCGGCTGGGGCACGCACTCGTACGACATCATCCAAGCGTCGCTGGGTGCCGACTATACCGGCCCCGTTGAAGTCTGGGCAGTCAAACCGGGCGATGCGATGAGCCCGGTTACCATGCGCTATGCTGATGGAGTCGTCCTGGAGCTGCGTCTTCCGCAGGGCCACGGGCCGGCGTGGGGCGCCATCTTCTTGGGCGAAAAGGGCAAGATCGAGACGAACCGGAACAGGTGTGTGAGCAACCCGCCGGAGTTGGTCGCCGATCAGCCCGAGGCGGATTACGAGTGGGGAGTCACGCGTCCGCACCTCGAAAACTGGATCCATTGCATGCGCACCCGTCAGCGGCCACTGGCCGACGTCGAGATCGCTCATCGTTCGCACACGATTTGCCACTTGGTCAACATTGCCCGGGATCTCGGCCGCCGGCTGCGTTGGAACCCGGACCGGGAGGTGTTCGTAGGCGACGACGAAGCGAATCGGCACCCGTCGGTCACCCGCCCGCGTCGCAAGGGCTACGAGTTACCGGAGATTACTTGAGAATTGGGGAACGCCGGAAGCAGAACAATGACTGCGGCCAAGACGGCTGGCAAGAGTTGAAGCTCTGAAGTTATCTGCATCCTTAACCGCTCACCATTCCGAATTCCGTCACAAGGGTCATTTGCCATGATGGTTCCATCGACACTCGCGAACCACGTCCGTCGCCTGATGTGGGCACTGTGTGCTCTGCCGTGCGGCGCCGTTGCCGTCTCGGCCGCCACGATCGACGTGGACGGAACGGACTGGACTATGACGATGTCGTTCAACGCCCGGGAGCATGGGGGAGTGCGCGGAGGAAAGTTCACGACGGTCGACTTCGACTTCAACGGCGTGGCCGAGCGCGACGTGCCGCTGTCGAAGTGGGCCGGTCTTTCCGGCGGGCTCGACGCCGTCCACTACAGCGACGATACGGCCGCCGTCGGATGGGAAGGCACCGGCAGGATCGGCACGATGCAGGCGCCCGCCGCCGCGCAGTTCTGGCACGCCGTGCATAGCCGGGTGACGTCGTCGCGGCACAGCGGATTCACGGTGAACGCCTCGGCTGTGAGCGAACCGATCGCGTGCCCGCGCAAGGCATCTTTCCAGGCAGCCATTCGCCACCTGGCGCAGACGTTCGACTCTGCTTACCCGCAGGCCGATGAATTTCTCGCCCGGCTGGACGAGCTGAACTCAACGGAGGACCGGGCCGGACTCGATGCGTTCCGCCGCGAGGCCTTGCTGGCGAATCCGCTGGTGGCCGGGCAGCCGTTGAATTCAGGGAAGGGGAGATGGCAAGAACATTTGGTGGCAAGAATACTTTTTCGAGAGCAGAGGGAGAAGATTCCAAATGAGAAGTCCAGGAAGACACGGTAGCGACCAAAGACCCCACGTCGGCCCCCCAGTATTCTTGCCAGAAAACATTCTTGCCCTTATTCCTCCCGCCTCTAGCTTCCGATCTTTCCATGATCGACCTCGATTTCTGGTTGTGGGCCGTTTTCGATCCGGCGGCGTCAGACGTGGCGCAGGACGTTTTCTTCACTCAACGAGGCCGCGCGGAGCCGGTGATCCGATGACCGGACACAGATCGTTACTGAGGGCGGCTCTGTTCATGGTGATGGCCGCCGCCGCGCCCGCTGTGTGCGATGCGACCTTCCCTGCTCACGTCGCTCCGGCAGTCGAGGCAGGCTCGGCGCTGGATGCCTCGTTCCTGCTCCATGCCCCGGCGGGCCGGCACGGCCCTACCGTCGGCCGCGGCGGCGAGCTTCTGTTTGCCGACGGCATAGCCGCTAGGTTTTGGGGCGTGAATCTCGCCTGGG
>SKKK01000273.1 GCA_007121535.1 Planctomycetaceae bacterium | reverse complement strand
TTTTCCGCCCAAAACTCGACTCACCAGTCAGAGTTGGCTGGAAATCCATCGCAGTCAACCAAATCGTTCCATTCACAGTGTCCTTTTTGGTTGCGGCTGAGCGAAGCGAGGCCGCGTTAGGTGTAATCCAGCGACAGTCCCAATCGCTGCTCATCACTGTTGTATTCCCAGACCTGGCTGCGATCCGACAACGGATATGCGACGCTCCGCTGCTCGAATCGGAATCCTGCCCGCTGAAACCCGAACATCGTTTCGGGTAGCAGATCGGCCCCGAATTCCGGCAGTTCGTGCCGCGCACCACCTAAACCGACCGATGCGGCCGTCGCGCTGGCCGCCGCCGACCACGGGAAACGGATCAGTCCGATCCCGCCGATCACCACCAAAATCCCCAGCATGAATCTGCCAAACACGGGTGAGGCCAAAGAAACCGCTGTACGAGGCTTTTTTTCAACAGACGCCGGTCTTCGAATCTTGGCGCGTCGGCCGAAAGGTCGGCGAATCCAGTGCCGGATAAACGAAAAGTCCGGTATTAGAAAGGCCACCAACTGGTCGGCGCTCAAGAGTAGCCCCAGTGAAAACACGAACAGGACCAATCCGAGGATCTGGTGAGGCAACCCTTCCGACCAGTCCCAACCGAATCGGTTGTAGACGACAGCCACTCCGGCGACACGGACCAAGTTTTCGATCATCACCAGACACAACCCACAAACGACCAGTGCAATCAGTTGCAGGACCGTACGTTGACGCACCAATCCCAGGAAGAATCCGGCGGCCATCAGTACGAAAAACGAATGGATTCCCGTGCAAGCATCGGCCACGAAGAAAGATTTCTGAGGCAGTCGAATCACGTTTCCGTCGACCGCATGCAAAATGCCCATCAGATGCAACCAATCGCTGGTCCAGGCCGTAGCAACCTGGCGTAATCGAATGATCAGATTCTCGTCCAATTCGAACGGCAACGGCAAAGCCAACCACAGCACCACCCAGGCCGGGCCCAGCAATCGCAATAACTTGCCGCCCCCCATCCAGTAGATTACGGCCAGCAAATTCAGTAAGTAGCCAACCCAACCAACCCACGGCGACCAACGCCATACGGCAAGCAGTGAGACCATTACCGCAAGCAGACCCAATGACCAAGCAACCGCCGGCCGACCAGGCTCGGGGTCCGTCCACGGTTTATCGCGTACCCGCTGCCATAACAACAGGCCCGCCGCCGCCGGCAACAGAATCATGAATTGGTAGTGCGGCTTTGCTAATACTTGGGAGGCATGAACCCATAAAAGCGGTAAGTGGCAGAGCGTTACCCAGCCGGTGGCACAAGCCAAATACCTCCACAATGCGGGTGTGTCATCCCCTGCCAAATTTGCCGGCATTACGGGCCAAGCTGCCGTGATGAACTTCATCTTACGCCCCTTCTCGTTCCCATACCAAGGATTGCCTCACAATCCTCGCAGATTGCCTCCATTGTAGCATAATCCGGAACGCGTCGATTTTCAAACAGTGGTTCTTTTCGGAGTGCGGGGCAAGGGCGTCTAACCGGCAGCCGTAGGCGCACGTGTCCAAGTCGGTGGGGCGGTGGGGCGGTATCGGGAGTCGTTTTCGGCCTACGATCCACCACGTCGGAAGCAGGTCAACTGCAAACGAATCCCGCCCCCTTTCGCCCGACCGTCGCGCTTGGCCATGTACAGGTGGATGAGCACTTGGTGGTCTTGAATGGGACCACGCTCGTTTCTCGTTTGGCTTGATCGGGAATACGAATCGACGCTGCCGAGTCGCTCCGAACGTGCTTGTCGGAGGCAGCCTGCATAGGGTATCCTGAGGACTTGGTCCACAATTGGGTTTTAAGAAAGTTAGGGTGGAAAAGCGTCTCGCAAGATCGGAGCCGAAGACCATGCGTACAGCATCAGCCCCATCCGCAAGTATCCTTCGCCGGATGTCGTTTGGCTTCGTACTGGCTTTGTCGGCCCTGTTGTTCACGCCAAGTGATGCGCGGTCGGGGGGAACCCAGGAAGACGGTGGCGACCAGCGGACGGTGGCAAGTTTTTCGTTTCGCGTGGCTGCCGAGCAGGATGCGGGGTACCAGCGGCTGGAGCATCGCGAGGCGGTTTGGTACGAATCGACGTTCTGGCAGGGTGACGAGCAGTGGCTGCGGATCGGCAAGGATTGGCATCACCCGGGGGAACGTGGCCCCAGTGTGCGACGATTCTCGGTGCCCGCCGATGGCTCGATTACCGTGACGGGTCGAGTTCGCAAGGCACACCTGGATGGGGATGGCGTGCGGGCGACAATCTTGCACAATGAACAACCCGTCTGGCAGCATGAACTCGAAGGCGACGACGGCCAGGGGCTGGATCCGAATTTGACGCTTTCCGTCCGGCATGGGGACGCCATTCGTTTTGTGGTCGATAAACGAGGTTCGATCGCCTGTGACACGACCTACTGGGATCCGCTGATCACCTACGAAGACGGCCAACGATTTCAGGCGTCGGAGGCTTTCGATGCAAGACAGCAGGGGGCCGGACATTGGTATTACGAGACGCCCATCGACGGGCAGTCGTCCGGGGGTGCGCCCCAACTGATCTGGTTCGATGCGAACTGGGCGTTGCGGTCGACCTCGCTGACGGTTGGGGCGACGGTCGAGTTGTCGAGCGGTTCGTCGCAAGGTTGTGCGGTGCTGGCTGATGGCTCCGACGCGTCCGGAATCGCGTTGGCTCTCCAAAGCCTCGTACCCTGGCGAATGCGAGTACAGCTTCAGGCGAACGGGATGTTGACGGTCGACGTGGTCACCACGGCAAAGGCCGATCCGCTGTCGACCGGTGACGCGGGCGACGATTCCTGGAAGACAGGGGCTGTCATGAGCCCGTACGAGGGCAACTCGTTGATCGGCATGCAGCGTTTGGCTCGCTGGCTGGAAGATGCGTCAGCGGATCCCGCCTCGGTCCACGGTTCGTTGACGACACTGCGAACGTCGTTGCGCAAGGCTGGCATCCGCGAGCTTGACTATTGGGCGATGATCCAACAGGATTGGCAGCGGCAAGACCAGACGGATCACCAGCGTCCGGAAACCTTTCGTGCGTCGATTGCCGAACATCTGCAGAAGACTCAGGATTTGATCCAGTTCCTGCAAACGGTTCACGGTCCTGATCTATTGGCCGAGCAAGCGGATCGGTTGCAACGATTGGCGTCTTGCGCCGAGGACGACGGCATCGACCAGGGCGCGTTGTACTTGCAGGTACGACGTCTGAAACGCGAGGTCGTGCTGGCCAATCCGCTGCTGGACTTTGGACCTTTGTTGTTTTGCAAACGGGTACCCACGTCGTACAGCCACTTGGTCATGCAGCACTACGGTTGGCGAGCGCGGCCCGGCGGCGGGTTGTTCGTGTTGGAGGAACCGGGTCGGTCCCTTCGCAACCGCGATCTTCTGCAAGGTCGGCTTGAACAGGGCAACGTGCTGGAACCTCGGCTGTGCTACGACGGCCAGCGGATCGTGTTCTCGTACGTGGATTGCCCTTCCGGCCCTCTCGATTACCGGCAGGTGGCTAACGACCAGGATTCCTCGTACCACTACTACCATATCTGGGAAGTTCACGTCGACGGCACTGGCTTGCGACGATTGACCGATGGCCCGTACGACGATTTGATGCCCTGTTATCTGCCTGACGGCGGGATCGCCATGATGTCCACGCGGCGCAAAGGCTATGCTCGCTGTTTCGGAGCCCAATTCAGCTCGCGCTGGGATGTGTACACGTTGCATCGGATGAATCCGGACGGGTCGCAGATCCGCACGCTTTCGTATCACGATACCAACGAATGGTATCCGGCCGTTTCGAACTCGGGGCACATTCTGTACGCGCGTTGGGACTACATCGACCGCGACGCGGTGACTCACCAGAATCTGTGGGCTTCGCGGCCTGACGGCACGAACCCGGTTGCCGTCTGGGGAAACGCGACGCCCAATCCCCACTGCACGTTCCAGGCGCAACCGATCCCGAACAGCCAGAAGATCCTGTTCACCGCCTCGGCGCATCACTCGATCACCGCCGGTTCGATCGCATTGCTGGACCCGACGGTGGCGGCCGACGGGCTGGAAGCCATCGAACGGATCACGCCGGAGATTCCGTTTCCCGAATCGGAGAGTCGTGACATCGGCCAATACTACGCGGCGCCTTGGCCGCTTTCCGAGAACTTCTATCTGGTGGCCTACAGCCCGTATCCCTTGGAATGGGAGCCGCGTGCCAATCGGCGCGAGGCGCTGGGCATCTACGTATTGGATCGTTGGAACAATTGCGAGCTGATCTATCGGGACCCGCAGATCGGCAGCACGAACCCGATCCCGCTGCGCGCTCGTCCACGCCCGCCCGTGTTGCCCAGCGAATTGCCGGAAGACGCTCCGCCGGTGGGCGAGATGGTGTTGACCGACGTGACGCAGGGTTTGGATGACGTCGCCGCGGATTTCATCAAGCAGTTGCGAATCGTGCAGATCTTTCCCAAGACAACGCCTCTGGCGGACGATCCGCCTGTGGGAGCCGCGCGTGAGGAGAATGGTCGGGCCGTGTTGGGAACGGTGCCGGTCGAAGCGGACGGATCGGCCCGTTTTCTGGTGCCAGCTCATACGCCGCTGTTGCTTCAAGCGCTGGACGAAGACGGCAACGCCTACCAGACGATGCGATCCCTGACCTATTTGCAGCCGGGCGAAAGGGTCGCGTGTGTCGGTTGCCACGAACCCAAGACCACCGCTCCACCGTCGGTCGAGTCGCTACCGCTGGCCATGCAACGTCCCGCGTCGCATCCGGACCCCGGCGATTGGGGCGGGCGACCGTTCAGTTACGTCGAGGTCGTTCAACCGGTGTTGGATCAACATTGCGTGCAGTGTCACGGTGGGCAGGATCCGGCCGGCAACATCGACCTGACCGGCCAGCCGCTGGGGCATTTCAGCCGCTCGTATCACGCGTTGATGCAGGATCTGAACGCCTTCTGGGGCAGCGGAACGAATCCCGACAATGCAAAGAAGTATTTGGTGCCGCGGTTCGGCGCACGGAATCAGATTCAAGTCACGCCGCCTGGGGGATTGTACGGCGCGCGCGGCAGCCGTCTGATGCGGATGCTGCGCACTGGGCACGAGGACGTTCATTTGAGCGATGACGAACTGCGTCGTTTGGCGATGTGGATCGATCTGAACGGCATATTCTACGGGGTCCACGAAGCGGCATGCCAGCAGCGAATGCGCGAGGGCCAACGGGTGGGTATGCCGGAAATCCAATAAGAGGACAGGGTGATGAAGTCGAGTATCTGTTGCAGCGTGATGGTCGTTCTGGTTTTCGGAGGGGCAATTCCGCAAGCCGGACGAGGACAATCCGAGCCTCGTTTGGTCTCCGAAGAATTCCGCGAGAAATTGAGCCAGGTCGCCGAGCGGTCCATGCGTCCGCCCGAGGCATTGGATTTCCCGCCGCACCGGGCACGTTTCGTTCGCATCGCGATCCTCCAGACCAGCGGCAGTTCACAGCCGGGAATCGACGAATTGGAAATCTATGGTCCGGAAAATTCGGAAAATCTGGCGTTGGCCCAGCGAGGTTCGGTGGCCAGCGCGTCGTCCGTGTTGCCCGGTTATGCCATCCATCAGATCCATCACTTGAACGACGGCCGCTACGGAAACGATTTCAGTTGGATCGCGGCGGAGCGAGAGGGTCAGTGGGTTCAGATCGAATTGCGGGAGGAAACCGAGGTCGCTCGGGTCATCGTCACGCGAGATCGAACCGGGCGATACACCGATCGTATCCCCGAGGCGTTCGAGGTCCTGGTCTCGCTAGATGGCCGTCAATGGCAAACGGTTGCCCGTCGTGATCGGACCGCTGCTGGCCGCGCCCGTCGATTGCCCTACTTGCCGATCGATCGGCTGCCGGAGCGTACGTGGGACGGGTTCCTGCAGTACACGTTTCTCCGCGAGCGTGCGACGTGGAGCAGTATTCCGACCGACGATCATCTGTCGCCGTTGCTGATCGACCGTCCGGCGGTACCGGGCGGCGAACCCTATTGGGGACGGCTGGCGCGACTGGATCCGTTGGAAAGGGTGCTCGTTCTTTTCGAAGAGATGATGCAGCGACTGCAAGCGAAGGGATTGGATGTCGACCAATCGCAACGTCAGGCCAACGAATTCCGACAGCGGGCACTGGAAGCCTCCGACTGCCAGAAGCTGTACATTGAGGTACGTCTGGCGAAACGAGCGTTATTCTTCCGCGACCCCGACTTGGCGCCACTGGAACGTATCTTGTTCGCCAAGCGTCACCCGTTCCTCGAATCTCACAACTACAGCGAACATCTGGACGGGATCATGGAACCGGGAGGCGGCGTGTACTTGCTGAGCATCCCCCGCGATTCGCAGGATCGGTTCCGACCGGAGCGGGCCGTCGTCCAACAACTGTTCGACGGCAGCGATGGCATCGTTCGTGAGCCGACGGCCGACTACGAGGCTCGGAACATCTACTTTTCCTATCGGCCCGATCAACCGCAGGTCGACGGTTGGGAATCGTACTGGCATCTGCACACGATGCGGGCCGATGGCTCGGAAAGAAGGCAGTTGACCGAAGGACCTTACCACGATTTCGACGCGGTCTGTTTGCCCGACGGGGGATTGGCCTTTCACAGTACCCGCTGTCAAGTCCGGTTCCTCTGCTGGCGTCCCCAGGCTTACGTGCTGTATCGCATGGAAGCGGATGGGTCGCAGATCCGACGGCTCTCGTACGCCAATCTCAGCGAATGGAAGCCGTCAGTCATGCAGGACGGCCGCATCCTCTGGACTCGATCCGAGTATCTCGACAAGGGGGCCGATTTCGGCCATACGCTGTGGGCCATCCGGCCCGACGGTACCCATCCGGAACTGATCTTCGGAAACAATACACCCAACTGTTACAGCCAGGCACACGAGGTTCCCGGCACCAACGAGATCGTCTGCACCCTGATGTCGCACGGCGACCACCAAGGACCCATTGCGCTGATCGACCGTAGCCACGGGCCGTTCGATACTGCGGCGATCACGAACATCACCCCGGATACCCGGCCGCACTACCAGATGAGTCGGTCGCATCACGATTCTTTTCGCGACCCGTACCCGATTTCCAGCGACCACTTCTTGGTAGCCCACAATCCCGACAACCAGCATCATTGGTGCCTGTACGTAATCGATCGTTACGGGAACCGGGAACTGCTGTATGCCGATCCGAAAATCAGCAGCAAACGCCCCAGCCCGTTGCGCCCGCGTCCTCGTCCACCCGTCGCGGCCAGTATTCGGGACGATCGATTGGCTCGGGAAGATTTGGGCCAGTTCACGATCCAGGACGTCTATCTGGGGCTGGGTTCGTCCGTGGCTCGCGGCCAAGCCAGATATTTGCACGTGGCCGAAGAGGTTCCGCCGACGCTGGAACAACTGGCGTGCGGTCAGTACCGGGCCGATCACCCGCCGTTCACCGATTTCTATGCCGCGCCCGTGCATCTGGTTCGCGGACCGGCCGCCACCTACAAGACTCGGACGCCGAACGCGCTGTTGGGCCCATTGCGCACGAATCACGTTTGGTCCGATCACGTCCGGCAAGTCTCCCCCGGTTTGTATCGGGTGCGTGAAGCCCAAGGGTGGCCCAGTTATGTTGCCAAGGCATCTTTGGGCACGGTGCCCATCGAAGAGGACGGATCGGTCAACTTTTTGGCGCCCGCGGGAAGGGTGCTGTATTTTCAGTTGTTGGACCAGCACTGGAACGAATTGCAGCGGATGCGAAGCGTCGTCCAATTGAAAGCCGGTGAACGGCGCGGTTGCATCGGCTGTCATGAAGACCGCCACGTGTCGCCTGGTGACGAAGTTGGCTCCGCCCTGCTGCAGCCACCCCGGTCGTTGCAGCCACCGTCGTGGGGCGCCACCGCGTTCGATTATCAGAAGGTTGTCCAACCCGTGCTGGATTCCCGTTGTGTGAGCTGCCACGACGGCAGCCAAGCGGAACGCAGCGATCTGCGAGGCACGCTGGACAACGATCGCGTGCCTCGATCGTACCGCAGCCTGATCGAAGGCGGTTGGGTTCACTATTTCGACTATACCTACGGGATGCGGCACTTCAAAGCAGAACCCCTCAGCTTCGGGACGCTCCAGAGCCGTCTGTGGACCGTGTTGGCGGACGAGAATCATCAGCAAGTCTCGCTGGACCAGGAAGAACTGCGGGCGATCAAGACCTGGATTCACTTGAACTGCCCGCTGTGGCCCGATTACCAGTACCGTTTGGATCGTCCCATCTCTTCAATTCCCTCAACAAGTCCTTAACGTATGCGCGCGATCAAAAATCGTTTGTGAAGTATATCAAGGAAGAACGACGAAGCCTTGCCCGTGGACGCCACAAAGTTCGTCAAAAGCTATCTGTTCTGCGCAAGTCACCCAGATTGTCGTCGATTCGCTGGAGGACTCGGTCGTAGTGCTCGAAGACTCGGTTTTCCAAGTACATCCATCGCAGCCAATTCATCCCTGACAACAAGGCCGTGGTTGGGACAAATACATCCAACAATTGAAGTTCGGTGGAATCGAGACGGCGCTGTTGGCAGTAGGCGTCCAATCCGACCTGCCAGGCGGATCGATCGCCGCGCACCAAGCTGGCCAACAGTCGACCGACATCCGCCGCGACGGTCTCTTCCCGCATGGCGCCGAAATCGACCAAACCGCTCGTTTGTTCGCCCATGAACAGAACATGGTCGTGCCAGATATCCCTCAGGCACGGTTGCAAAGGCACGTTGGCTCGGGCGGCTGTGACAAGCCTTGCGCGGACCCTCGGGGCCAGGTTTGTGAATGCTTCCAGCAGGGCACGCGCCCGGTTTTGCCGGTCGGTCAAGGCATCGTTTTCGGCGGCGACGGCGATTTGGCGAGCTTGGTCGGCCAGTAGCTGATCCAGTAGTTCGAGTCGCTGGTTCAGGCCCGGCGACGGTCTTCGAACTCCCGGTTCCGCCGCAAGGGCTTCGGTCGCTTGGTGGAAACGTGCCAGCAGTTGCATCGCCGCAATCAATCGTGGTCGCGTCGGTTGGCGGTGATAATCTGCGGACCCCGGCATCCAGGGGGTTAATTCCCAGAGATGGTCGTCCTGGTGGACCATCGTGCTACCCTTGCGGCTGACCAACGGTACGGGAACCTCGGTAATTCCCTGCTGATAGACATGGCTCAAAATCCGATGGATCGATTGCAGTCTTGCGGGCGAGGGGTGCTCGGACGGCCAGCGTCGTAAGCACAAAGTGGCCGTCGGCGTTTCGACTCGCCAAAACCTTGCCCCACTGAATCCCCCCGCTGAACCCAATGACGTGAGGCCGGTTATCTTGACCGAGTAGGCTTGCAGAACGTTTTGCGTGAACGACATCTCCCGGTTTTCCGAACAGAATCGGCCAGAATCTAGCATTGATAGCTTCTCCCGATTTTAGCGAGCGGCGAATGCGTGAAAAGTGATGAAAAGATGGAGGATTGATCTTTCCGCGAGTTGACTTTCGCGTTAAGGTGCCCCGCCTAATTCTTGATTTTATGGTTCAGGCGGAAAGGAATCTGCCAATGAAGTGGCTCGCCGCTTCCCTGATCGTTTTGGCATGTTCGGCCGGCTGCCACGCGCCGAGACCGTCATTCAACGTACTGGCCCCGTACGGTTCGTCGCGCGTTCCACCGCCGGCGACGAACAGCACGGCGCGCAACCAGCCCTATTATCAACAGCCGAGCGGAACTCCGGCCGAATCGGCGCCGGCTCAGCCGAAGCCGACCGGCAACGACTCCGACACGACTCCGTTGACCTCTTCGTCCGATTCGTCACTCACCTCGTCGTCCGAGCTTTGGAGATCGATCGGGACGCGGGGCGCTGGCTCCGAGAGCAGTGGGAATGGTTCGGCTTCGACGGGAGTTCAATTGGCATCTTATGACCAGCCGTCGTCGGGGTCGTCGAGACCGGCCCCCGAGTTATTCGTGCCGGACGCTGGTTCCAGCCCCATCGCTTCGTTGCCGCCACCTCCCGGCACTTCAGCGGGCAACACGGTGGTCGCCAGTGCCAAAGCCAGCGATTCCGCCCCTTCGCCCGCAAATTCCGGCTCGCAAGGCAAGCCGACGTTGCGGTGGAAGACGCCGTAGTAAGCCCTCGGCCCGGTGTTTCTTGGTGGAGTCGTGCGAAAGGGGTCGGGAGTGGCGTGTTCAATTTGTCGCATTCTGGCCTGATTTCGCGTTTTCTCGCATACCCGTTTCCGTTCCGTGACTGGTTGCCCTGAATACCTCTCTCTCCGCCGTCTGGCTCCC
>SKKK01000276.1 GCA_007121535.1 Planctomycetaceae bacterium | reverse complement strand
GATGCCAATATCCCCACCGAACAGCTTCAGTGGATCGAGGCCCAACTGAATGATTCACCGCACCCGGTGATCGTGTTCATCCACCAGCTTTTGGACGGTTCCGGCAACATCTTTGTGAACAATGCTGCCCGGGTGCGCCGAGTTTTGGGGGATTCCGGCAAAGTGCTCGCAGTGTTTCAAGGACACCATCATTCCGGATCGTACCGCGAACTGGAAGGCATCCACTACTACACGCTTCGAGCCATGGTCGAAGGCTCGGGGCCGGAGAACAGCTCGTACGCCCTGGTCGATGTCCACCCGGATCGTATCGTCGTCAAGGGATACCGGCGGGCCGTCGATCAAACCATTTCGTCATAACAACCTTGGAGGTAAATCGCGATGACCAACACGCCCCATCGAACCCCCGGCGATCCCTCGATCGCCGAACCTTCCTGTTCCAACAAGACTCGTTGGGACCGCCGTGACTTCCTGCGGCATACCACCGCTGGTGCGGGACTGTTGATGGCCGGTCATGCCGCAGCGTCCGATTCGCACGATACCCAGCCGTCGGACACCGAACCGTTGCCCACTCGCACCCTGGGCCGCACCGGGGCCGAAGTCACAATCCTGGGACTCGGCACCGCACCCATCGGGGAAGGCCCCATCGAAGTGGACGAAGCAACTCGGATCTTCGGCGCCGTGTTGGACCGAGGCGTGAATCTGGTCGATACGGCTCGCATCTACGGCAACGCCGAGGAAGCATTGGGCCGCCTGATCCCCGCTCGGCGAGAGCGGTTGTTCTTGGCCACCAAAGTATCGACCGATCTGGCCGAAGCCGCAGAACGGTCGCTGGCCGAATCGTTCCGCTTGATGAAGACCGATTACATGGATCTGGTCCACATCCACAGCGCCGGCAGCCGCAACATCGACCGTGTTCTGGACAAAGACGGCGTGTTGGACTACCTGGTCCGCCAAAAGAAGGCCGGGCGCATTCGCTTCCTGGGCATCTCGGGCCACAGTCGCCCCGGAAACTTCTTGCGTCTTTTGGAAACCGGTCTGATCGACGTGGTCATGCCCGTGATGAACTATGCCGACCGCAACATCTACGGGTTTGAAAAAGCCGTGTTGTCCGAATGCCGTCGGCAAAACGTCGGCGTGATCGCCATGAAGGTCTACGTCGGGATCAAAGGCGGATTTCCCAACCATCGTCGCGCTCACGTCGGCTGCGTCACCGAACCTGAGCGTCTACCCCAAGCGCTGGCTTACGCCTTGGATCTGGAAGGAGTCAGTGCGGCAGTGATCGGTCCGTACACGATGGAGCAGGCGTTGGCCAACGTCCAAATCGCCCGCGGCTATCGACCGTTGACCGACCAGCAGCTTGAAGAACTTCTGGCCCTCGGTCGCCGCTTGGCCCCCGACCTTGGCCCCCGCTACGGCCCCGTGGCCTGAGAAACCCCAACCGGCTGGACGAAATTTGCGGCATGTTGAGCCCAGGCGTCCCCCAATCCGTACGACGAAACCCGCGGCAGGTTGAGCCAAGGCGTCGCGTAGCGACAGCATGACTATAGCCGTGGGTTTCAACCCACGGGTCGGGTCTTGGGCGAAATCGCTAGTCGCGTAGCGACGACCGAATTAGACCCAACGCATCCCGAAATCAAGCACCAAGGTTTCGAGGCCGGGTATCCGTTTCAATCGAATCCGATCATCACCAGACAGGCGACGTGTTTGGTCGCGACAGGGAGCATCGATAGGTGGGTGGCACCTATTTGCCAGCAATACCCATTTGCTGATGGGCCTGACCGCTGGGTGCGCATGGGGTTTCAGCGGTACTTCAGCAGCAGGTCCAGCATTTTGCGGTCCAATTGGTGGCCGTGGAATTCTTCGTAGTCAACGTCTTGGCGACCGCTGTCCAGGATGCCGAAGGAACCTCTCAGGTTCCACAAGGCCCAGCCCCAACCGGCTTCTTGCCAGTTCTTCAGGCAATCTTCCATCCAGGCCAGTGCGACGTGGTGCGGGGTGCGGTTGTGGCAGCCGAATTCTCCCACCATGACGCCGATGCCGTGCTGCTGAGCCTGCTGCCAGGGAACGATGTTCGTTTCCCACAACCATTGACGGTCCTCCATCTGCTGGCCTACCAGCGTGCCGCCGTCAAGGGTCGACTCGAAGGTAAGCTCGGCGGGTGGTCGGTCCCAGTCGGGCCGAAGTGTTACCACGATTTCCGGTCCGTCGCCTGGCGTCAGCCCGATTTCGGTGATTTGCAACCAGTCCCCGCTCAACATGGCCAGCTCGACTCGCTGGCTGCCCGCAGGAACGGTCATCGTGTAACTGCGATTGAAGACGTTCTGATAAACGTCCCACTGCTTGCGGTACTCGGCTCTTTCCCATTCGCCGGTGCCCGGGCCACAGACGAACGATCTTTCCCAGATGGTCCGATCGTCCGCTCGAGCGACCAGATCGGCACGGTTCGAAACGGTCATCACGTGAATGCGTAGCGCCGTCTGCTGCGGGAACGGTCCGTGGACGATCAGCGGTGCGATCGATCCGGGGCTCATTCCGGCCTTGTTCGGGGCATACAACGTTCCGTAAGCCTGGACGCGAGGCCAAGCGGGCGTCGGATACCGATCGGCGCCCGAGACCCAACTGGCTTGATAATGCGAGATGTCCATCGGCGTATAACCGCGCGTGGCCTGGGCGATTCCCCAATCGGCCAGTTCCAAAACCGGCTGTCGCCCCCACTGGAGTCCGTCGGAGACGATCAATCGCTCGGGATCTTCCGCTCGGATCGCCGCGACGATCGGTTCGATCGCCCTCAGATAGGCTTCCGGTTCAACATCGGCCGGTTCGTTCAGCAGATTGAAACTCAAGCGTTCGTTCGGAATCCCGCGATACCGTTTGGCAAACATCGCCCAGTGCATCGCGCAAACCCGCTGGGCTTCGGCGTCGGTCCACAGACTGAGCCGCTCGCCGGGCCGAGCCACCGTATAACCGGGTGCGCGGTGGAAGTTTAGCATGACATGGATATCGTATTGCTCGCCCCAAGCGACCGCCTGGTCGATTTCCCGCAACGATTGTTCATCGAACCGAGTCCAATCGTCGTCGACGATCCACGTCCGATAATCCATCGGCAGGCGGACGAAATTGAAGCCCAGCTTTTGAATGATTTGGAAATCCGATTCGCGAAAGCCACCCGTGTTGCGCGGGCGATTGAACTTTTCCAAGAGTTGAAAGCCGCGCCACAAAGGCAGCTCTTCCGGGGTCGCACTAGGCAGGGCTGACGTTGGCTCGGCCGCCACCGACGTTGCGGGGCCGGAGCCCATCAGCCCAACTGCTAACAGCACCACAGCCCGAAGAAACAAATGGCACATGATCCAGGTCCTTTCCAAACGGTTTGATGATTGCTGTTCGACTGCCGAAAGCATTGTACCAACGGGACCGCCTGCTTCCTAGCGTTGGCCGACCTCCGCAACCCAAGCAGTCCGCGACGACACATGGACGCCTTGTCCTATTTTCGGCACGTTTTGGATTGCATAGAATGTGGAGTAAGACATGTGTAATAACAGCCAAGGGCAGGATAATGCTGGTGGGAGAGCATCTCCGATTGGTTAGTGACGAACGAATAAGGGGACGGAGGAAAATCCATGCCGCGTGCTTATCGACCGATGAGGGCCGAAGGTGAACCCCTGCGCCCGGTCATTGGCGACTCCGCGACGAGACTGGGAGTTCGAGAACGAGACTTGGCACCGGACAACGAAGGCAACGCTCGACCGCGCCAAGGTGGTATGTCCGTCGTTTCTTCCGTCGGCGGGCTGAGACGCCGTATCGCCCGACAAATATTCAGTCCCGGAATGGTACCGCAGCGGTTGAGCGATTCGGGACTCGTGCCCGGCGCGATTGGCCCTAATAGCTTGCATTTGTTCCGCATCGGCAATGGAAGCTTTGAACTCGCCGTCCTGACGGATCGACTGATGCTCGTACCAGATCGCGATGACCACGGCACAGTCCAACCGGAGGCGGTAATGCCATATCAAGAATTCAAACAGGCGATTTACGACACACGCGACCAATGGGTCAGCGGGGAGGCTGACGATGATTGCTAGAACGTGTCCGTCGGTCAGTTACTCCATGTGGCTGAAACGGATACTCGATCTGCACGTGGCACAGTCTTGGGATGCAGCATCGACCGGCGTCCATGAACGTGAAGAGGACGAGTTGAACGATGTGTGGACGGAAATCGACGATCAACAGAAAGAGCGGCTTTGGGGCTTGTCTTCCGATCTCAACTCGCTGCGCGACCGGGAAACTTGGGTGGAATCCGACTGGCCGCCCATGACGGAAGAAGAACTCGCACGCGCGCAGTTCGATACATTTCATTGCAAGCGGTGGGACGAATTCTTGCAGCACCTCCGACGGCCGCCCCGGTTCCTTCCCCGAAACATCGTGGACTCCCTGCGCGGAAGGGCTTGGATGCAAATGGGGCATCCGGAGGTCGCACTGCTTTTCTTTGACAACGCCAAACGGCTGAACCCGGAAAACGCGAACTACTGCGTTCTGGCCTTGGAATGCTTGAAGGCCATACAGGACTGGCCGGAGGTGTTGAACCGGTGCCAGGCGTACCTGCGGGATTCAGCAGCGTCGGCTCGTTTGCTATTCATTGTGGCCGATGTCCTTCACGCCCACGCGCTGCAATCCGGCGAAGGACGCGATTTTCACGAGGCTCTGCGGGCGGTAGATGAGGGCTTTGCTCGAATGGACCCATCGAATGAGGAACTGGCCTCGGTTGAGATAGCGGCATACGCCACGAAGGCGCAGTGCCTGAATCACTTGGGGCGCGCCGACGAATCGTTGCGCGTGTTGGACGAGGCCGTACAGAGGTTTCCAGAGAATTCGACGCTTCTGATCGCACGAGGATTCCTCAAACAGCAACTCGATCTCCCGGACGCCATGCATGATTTTCGGCAGGCACTGGATCGCCGTACTGAAATCGTTTGGCCCTACGTGGAATTGGCTCGCCAAGCGTTGCTTTCGGGAAAGGATCAAGAATCCGTGGAACTTTGCCGACGCGGCCTCGCCTTTGCCCGAAGCGATACGGCTAGAGCCACCTTGTCCGAATTGCTCGCCATCTCGCTGCATCGATTGAACGACTCGGAGGATGCGATCCGGGCAGCATTCCAAGCGGCCAGCGAACTCGATCCGCTGAACGAGGAAATCCGGATCAACGCTCAGCAATTCGAAAACATGGCCGCCAATACGGAGTCCGGAGAACCAAAGTGGAGATTGAACATGCTCCCGCCGGCTGCTGCACTTGATGAAGTTTACGCCCAGTTACAGCCTGGCGTTTAGGACGCACAATTGTTCCGAGAGCGAGCAACATCGCTTCGAACCGATTGGTCCCGCTCGCATGACCCATTCTCGGCGCGCCGAAGGTCGTTTATAGTGAAGTCCGAACGTGCTGATTCCGCGTCGGTCTTCGAGGACGTAGCCAAAGGTGGTCGGTCTCGGAGATACCGACCCACGTGGGCAGTCTTGTGACGACGCCTCAACCGATAGGAGCCAAATGATGATCGACGGGAAACTGGGAGTTGCCATTCATGGGGTGGGGCAGGTGGCCTACGCGCATGCGGCGAGCTGGATTCGCAATCCGCACGCGGAGATCGTTTCCGTCAGCAGCCGCAACCCGAAGAGCGCTGCGGCGTTGATCCGGCATTTTCAATTGAAGTGCCCGGTCGCGGAAGGATTCGAACAAGTGCTGGCCAATCCGGCCGTCGATGTCGTCAACTTGAGTGGCCCGAACCACGTTCATGCCCCGCAAGGCATCGCGGCGGCCCAGGCCGGGAAACATATCCTGATCGAAAAGCCCATGGCGCTGACCCTGGACGAAAACCGCCGTCTGCGAGAAGAAGTCGAACAGGCGGGCGTCAAGAGCGTCGTCGGTTTCGTGTTGCGCTGGAATCCGTTGCTGGAAACCCTTCGATTGTTGCGCGCCAGCGATGCGATCGGACGGTTGATCTATATCGAGGTCGATTACTGGCACGGTCTGGGACCAGCGTATACCGGTTGGCCCTGGGCTCATACCGTGCAAACCGGCGGCAGCGCTAACCTGCTGGGCGGGTGCCATGCCCTGGACGCGCTGCGATGGCTGGCCGGCTGTGAAGTGGTCGAAGTGTCGGCCATGGCCAACAACGCGAAAGGGCTGTACGAGTACGATGCCAACGTCGTGGCGGTGATGAAGCTGCAGGACGGTACGATCGGCAAGTCCTCGGTGCTGCTGGACGCCGATATTCCCTATTCGTTCAATATCGATCTGATCGGCACCGAAGGCTCGCTGCGCGACAACCGCATCTGGAGCAAGAAAATGTTGCCCGGACAAACCTCGTGGACAACCATGCCGACCATCCTGCCGGATTCGGGCGACGTCCATCACCATCCGTTTGATGCCCAGATCGACCACCTGGTCGACAGTATTCGCGAAGATCGTCCGGCGCATTGCGACGTGGCCGATGCGTATCGCACGCACGAGCTGTGCTTGGCGATCGACCGATCGATCGCCGAAGGAGGCCGAAATGTCCGCTTGCCCTTGGAGTAACCCGTGGCCCGACAAGCGATGACGCCGCGGCAACGTTGGCTGGCTTTGCTGAAGGGCGAACGACCGGATCGCGTCCCCACGGACTATCAGGCGACCGACGAAGTGACCGCTCGGCTGCTGCGGGAACTGCAGTGCAAGGACATCGAAGCGCTCTACCGGCATCTGCACATCGACGCGCGGCGCTACGTCGCTGCGACACCGCTCCGCAACCACCATCCAAATGATCCGAGCGCCGATCTCTGGGGAATCCGGTATAGGACGGTCGACTATGGCAGCGGCGCGTATCGTGAGCCCGATTATCACCCGCTGGCCGAGATGACCGACGTGGCTCAAATCCATGCCTGGCGGTGGCCTGATCCGGATGACTTCGACTATCGGGTCATCCGCCGTCAACTGGATACCGACGATGGGTATCGCCCCATTCATTGCGGTTGTTTCGAGCCGTTTCTGCTGTATGGCTACCTGCGCGGACTTGAACGATCGTTCGAGGACTTAGTGCTGCGTCCCGAAATCGCCGATGCCATCCTGGGCCACCTGTTCGATTTCCATTACGAACACCTGCGACGCAGCTTCGAAGCAGGCGGCGGGCGGATCGATCTGACGTGGGTCGCCGAGGATCTGGGTTCGCAGTTCGGCCCGTTGATCGGCTTGGAGACCTACCGCCGTTTCCTGCTGCCTCATCAGATCCACATGGCCGAACTCGCTCGGTCGTTCGGAATCCACGTCATGTATCACACCGACGGCGCCGCGCGGCTCTTCCTGCCGGACCTGATCGATCGAGTGGGCATCGAGATCTTGAACCCCATCCAGTGGCGGTGCCCGGGCATGGAACGCGAGGGGCTTGTTGCCGATTTCGGCGACCGGCTGATTTTCCACGGATCGATCGATAACCAGCAGACGCTGCCCTTCGGGTCGCCCGACGATGTTCGCGCGGAGATCCTCGAGAGCATCGCCATCTACCGACCGGCTCGCTGGATCTGCAATCCCTGCCACAACTTGCAGCCCAACACGCCGACCGAGAACATCTTGACCATGTACCAGACCATCCACGCGCACGGCGGTTTGGATGAACGATGAAACGGAGCATTCGGCCAGACGTTTCCTCCAAGAAACCCCGATTCATCAAAACTTTTTATTTGTTGAAAAGTCCCGTTACCGACTTGCAGTTTTTCTGGCTCACAAAGACAATATAGTTTTGTCGACCGGTCCGCTAGCCTGCAACAGCCGCCCGAGGGAATACGCGAGAGGAACGTTGAACGATTCCGCGCCAGCGGTTCGAAACCAACATGGAAAGGGTTCGCCACATGACACGTATCTTAGTTGTCGAAGACAGCCAGACGCAGATTATCCACATTTGCGGCCTGTTGGAACAGTCTGAATGGGACGTCGATACGGCCGTCAATGGCAAACAGGCCGTTCAACGTCTGGAAGCGGGCGAGCAGTACGATCTGATCTTGACGGACCTGATGATGCCCGAAATGGACGGTTTGCAGTTGGTGCGGGCGGTGCGAGTCCACTATCCGGGAACGCCGGTGATCCTGATGACCGGTCAGGGCACCGATTCTCTGGCCATCGAAGCGTTGGAAGACGGCGCGGCCGGGTATGTACCCAAATCCATGCTCCACGAGCGTCTGGTCGAAGAAATCGCGCAGGTGCTGCACGCTGCCGAGGTTGATCGCAGCTACGAACGGCTGCTGAGCTGTCTGAATCGAAACGAATTCGAGTTCGAGTTGCGGAACGAAGTTGCGTTGATCGACCCGCTGATCAATCTCTTGCTGCAGATGATGGCCGGCATCCAGTTGTGCGATTCGACCAGCCGCATTCGAGTCGGTTTGGCTTTGGAGCACGCGCTGCTGAACGCCTTGTATCGCGGCAACTTGGAAATCAGCTCGGGGCAGATGCAGAGCATGCACGAAGTGCTGCTCAGCGGTCAGGGCACCATGCTGATCGATGAACGCCTGGCCGACTCGAAATTCAGCGACCGCAGGATCTATTTTGACGTGAAGATGTCTCACGAGGAAGCTCGATTCGTGATCCGCGATCAGGGCTCGGGTTTCGATGTCTCGCAACTTCCCAAACCGGGTGATCCCGATGTTTTGGAACGCGAAGGCGGGAAGGGCCTGCTGCTGATGCAGTCCTTCATGGATGAAGTGACGTTCAATCCGGCAGGAAATGAAGTCACGATGGTCAAACGTCGCGACGCGTCACATCAGACCAAAGGGGGGTAACGGTGATCGAGATCAAACAGAAAGATTCGGGAAAAGTGCTGCACCGGGTCGACGCAGATTCCTTGAAAGGCCATTCGCTTGCCGGGGTCAAGCTGGTCGGCGCCGACCTGAGAGCCCTTGATTTGGCAGGCGCCAATTTTCGGAACTCGGACATTCGCCGAGCGGATTTCACGGGTGCGAAGCTGCAGAAGGTCAGCTTTTACGAGGCCATTTTGAGCGGAGCCGTTTTGGACAAGGTGACCGCCACCGACTGCGATTTCACCGAGGCCAATTTGGAAAGCGTTCGCGCCCATGACGCTGATTTTTCGCGCTCGGTGTTTCGCTATGCCAATCTGGCGCAATGCGACCTGACCGGATCGAAGATGATCGGCGCCGATCTAAGCGTCGCCGATCTGCGTGGGAACATGACCAAGACCGACTTGCACGAAGCCGATCTCCGTGGTTCGAAGCTGAACAGCGCCATTCTGGCTTCGGCCGATTTAAGCAAGGCCAAATTGGATGGCGCCAACCTGATGGGCGCCGATCTCAGCGGTGCTCACTACGCGCCGGAGCAATTTCGAAACGCGCGGGCTTCCGGAGTGGTCGGACGGCTGGGCACGCAACAAATGGGTCCGGTCAAGAAACGACCCTGGTGGCAATTCTGGGGATAGGCCCCGGCCGGCGATCAACGATTTGCCAGTTGTTCTTGGATTGCCCGACGCAGACGTTCTTCTTCGGACGAACGGTTCAGGAACCAGTCGGTCGACCAGATTCGATGCAACACCCAGCCTCGCCGTCGTATGACTTGTTCCCGCAGCCGATCGCGGTCACGGGCGGATTTCGCGCTGTGGTAGGTCGCGCCGTCGCACTCGATACCCAGCAGGAACTCGTCTTGGCTGCCCGGCGCCAGCACGCCGAGATCGATGAAATAGCCGGCGACGCCGACCTGGGGGACGACCTGCAACCCCAGACGCCGGACGACTTGCGACACGGCGATTTCGAACGGCGACTGAGGGCTTCGCTCCCAGGTGCTCGCCCGCTGGACGCTGCGGCCCGTCTGCGCGAATTCAAGGTATTGTTTCATCGCGTTGACACCCAGACTGCGATCGGGTCCGCCAATGATGTCGCCGGGCTGCATGGACGAGAAGACGACCACGCGACGTTTCGCGCGGGTGACCAGCACGTTCAGACGTCGCCATCCGTGAACCCCGGCCATCGGGCCGAAGCGGTTGTAGCAGCGACCCGTCTCGGGTGAAGGGCCGTAGGTGTACGACAGAAAGATCACGTCCCGCTCGTCGCCCTGGACGCTTTCCAGATTCTTGATGAACAAAGGTTCTCGGTGCTGTTCCAAATTACTGACGGCGATGCGAGCCTGGTCGTCCCGGACACAGATCGCCTCCAGCCGATCCTGGATGGTCTGGGCCTGGACGGCGTTAAAGGCGGCGACGCCCAGCGATTGGTCGGGGTCCTGTCGAGCATGCCGGACGATCGCTTGGGCGACGACGTCGGCTTCGACCGGATTGCAGCCGCCCGAAAAGAATGCGTCAGGTACCGACTGCAGAAATACGCCCAGACGGCCTCGCTGACTGGACGGCGAAGGGAAGATGACCAGTTCGTCATCGTAAAACATGGCGTTGGAAAAGGCGATCAGCGATTCGTGTTGGCTGCGATAGTGCCAGCGCAGGCGGCGACGAGCGGGAAAGGTCTTCATGGCGACTTCCAGCACCGATTCCGTGTTGTCCAGAAACGTGTCTTCGCTGTCGCTGTCTTCCTCCGTTGCGCCGATTCGTTCGAAGAACGTGGTGGGCGGCAACTGTTTCGGATCGCCCACCACCACCATCTGTCGAGCCCGCAGCAGCGTTCCCAACGCATCCTCGGGCTTGATCTGCGACGCTTCATCCATGACCACCAGATCGAATTCGACGGAACCGGGAGCCAAATACTGGGCGATCGACAACGGACTCATCATAAAGCACGGCTTCAGCGCCAAGACCGCGCGACCCGCTCGGTGCAGCAGATCCCGGATTCGGCAATGCCTTTGCTGCTTGTTGGTTTCGTGGCGGATCAGGGCCATTTCCGTCAACTCCCCGACTCGTCCCCGAGCGTTGCCGGGTGGAACGACATTGCCGAGCAAGCGGCATGCCACCTCGTGTTGCTGGAGTTCGATCAATTGTTCGTCCAATTGTACGAACTCGCGTCGCGCCGTTTCCAACGCCTGCCGCGAACCGTCCAGCAGTAGGTTGGAATTTTCCAGGAATTGCTCGACCAAATCCCGGTGGAGCGCCAGTTCATAGACATCGACCGCCGAGTCGACGGGAATCGTACCGTCCTGGAGCCGTTGGACGAGCGACGAAAGTCCCCATGGACGGCACCGCTCGGCCGCACGGCAATAGGCGGCCCAACCGCTGATCGTCGGGATCTGCTCCTTGGTCCCGGTCAACACTTCCCGGTAAACGACATCGTCGGGCGGACCCGGCAGCACGAGCCAGCGAGAAGGTCGGCTGCCCAAGGCTGCCAATCGGTCCAATACGTCTTGCCACGCGCCGGTCGCTTCCCGAAGCCGGGCCATGCTGCGGCACAGGCCCTGAAGCATGCTGCCGTCGGCATCCGCCCCCAATCGGGTTATCAGGTCCGAGTCCATTCCTCGATCGGCAAGCACCGCGTGGAATCGAAGGGCGGTGTGCAGCGACTGTACGTCGGTGCCGGGTCCCTGAAACAGATTGCCGAACGCCTGACGATAAGGCCCTTCGGTCAACGCTTGTTCGGCAACGGCAGCGTCGACCTGCAATCGGGCATCGGCCAGCAGTGACGCCAGCGAATTGCCGGCATCGCCGCGGAATGCGCGACGATATTGCAGGATCACCTCCGCTGCTTGGATCCATCGGTCAATTCGATCCGCCAGTTGCTCCAGCGGAACCGCCGTTGCATCCATCGAATCCAGCAGCGGCTGGCAGGCCCGATGCTGCCATTGACGTTCGAATCGGCTGGCAGCATCCAACAATTCGCGATTGCTGATCGGGGGCGCCGCATGCACCTGGCGATGCCGCTGGCAGCAGGCCTGGTAATCCATGCCCATGCGTTGAGCTTGCCGAGCCCAGCGGACCAGGGTTTGCAACCCATGCCAATCCGTCGCCTCACCTCGAAAGCGATCCCCTAACAACTGCTGCAATGCTGCATCGCGAGGAAACTGCTGCTGCTTGGTCTGATAATCGACCCAATCCCGCAACAGACGAACGCATTGTCTTGGTGACATTCGTCCCGCGACCGCTCGTACGAATTCCTTCATGGTGCGCCGCGCCCAGCGGTACCGGGCTTGAAAGACCCGAAACCACGAATTGCCCCACGCCGAAAAAACGTCGATCATTTCCTCGATGGTCTCGCGGGCAGGAACCTTATGCAAGAAGATCTTCTTTTCCAAAGCGGCCATCTGCGTCTGCAAGCGTTCTGTTTCGTTCTGACCTCGCTGGACCAATTCGCCGGCATCCGGTCGAAAGGCGAATTCAGGCGGCGGCGACTCAGCGACCGCCGGGTGGATCATCATTCGGTAACTCTCCGCCGTCTCGACAAACTGGCGTTGCGTGTGACTCGCATCGAATCCCGCCGCCGCCAGGCTCTGGCTCAATCGCGTAATTTTCTGAACGCTGTTCTTGGCCGCTTGCCGCTGCACGTGCATCTCCTGCAGATTTGCCAACGAAATCGTCAGCAAGCCAGCGGAACGAAAGACCTCCATCGCGTCGACGATCTGGTTGGCTGCCGCCCGACCTTGTTCGGGATCGACGACCAGCGCGGAACGAGCCTGAAGCGTTTTCGCGCGAATCTCTTGAATCTCGCGTTGCATCGATTGGGCCAAGCCCAGGTGATCGGGAACCGCAAACTGAGCCAACCAGTCCGTCACAGATGCAGGGACACCGGAAAACCACTCGGCCAGATCGCTCTCCAATCGCTCCGCACCCGGCGAAAGCACCCTTTCCAGCCAGATCCGCTCCGCATCGCCAAAGTCCGCCACCAGCGTCCGGAGATTCGCCGACGCATCGTCCGCCAAGTCGCTTAACTGCCGGACACACTCTTGGAAGAAGGGCATCTTGGACGGAACGAAGCGATCGGCGTTCAACCCTCGCCAAGGTGACCGGGAAATCGGGTGCAACTCTTTCAAGTGGACCTGCAATTCCTTGAGCGCCGAGCAAGCGGCATCGAATCCCGCCGCGTCGACTTCGCAGGGGACCGAGATCTCTTCCGCCAATTCCCAACCGAGCTTCTGCTGCAGGGCGGCGACGCGCCAAAACACCTCGTATGCCGGCTGAGCCTGCGGGCCAATCGGCTGCGCCATGCGTTGCAGATATCGGTCGATCCTTTCGCGGCGTTCCTCCAGCCGTCGACGCAAGGCAACCACGTCGCCAGGCTGTTCAGCCGTGTACTCCAGGCGCTTTCGCAGCTCGCTCATCACACGCTGCGGAGTCGCCACGTCGCTGTGCAGTTCCAGGCAAAACTGTCCGAGCCCCACAGAACTCAGATTGTTGCGAACGACCTCCAGTGCCGCCAGCTTTTCAGCGACAAACAAGACGCGTTGCCCACGGTACAGAGCATCGGCGATCGCGTTGGTGATCGTCTGCGATTTTCCCGTGCCGGGCGGCCCTTCGATCACCAGGCTCTTCCCCTCGGCGATATCGCATAGCGCCGAATGCTGCGAGCTGTCGGCATCCTTGACCAGATGGATGGCTGCTGCGATCGGGTACTCGTCGATCGCATAGTCCGGTGCGAAGGTCCCCGTCGCGAGATCGTCGTCGATCTGGCTGCCTTCGACAACCGCTCGGATCAGCGCATTTTTTTCCGGATCGCGGTCACCGGTCCACGTTTCGGACTCCAAATCCAGATACATGAACAGCTTGTTGAACATGAAGAAACCCACGATCGCCTCGCGAACGATCTTCCACTGCTTCTGGCCGGCGATCGCCTCGGACACGGCTGCGAAGTACCGCTCGGGTGTCAACAGTTGATCGTCGTCGTCGAACAACGGCGGCAGAACGATCCCGAAATCTCGCTCCAATCGTCGCTCCAGGCAGAGATTGGGTTGGATGTCGTCGCCCGTGTGGTGCATGGTCGTTTCGTAGCAGTGCCGGCGGTTGTCGAACTGGCGCTGCAGACGCACGGGAACCAGAATCAGCGGCGCACGCAGAACGCGATTCAAGCTGTCACGCTCGTTCCATTCCAACATTCCCAACGCGATGTACAGATAATTCACACCGGTCTCTTCGATCGCGTTGTTGGCCGCTCGCCGAACGGTGGTCAACACCCTTTCCAAAGCCGCTTCGGTCCGATCCGTTTGCAGTGTATCGTCGCGGCGGTTGATCGCGGGGCGATCGGGTTCGAACGCCTCGATCTCGTGGGAAATCAACACGTCCGTGGATGCTGATTCACGGCCGGGCGGCGGATGTAGCGACCACAGTTCATCGTCCGAATCGGGATCCGGTGATGGTGGACTGACAGGAACCTGCTGTGCGTTCCGGTGAGTTGAATCCAATTCATCGTCGGTTCGAGGGGTGGATTCGGGCGGAGCCAACTGCGGGAGTGGCTCGAGCGGGCGAGCCAGGTCGCGGCATGGCTCGCTTTCATCGATCCAGCGGAATCGATACGGTCGTCCTTGTTGGACCAGCCGTTGCATGACTTGGTCCAGTTGTGCATCGACGATCTGAATCGTGCGAGTCTTGGTCTTGCGATAATTCAGCAGCCGATTGGCATTCGACAGGTCCAACAAACGGTCTCGAAACCGGTCCAATTCCTCGCGAATATTGATCGATGACATGGATTTCGAGTTTCAATCTGTGCTGATTCGGTCAAGGAACAGGCTGAGGGTAATCGCTTCGAAGACTTTGCGACGCAGCTCGAATTCCTCGCTCTCCGCCTGGCAGATCAACAATATCGTCTGACCGCCCAGACGGAAGCTGCGTACTTCACAGGTCACCAGCAGGTCCAAGCAAAAGAAGTCCAAGTCGTACCCGGTCGCCATGTGATCCATGATCGGTTCCGACACCGGTTCGGATTCCACTCCTTCATACTCGTCGGAAAACGCTTGCAGCGTTTGCTGGGCCAAATCATCGGGTTGGAATTGAGCGGGATAAGCCTGCAGTTCCCAAAACCCGCTGTGAGGACTCTGAACCGACACCCGTCGCGGCCATTGGTTTGTCTCTTCATCGACCAGAGACCAGTCTTCTGGGTAATTGAAATGGACCCCGAAATTGTTGTATGTACCGTGCATGGTTTCTATTCGTGCCACAAAAGTGCGACTGCTGGGTGTTTATGTGATGATCGAGCGCCCGGATTCGCGATGATATCCTAGCGATATCCTAACGAATCGGGGCAGTGTATCCAATCCGTTCTTGCTTGGCTGGCCGAGATCTGATACTGTTCCGCGTCGCTAGCTCCTTCGACTTGGTTTCCAGCTTGTCTCTGTTCCAAGGATGCGTGGTTTGTCTGTTTTGCGAATCGTTTTGATCGCTGCGTGGGGGTGGCTGGCGGTCATCGCGACAGGCTGTTCGTCCCTTTCCCGCAGTCGGCTGGATGAAAACGTGCTGGCCGGTCGACAATTGTCACTGCGGGGAACCGAGGCGATGCAGCAGGCCCGTTGGGGGGATGCCGAGGCGTTGATCAGCGAATCGGTCCGTCTGTGCCCGACCGACGAACGAATTCGGGCTCAGTACGCGGAAACCTTGTGGAATCTTCACGCGCGTCAGGACGCCATCGTGCACATGCAGCTAGCAGTGAAGCTATCGGGAGGCAACCCGGATCTGTTAGTTCGTCTGGGTGACATGCATTTGGAGCAAGGCGACTTGGACTTGGCGGCAGAGCAAGCCGAGCGGGCGATTGCGGCGAATCGGCAATTGGCTGCGGCGTGGGCGCTGCGCGGCGATGTCTTTCAACGGCAGGGCGATGATGCGCGCAGCCTGGCCAGCTATCATCGCGCGCTCGGCTATTCGTCGCATTATCCGCGAGTGCAATTGGCGATCGCCGAGAGCTATCGGAAGCAGGGGCGTCATGGTCGTGCACTGGCCACCTTGCGCCGTTTAGCGGATGGCTATCCCGTCGACGAAGTGCCCGCGCAGGTACGATTCCTCGAAGGATTGGCTCAGAAGGAACTCGGGCGATACGATGGTGCGATCGCTTCGTTGACGGCGGCGATCCGAAAATCGTCGGCGTCGCCGGAATACCTTTTTCATCTTGCCGAGACGCATCTCTTGATGGGCGATACGGTCAATGCCCGCATCGCGTTAGGCGCCGCGTTGGCCGCCGATCCCGCTCACCAGCCTAGTCATCAGCTTGTGAACTACCTGAACTACGAATCGCAGGGTCACGCTGCAGCGAACGTTCGGCCTGCGCCGCAGGTCGTACGAGCTTCGGGAACGCGGGCGTTGGCAAGCGTCCCGCCCGGTTCCGAACCATCCGATCGATGATGTCGCTGGCATACAACAGACCATGCGACTTTCCGTTTGGGTCCAGAACTTGGGCCACAGCCACCTGATCGCTTTGCATGCGGAGCAGTGCCCGGATTAGTGTTTCGCCGCGACGCAACGGCATCACGGGACGCATGACCCGGGAAATCGGCCGATCATCCAGCAGCAGATCGACGACGCGCAGATACCCCGCCCAGGCTCGTGTGCGACGAGACCTTACAGCAACAATCGATTTTCGATAGCGTTTGGCGAGCTGCAGGATCTGGTCGCGACTGGCGTCTTCCGACACGGTCAGGATCTGCGATTCGGGCCGGCAGAAGCTCTCGACCAGACCGCCGCCGATGTCGAAAACATTTTCGGCCATCTGCCGTTGTGATGGGCTCAGCAGGCCCGCTTCCTGCCCCTCCTGCAGCACCTCTCGCAATTCTTTCCGCGCCAGTGCCGGTTTCACTCGCAGAGGTGTCTCGCCCAACATGGCTTGAAGCAACCACCCGAAAAACCACAACAACGCCGAAATCGGAGCAAACAAGACGGCAAAGCACAGAAAGGCAGGGGCGCTGCGCCGCAGCAGAAGGTTGGGAGCGTGGAAGTACAGGTTTTTGGGCAGCATTTCGCCATACACGAACACCAGTGGCGAGAACAGAATGGTGGCGGCCAGCTCGGTGATGGCGGCAGGCCCGCTGAACATCTCTTTGGTCAACAAGACGACCCCCAGCGACGTCAGGTAGTTCGCCAGATTGTTGCCGACCATGGTGGTCGCGACGAAGACGGCAGGAGAATTGGTCAACGCCAGCAGACCTCGCGAGATCCGGTCGCCATCGACGGCGGCGATCACCAACCGGACTCGCGTGACTCGATAGAAGCCCGTTTCCGAGCCGCTGAAGAAAGCGCTTAAAGCCAACCCCACCAGCAACAGGACGGCGGCGACCATCATGGCGTGGACTCCCGGTCCGGCTCGCCCGGCTTCACCTTCAGCTCGACCAACAGCCGATTGTGCCCGGCGGATTGAACGACCCGAAATGCCAGCGGACCCCACTCCGCCACGTCGCCCTCGACCGGCAGACGTTGCAGCGTCTCCTGCAAGACCCCGGCGACGGTGGTGCTGCGAGTCGGCGGCAAGGGCAGGTCGAGCTCCGAGGCCAATTGCCGCAGGGCGGTCACGCCGGTCACCTGCCAAACGCTTTCCCCGAGTGACTCGATGGGTTGACGATTCATCAACCGTGCGCTGCGACTGGGTTTATCGGTGAACACGGCGTCCAGAATGTCTTCGTAGGTCAGGATGCCGATCGTGTCCCCGAATTCGTTGACGATGGCCACCACGTCACGGTCCAATTGGTACAACTGCTGGAAGGCGTCGGCCAACGTGGCACACCAAGGCAGGTAGACGATGGGCGCCGCTTCGCGATCGATGTTGCCAGCCGGCATTTCGTATAATTCCATCAGATCGATCGTACCGCAAACATCGCCTCCCTCGGGATCGGTCACCAGCAGGTATCCGCTGGGTGTCATCCGGCCTTCGAGATCCTTCCAGTTGACGGGCGGCCGAAATGAGACGAACCGGGTTCGAGGCCGCATCCATTCGTCGACCCGGATACTCGACAGCGCGACGATCCGGTTCAAGACCATCTGCTCTTGTTCGACGAGTTCTGCATCGCTGGTCGAGGCGTCGATCGCGCGTCCCAGGTCCGCGATCTCCAGATAGGGTTCAGGCTGAAACCGAGGCCAGATCAGTCGCCGTGAAAACAGGTTGATGGCTTGCAGGACCGGCAGGATGGGACGAACCAGCCGCAACGCGAGTGCCAAAGGCGGGGCGAAAAAACCGGCTGCGGATCGACCTGACAGGACCGCCAACGTCTTGGGCAACATCTCGCTGAACAGGATCAGCATCAACAGCGAAGCTGCCGCGAACGCAAAAGGCCAGATACTGCCGGCGACGGAGATACGGTCCAAGCGGAAACTGACGATCGACGCGACGGCAAAGTAGGTCATGTTGATCATCAGATTCCAGAACAACACCGCGGACAGCAGGCGATCGGATTCGTTCAGCAACCGCGCGGCCAACCGCTGCGCTCGATTGCCAGCGGCCAAACTTGCGCGATCGGCCGGACGCAACGAAAACAGGCACGCTTCGCCACCCGAAAAGACTCCTGACATGACGATCAGGATCAGCATGGCCACCAGCCACGGCAGAACCTCGAACCACCACTCCACAGCCTATTCCTCGCCTGGTGTCTTGGTACGCCCCATGGCGATATCAAACTCGTACACCGCAGGAATCAACATCGCCGCCGTCGTAAATCCATACGTAATCCCCACCACCAGGAAGACCGCCAGCGGATTGCCCAATCGCAAACTGGTGATCGAGTAGAATGTGGCCAACGGCAGGACCAACGTGGCGATCTGGATCGCTTGCGATGGATTGCGATATCCCAAGACGGCGAACAGCCCGACCCCACCACCCAGGGTGAATGCCAAAAACGGTCCCAGTTGCGTTTCGAACGAACCGCTGAAGTATTCCATGATGAACATGCAGGTGAACACGCCCAAGAACAGAAAGAAAACGACGCCCAAACTGACCCCGATCGCTGTGCGGGAATTCGCATAATTCATCCCGCAGTGAATGCCCAACATGTTCACGAAGACATACAGCACGCCCAAGCCAACCCACACGAAAATCAGATTCTCGAAGGTCAACCCGCCTTGCCACCAAAGGTAACCGCACAACAACATGGGCAACAGCACCATCTCTTTGGTGACCCAGAACACGCCGCCCAGTTTGCCGAAGACGAACTCGCCGGGCGATAGATCGGTGACCAGCAACAAGTCCAGTGCCTGGCCGTCCCGTTCGTTGGTAATCGACGTGACCGCCAAGGCGCCGACAATCACCAGGCTGACCAGAAAAAACATGCCCAACAACAATACGGCTCGCGACATCAATAGATCGCCGTCAACGTCCAGACCGCCATCGCCGCCGAGCAGCAGGTACAGTCCGACGACCATGGCGAAAAACAACAAGTAAGTGGCTCGAATGATCAGTACCTTTCGCCCGTAAGCCCACGTGCAGACCTCGCGCCACAGGACTGGATTGTCCCAGACCTGACGAGTTGCCGCTCGCGACGAACGGACGCGGGCGTCCACGTGGCCGGATCGAGCCTGCTCGGCATCCCGTGTCTCGTCGGACATCGTACCCTCAGTCGCGGCGGCACCGGGATCGGCAAGTCCCGTTGCACTGCTTTCCCTGACCTGGCCCGGACGGACCTCGCGCGACGGATTCCAGACTCGTACCATGCGGACCGCCAGACCGTTCAGGGAAACGATCACGACCGCGGAAACCAGCAGGAACAGCGACACCCCGTCCTGCAATGTCCCTTCGGCCTGACCGGTGGGAAACTGTGGCTGGCATGCCAGCCAGATCGCTCTCACCGGACTGAGACCCGCCAACCAGACATCAGCGGACAGTCCCCCGAGCACCAGGTCGGGCACCGCGACCGATACGGTTTCCCACAGACCGATCCAGAACACCAGAACCAGAGCGGTCATCGCCAGGGTCTGAAACGTCTTTTCACGCCAAAGGGCGATCGTCGATCCCAAACTGCCAGCGGCCAATATGGTCATGAAGGTCACGGCGAAAACACGCAAAACCTGGGCGAAAGACACGCCACCGAACAGCGTCAGCAGCAAGAAAACGGGCAGAGCGGCCACGCACATCGTCAGCACCTGCAGCAGACTGGCCGACAATTTCCCCAGCACCAGCTCCAAATTGCTCATCCGAGTCATCAGCAGCAGGATCAAAGTGCGTCGATCCTTTTCCTGTGATACGGCGCTGGCGGCCACCATCGCGGCCAAAAAGACCATCACCGCCAATTGCAGGAGCGACAGGATTTGGAACAGGATCGAACCGAATCGAGCCATATCGCCCACATTACGGATGATCTGCGTCCCCGCCAACACCAGCCAGGCAGTGCACATCAAAACCAGCAGGACCGCCACGTAGACCGTACGGATAACATAGAGATTCGGGCGGCGTGGCGACGTCCACGCCTCACGAAAGAAAACGGGTCCCAACAAACGACACCCCCCCCTGATGGAACTTGCAATGCAGGTACACTGGACGCGATAATTAAAACACAGGCGGTTAACGAAGCGAGACCAAGCGTCCGCGTTTGGTCTCTTCGATGTGAATCTTATCTTCCCGAGCAAGCCAACCGATCGCCTGCATCACGGTGTCGCGGGGCAGGTCATCGAAAGCTTTCGACAGCTTGGCAACCGAAATGGGGCCATCATCGTGCAGCTTATGCCAGACTTGGCCGGCCGCATGTCCGATCATTTCCACGCATGAACGGCTGTTGTCGTCAACCATCAGTTTTCTCCTGAACGGGGGGCATACTGGTATTACGTATTGACGCGGCGATCCGCCATGACTCGCCGCACGTATCTTCCTGCGGATCGCATTGTACTTCAACCAGGGGCCGCGCGGAAAGGATCCATCCGGTCGAAAGGGCGTCGGGCGTCGTTTTCGGGCGCCCCGCTTCCCACGTGGTGGATCGTTGCCCGAATACGACTTCCGACCCCGTTGCGTCCCCATTCGGAGTTTCGGAAAACTCCGTTACAGAAGACGGGCCGGAGCGTTCACGGCTATCTCGCGGGTCACGGCGTGATCCATTGCAGGTACACCCAGTACTGATAGATCCAGGAATGGGACCAGGGGTTCAATGAAGCATACGATGCGCTGATCGCACTGACTAGCAGCATTCCGCCGGCGAGCGTTCGCCAGCCTCGGCATCCCGCCATGCGATCGACGGCGGGCAGCAGAGCGACCAGCCACAACGGCGTCAGCCAGATCATCCAGCGGAACGTGCAAGAAACGCCGCCGTAATTCCGATCCGCCAACGGGCGCATCAGATAGAAGACCAGGATGATCCCGGAAACCCCGAAGACCAAGACGGCGAAACCTTTCATCGAGTCTTGTCGCCGGAACAACCAGCAGCCGGCGCCGACGACACTGAGTACCCAGATCGGCGTCAACGAAAAGATGCCTCGGTGTCCGACCAGTACGTTCATGGCGTACACCCAGCGCGACGGTTCACCTCGGTCCACTCCCGTCTTGCGTTCGTCGATCCAATAGCTGCGTTCGTATTCGTACCAATTGCCCCAACGGTGAACGCGCACGCCGACATCGTCGACGACCAACGCCAGACGGACATGGTCCGCCGGATCCCACAGCATCCATCCTTCCCCGGTCCACCGAGGTTGAATCTCCGCCTGCTCGGATACGTGGAGTTCCCGTTCGGCCAGCATGTCGCGCATCGCATCGGGCACTCGGCCCGTCTGCAGTTCCGTCTCGGTGATTCCCGGCACCTGGACCACCATCGGTCCGTCGTGCCGATGCGTGTAAGGAGGACGCCAAGTTCCGTGCGCGACGTAGTTGGTCCCGAAAAAAGCGGCGGCGACCAGCGCGGCGCCGGGGACGAAGCCGATCAAGGTCAGCCGTGGCGAAAGCCACAACAACGCCACGCCCAGCAAAGCGAACAACGCCAGTGCGGGCAGCTCGTTGGTCACCGTCATCGCAGCGAAAAAGCCGCAGAGGGCAAACAGCCACCACTGCCGCCGCCCGTCCCGCCAAATGGCCAGCGCCACCCAGAGGGCGATCACCACGCTGACCGCCGCAGGCAAATGATTGGTCAACGTGACGGCGAAAGTCGTCAGGAACGTGCCGAACGTCGCGCAGATCATCGCGAACAATCGCCCCCAATCGGTCGTCCCCAGCCTATCCACCAGCGATGCCAATACAAGGAAGTAAACGGCCATGGGCAGGACGTTGGTGGTGATCAGCAGAAACCGCGCCGCGTAAAAGGGATGGTCGGCCAACGTGATGCCCGTCGTCTGTTGCAGCAGCCAGTACTTGCCCGCCACCATGGTCGCCAATAGCGGAGGCTTGCTGGAGTAATAACGCTCGCGACCGTCGGTGCCTCGATGCCGGACCATGTCGATCGAGTACCACTCGCGGTCGCGTTGCGTCTGGGCCTGGTCCAAAAAAATCACTTCGTCCAACTGGTACGTGCCGTGATCGACCAGCGCGCGGATCGTCGCCCAGCGACTGCGATCGTTGGCGCTCAACAAGGGCGTTTCCCCCAACGAAGAACGGACGGTCCAGATGCGGCCCGTCATGCTGCCGCAGGCGGCCACGATCAACAGGACATAGATGCTTTTTCGCAGCGCAGCGTTGTCTTCACTCATACCTGACTCGTGGTTTTCACAAGCTCCCTTTTTCGTTTCCGAACGAGTTCCCGCGACGATCATCGCAGAACCTATTCCCGAGATGAATCGGTCGCCGATCGCCGGGAAATGCCAATACGTTGCTTGACCGAGTAGGTGGATTCGTCCTGCATGCGATACGCCGTCAGTTGTTCGGCCAAGAAGCCGATCGTCAGGAATTGAGCGCCCAGCAGGACCGCGCCCATCGAGTAATAGAAAATGGCCCGCCTATGCAGTTCCAAATCCTCGATCGTCCAACTGACCATACCCCAGTTGTCAAGGCGTGAGACGAACCACCAGATGGTCAAGAACGACACACCCACGCCGCCCAGCAGAAAACCGATCAAGCCCAGAGTGCCCAGCAGGTGCTGAGGCCGTTGGCTGTATCCGGTCAGGAAGTAGACGGTCAGCAGATCCAAAAACCCTTTGACAAAGCGGCGGAAACCGTACTTTGATTGCCCAAACTTGCGAGCCCGATGTTGCACCACGATCTCGCCCACGCGCCAGCCGCGTGCCGCCGCCAGGACGGGGACAAAGCGGTGCATCTCGCCGTAGATCCGCACCTCGTCAAAAATCTCTCGGCGATAGCACTTGAAGCCGCAATTGTGATCGTGCAACTTGACGCCCGTCATCCGACCCACCAGCCAGTTGAAGACACGCGACGGGCCGACCTTGTGCCACGGGTCGTGGCGAACCTTCTTCCAACCACTTACGACGTCGAATCCCTGCTCCATCTGGCTCAAGAAATTGGGGATCTCCGCAGGATCATCCTGCAAATCCGCGTCCAAGGTCAGCACATATTCGCCTTTCGCCTCAGAAAACCCTGCGGTCAACGCAGCCGCTTTACCGAAGTTGCGGCGAAAACGGATGCCGCGGATGCGCTCGTCGCGGGCCGCCAAACGCTCGATGGCCTCCCACGAACCGTCGTCCGATCCATCGTCGATGAAGATGATCTCCAGCTCGTAAGCGTGCGCCGCCGCCACATCGCTCAACTCGCGATGCAACTCTTCCAGACTGTCCACTTCGTTATAAACGGGGATCACTGCGCTGATCATGACGTTACCTTACCTTCCGAAAAACGCCAGGGGAAGATGACAGATGACTTGGAGCCATGCTCATCCCGTCGACTCCTGCATCTCGACCTGTTCTGCGGGCAGTCGCCAAGCGTACAACGCTCCCGCCAGAATCAATTCGCCCAACAACCAAACCAATCGCAACAGGATGGCCGAAATCGCCGCCGCTCCAGCCCCGAACGGCTCGGCCAAGAGCGTCATGACGACCAATTCCCGGATTCCAATGCCGCCGGGCAATAACGACAGGAAACCGGCCACCACGGCCAACGCGGCACAAGCCGTCACCAACGACAGCTCATAAGGCGTGAACGCGATCGAGGCCCCGACGGCCTGAAGCACCAACCAGAGACTCACCCCCAACATCCACCATCCGGCTGCCATCGTGATCCAGCCAAATGACATCAAGCGGTAATCCAGACCCGCCAACGCCGCGTCGATATCCGGTTCGATTCGCCGTACCCCTACCAGCCGGACAATCATTCTAAAAATAGGGGGTAGCGTCGGGACTCCAATGGCGACCATCAGCCCAATGGCCAGACCGATCAGCCAGACATGTTCGCGAAACAGAGCGGCCAACAGAGCGGCGGCCAGGAACGCGCCCACGCCCATCATGGTCAGCGTTTCCACAAAGACGCTGGTCGCCGCCACCGAGGTGCTGACGCGATGACTTCGCACCAGATCGGTCCGCAGGACGATTACCAGCGCTTTACCGGGCACGTATTTCCCCAGATGTCCGACAAAAAAGGCACGAAGGGTCTCGCGACACCCGGGCCGCTGGCCCATGGCTTGAAGCGTACGGTGCCAAAACCACCAGCTAGGCAGCAGACCCACCAAGTAGCAAAACCCGGCAGCCAGCAGATAACCCGGACGGATTTGCGCAAGTTCGAAGCCCCGATCCTGCAAATCGTCGATCGCCCGGCCGACGGTACGCCAGATTCCGATGGTGACCAACACTAACAGCGCCCCTCGCACCAGGTTCTTGACCCAGCGCATCGAGGATCGTCGGATTCGAGGTTCTGGTTCCAATGTGGATCTCCCACCAATCTGTAACGCCAAATCATCGACCCGTAGCGGATGCCTCGGAAAGAGATTTCGCAGTGGATCCGTTCTCCCTTTCCGTTGCCGAAAAAGGTAGGATGATGATCCGTGGCAAGGGGCGTGTTACGCCGCATCGCAGCGAATAACGGCAAATTGTAGCTTCTGCGGTCAGGCGTACAAGCGATGATGTTCAAGGCAGCTTAGGCTCTGTCAGAAGAGGGGGGGCGGGAGTCGTTTTCGGGCAAACCGCTTAGAGGCCGTAACAAAACCGCCCATGTAGGATGGCTCTCCGAGCCGTCAGGCGGTTTTGTTACGGCCTCTTAGCGTTCGATTGATCGTTGCCCGCCGCAGCACGGTCGATTACGATGGAACGATGGCGAGATCGAAGTATTCCCGATCCTGGATTCTCGGGGATTGCCCCCACTTTCGATCGTGGCCGAGCGAAACGCGGCTGCAGAAGATGGTGAATTCATGTATTTCAAGCTGAAGTGTCCACACTGCGAAAAATCTTTGAAAGTCACGGAAGAACTGGCTGGCAGCAAACGCGCTTGTCCGTACTGTAAGGGGACGATCCGCATCCCGGACCAACTGGCTCCTGAACCGTCGACGCCGTCCGAGCCGGGTTTTCCGGGGATCAATATCAGTACTTCCGCAGCCCCCAAACCGGGTAAGCCCAAGCTTCCGGGCGCGAAATCGACTGCCGAACCCAAAGCGAAACGGACGTCGCAGATCACGGGCGGCGGCCCGACGGATACCGGGGACATCCCGCTGGTGCGAAGCGGTTTATTCGGTCTGGCCGCGGCAGTTGCTTTTCTGATCCTGACCTTTCCCGTTCGGCATCTGGGGATCTTCCAACTGATTTGGGATCGCGGCCCGATTCCGTTTGTGACCTTGTTGCTGACCACCTGGTCGCTGGCGATATTGGTGCTGAAGTGGCGAAAGCTGAAGCATCAACGCGAGGCGATGTTGCTGGACGTGCTGCCGACCGAGCTGTCGCGCGAAATCACGCTCGATTCGCTGGACAAATTCCAGCAGCACATCCACAGCTTGCCCGGCGATGCGGCTCAGAGTTTCCTGGTCAATCGCGTGGTCCGCGGCTTGGAGCATTTCCGCGTACGGAAAAGTGCGGCGGAAACCGTGACGATGATGGAATCCCAATCGGCTATCGACGCGAATAACGTGGCCTCCAGTTACACGATCGTCAAGGTGTTCATCTGGGCTTTGCCCATCATGGGGTTCATCGGCACGGTGATCGGTGTCAGCAGTGCCGTGGCCAGCCTGGCGGGCAGCTTGGAATCGGCCACCGACATCACGGCGGTCAAGGATTCTTTGAAGGACGTCTTCGGCGGTTTGGGGGTTGCTTTCGATACGACGCTACTGGCCCTGGTGCTAAGCCTGTTGGTCAAGATCCCTCAGTCGGCTTTGCAGAAGAGCGAAGAGGATCTTGTGACGTGGGTGGACGAATACTGCAACGAGAACCTGTTGAAACGGTTGAACGATGGCCGCGAGGGCGGTGGGGCGGCAACGGCGGGAAGCGAACCCGAGGGGTTCCGCAAGATGATCGAAGCCACGTTGGCGTCCCACCAGGCGGATCTCGAGAACTGGTCCGCCAAGCTGGAAAAGATCGGCTCGCAACTCACGTCGCAGGTCGCCGAAGTCTGGACGCAACTGCACCAGCAGATGCACGCGCGCATGGCCGAAACCACCTCGAAAATGCAACAACAGCAGGAACGGGATGCGGCGGAACTATTGAAGCAGTACGAACAACGGCTGACGGAATTGACGCGGGTGGCCAGCGTGGTGCAAGAGGGACTATCCACGCTGGGCGATCGAGCCCATCAGATCCAACAGGAAATGGCCGCCTCGATCAACGGCACCGGCGAGGCTTTGGAAGGACATTTTGCGGGGATCGAACGCGGATTATCGGGCCTGAACGGGGTGTTGGAAAAACTGGGCGAGCAAACGATCGTCGTCCAACAGGTGCAACCACCGCGCAGTTCCTGGTTCGGCGGCAAAAGGAGGCGTTGAACGTGGGCAGACGACGAAGAACCGAGGAAGATGGGATCTCGTTGTTCCCTTTCCTGAGCATCATCGCTTGTGTGATCGGGGTGCTGACACTGCTGATCTCGACCATGTCGTTGGCTCAGATGGGTACCGAGGACGTGGCCAGCCTGGAACAGTACGAGCGCATCCAGCGGGAACTGGAAAAGCTGCTGGCCGAAATCGAACAACTTCGCAGCGAAATGGACGAGGATGCGTTGCTCAAGACCGAGACGATCGACAAGCGGCGTCTGGCGTTGCTGGCGGCTCAGCAGCAGTTGGAGCGGTTGCTGAGTCAGATTGTCGAGATCCGTCGCTGGATGGCAGAGATCAAGGAAGACGCAAGAATCGCGGGACGAAAAGCATCCGAAGCCGATCAACAAGGCGAAAAGGTCCGCGACGAATTGAGCCGCCTGGAACGTCGTGCCGCTGAGTTGAATCAGGAACTGGACGAGCAACAGGAAGAATTGGCCGCTCTGGAGAAGGAACTGGACCAGCGGCAGCAGCCGCCCGAAGAGGCGCAGGTCAGCATCCTGCCCAGCGGCAGTGCGGTCGGGTTCGAGCCCGTGTTCGTCGAATGTGCCAGCGGCGCAGCGATCGTCCATCAGGGGGATTCGCCTCCGCGTATCCGCACCGCCGATCTCGCCCAGGATGAACAGTTTCTGCGGCTGCTGTCGATCGTCGCGGCATCCCCCCGGCAGCGAATCGTCTTCCTGATCCGCGAGGATGGCTTGAGTACGTACAATACGGCCAGTCGTTTGGCCGACGTTCACGAGGCCGATCACGGCCGACTGCCCGTCGTCGGTCAAGGGCGAATCGATTTGAGTTACTTCACCAACGGCGGCAGATCCTGAACTTTTCACCTCGATTCCTGGCATGGCGATGATTCCGACCGGAGACTGAAGGAGCAGACATGCGACGACGAGCTACCGACGAGGGGGAAGGCGGACTGGATTCCCTGCTGGACACCATGACCAACGTCGTGGGAATTCTGGTGATCGTGCTAGTGGTGACGCAGTTGGGCGTCGGCGATGCCGTCCGGCGTATCACCGATGCGATTCAGATCGACGCCCAACAATTGGCCGAAGCTCAAAAGAAATTGGACGCGGCTCGCGAGGAACGCGACAGCCTGTTGGCCGCCATGGCCGACGAGCAACTGGCGAGCCAGATGGAAGACGTCGAACGCCGATTGCAGGATTTGCTGCAGCAGATCGCGCAGCAGGAAAAGATTCTGGCCGATCTGCAACAGCAGAAACAGGCCATGGAAGAAGAGTTGAACGCGCACCTGCAGTTGGTCGAAGACACGGAAAAGCAGCGTCAGGCAATCGAACAACTGCGCGAACAACTGGCAAAATTGGATCAGCAGTGGCAGGAAAACGACGAGCGTTTAGAGCAATTGCAGGCCATGTTGGCCAAGACCCCGAAGCAAGCGCCGCCACCGGCTCGCGAGATCACGTTGCCCGACCCGCGTCCCGCGCCCGAAGGCGTCGAACGGTTGACGATGATCTGTGCCAACAACAAAGTCTACCTGCTGCCTCCCGCCCCGGTTCTGGAACAGATTCGCCTTCAGGCTCAAGAACAGGCCCTGATGGTCGCCAAGCGACAGTACCGAACGTTCAACCCAATGGCTGGCGAGGGCGTCGAGCGGTTCCTGGAGGAATTCAATCGCCGGCCGATCCAGGATTCCAACCGCCACTTCGACGTCCACATGTACAACTCACGCGGCACACCACGCCTGCGCTTTGTGCCTCGCGAAGTCGCCGGGGAAGATCAGCGTATCGTCTCGGCGCCCCGTTCGCGTTTCCAAAACGTCTTGCGAGCCATCGATCCGAACAAATATTACATTCGTTTCGAAGTTTGTACCGACAGTTTCGATATCTACGTGACGACACGTCGCATCGTATCCAACATGAATCTATTGGCTGGCTGGCAGCCGCGAAGCGAAGATTGGACTTACACCACCGGCCTGGGTGGTGAGTTTCGTCTGGGTCCCAAACCACCTCCCAAACCCCCGTCGCCCCCCAAACCCGCTCCCGCAGAGCCCCCGAAGCCCCCGAAACCAGCTCGAGTGATCGACTAGAACCGGCCACCCCGTTTTGACCGTCCGCCGTAGGCGTACGTCGGCGAAGCCAACACGTCCCCCTCCGGCAGACCTGCCATCAACCCCATCCATCCCCCCAGCACCAAGACCAGCCCCCCACCCCCACTGCTCCCCCACCTAT
>SKKK01000495.1 GCA_007121535.1 Planctomycetaceae bacterium | reverse complement strand
TAAGGCCACTGAAAGGAACGAATGGAGCAAAAAACCTAAAGAATTTCTTGCCGATTTGTTGGTTTGGCCAGGAAGCGGCACCATTGGAAAAATCCTGGCCAATGAAGGAACTATTTTAATGGAGTTCTCGACAGATCTGGCCGAGCTAGGGTGGTTCTCTTCTGGCCGTCCATCGCTCGCGTTCGGGGAGTGGTTTTCGTTCTCCTACTGAACGCCGCCGTTGATCTGGCTAAACCATATCCAAGATTATGCATGAACCGGCTAGCAATTCCCCAAACATAAGAGGAGCCAACGAGTTACGGTCATCTTGCCCAAAGCGCCGGGCAGATCAGCCGCAACGCGCCAGCGTCCAGTTGATACGTCGCGGACGCGAACCGGGGCTAGCGTCGCTGGGCTGATGAATGATCCGGGCGTTGGTGTTGCTGATGACAGCCCCCTGCTTCTTTCAATCCGGTTCAGCCGCTACGTCATCGCTCAAGATGTCCGTGATCCACCATTGAGATTCTGCGAATCGCAGTTGGAATCTCGTGCCGGGATGGTCCACCAAATGGACGAAGGAGTCATCGACTCGCGTCGATGCGTGGATGCGTAACGGGAAAGTCAACGGCAATTCCAATACGCTTGACGTCTTGCCCCGCACCTTGGTTCGGCGTTCCGGCAGCACCAACGTATCGGCCTGGTCGGCCTGTCCCTGGTGCTGCATTTCCAGGAAAGCGATGACCACATTGCCCGGGTGGCTGCGGTCCAGCCATTGGTCTGCCTCGTCCGGTAGGAAGTGCAGGACTTCCAAGCGTGCTTGTTCGCCTTGGCCCGCCACCAACAGGATCTCATTGATCCCGTCGTTGTCCAGATCGCTGATGACGGCCCGCTGGACGCGGCCTTCCAGCGGCTGCCGGGCCAACTCGATCAGCTCGGCGTCCAGAATGACCAATTCCTCTTCTTGGGCGACCACCAGTTCGATCCGGCCATCGCCGTTCAAATCGTTGGCGGCCAGCACGCGGGCGTCGGGCATTTCGATTCGGGTCAGTATCCGGGCTTCGTCGCCGATCTGCATCAAGTGCCGGCCATCGCCCAGGGCCAAATGCACTGCCGATCCGTCGCCCTGAAAACCGGCCACTGCCCAGCTACGGTACGTTCCGGCGTTCAGGCCGCCCAGGCTCGCAACTTGCTCGCCGGTCGCCGGGTCCAGGACGTGGACGCTCGCCGCCTCTTGCGTCTCGTGAATGACCACGATCTGAGGAATGCCGTCACCGTTCAGATCGGCCAGAAGCCCGTTCAGACAGTGATGGTAGACCTGTCGCCACAACCGCTGGCCTTTGGCGTCGAACAACACGGCGTAGCAATGGTCGGAATCGTAATCGCCTACGGGTGGGTCGACGTGTGAGTCCCACGCGCCGATCAAAAGAATCTCGTGTTGACCGTTGCCGGTCACGTCACCGATCCCACCCACGTCGATGGTGTCCGCCATGTCGTGGCGCCATAACGGCTTGCCCGTCCGAATGTCGTAGATGCAGACCGCATGAGGATGCCGGTAAGCGGCGGTCGAGAAGACGAGATCGTCGCGGCCATCGCCGTCGAAGTCGAAAGCAAAGTCGGGCCGCCCGGGGATTCCGTCCAGCACAGGGAAACTGCTGTATGGCCGTCCCTCGTGATGATACACCACGGCCATCATGGGCGCCCGCTGGCACCAACCCTGCCTTGTGCGGCTTCCGGCCAGCACTGCAATTCCAATACCGTTTTTCGGTTCCAGCTCGATCAATTCGATATCGGAAATGCGAGGTACCCGACCCTCGGGAATCTGTACCTGGCTGTCTGCCACCGGATCCGCTCGCCAGCTTTCATTGCCCCAGCGATCGTAAACGACAAGGGTGTTCCCTTCGACTACCACCAATTCCAAAGCTCCGTCCCTGTTCAGATCTGCAGTGCGGATGCACGTGACGGGGCCGCCTCTGCTCACCGGTTGCCAGGGATAAGTTGCGAGCGTGTTGCTGGTGGGATGCGTGCTGGGGAACGGATAGTATCCACTGCCACGCAAGTCGTAACGGCTGGAGCGCCAACCGGTCTGAGCTGCCGGGCAGATGCCGCTGACATCCGCTGCATCCGGAAGCGTTCCTTCGTCCGGTTCACTGTCAGCGCGCAACCGTACCCGGTTGGTGCCGGGTGTCTCGATTTTGGTCGGAGGTCCGTCACGGTGAAAAATGATGATCACAAGGCTGGCCATCAGCAGCATTGCGGGCAGCAGGCCTGCCAAGCAAGCTGCCACCAGTCGTGGTGATCGAGGGTTGCATCGATCGGCATAGCTTTTCAAATCTTCGGCCAAGTGCCGAGCCGATTGGTAACGTTCGTCCGGATTCTTGGCCATCGCTCGCAGACAGATCGCTTGTAAAGCGCTGGGTAGATCGGGCCGAAGACGGGTGGGCAAAGGAGGATCTTCTTTACGGATGGCTCGCAGTACTTCGCTGACCGAGCCTTGGAACGGGCAACGGCCGGTCAGTAGCTGATACAACAGCACGCCCACACTGTAGATGTCGCTGCGCACATCGACTGGCTGGCCCAAGCTCTGTTCGGGAGACATATACGCTACGGTTCCCAGAAGCTCGCCGGGACGCGTCAACATTTCGTCCGCGCCCCGTTCGTCCGCTCCGTCCGATTCCCCGATTTCCTCAGGATGCTGTTCCAGCGCCGGGCCAGAGAATTCCGAGTTATCGGGCACAGAATCATGTGCTTGATGGCCGGAAACCAGTCGAGCCAGGCCGAAATCCATCAGCCGAGGCTGGCCATTGGAGCCGATCATCACATTGGCAGGCTTGATGTCGCGGTGAATGATTCCGATTCGATGAATCGATTCCAATGCATCACTGATTTTGGCGACCAGCGTTGCAACCTGTTTCGGGTCGATGGTCCTACCCTTCGCCCATTCTGACAACGGCAACCCCTCGATCCATTCCATCGTGACGTAATCGTTGCCCTGCCATTGACCCGCGTCGAAAATCTGACAGATATGGGGGTGTCGCAATTGGGCAGCCATCTGGACTTCCCGATGGAACCGCTCGCGCAGCTCAGCGACTTGCGGCAGATTCCAGCGTGGGATCTTCAGTGCCACCTCGCGCCGCAGTCGCTCGTCCCGCGCACGATACACGACTCCCATTCCTCCCTCGCCCAGCACGCCCAGAATTGTGTATCTGGATTGTGCACCAAACGATTCGCCGATACTCCACCGTTCGGCGGGTGGCGATTGTGCGGGCGTGTCGTGTGGGCTCGGCTCGCACGTGTCCACCGCGCTTTGCGGCGGCTGTGACTTGCCTTCAGCTTGTACTTGCTGGCCGATCGCCTGGAGGTCGATATCATCTGCCCAATCTGGAAAACGCGCTTCCAGTTCCCGCTGCGAAGGCAGCAAATCCAACGCCGCTCGTGTTTGGCATTCGGCAATGAACAACTCTTTTCGCACAGCGTCGTCATCATGCAGCTCAGGCCATTGGCGCAAGTAGTCCTCTAGCAAACGATGCTGGCCGGCGGCCCAACGCAGTTCCTGATCCACTTTCACCAATTCGACCAGCACGCGGCGACGATATCGGCAGTCCGGTTCTGGCACAAAGTCTTCGAGAGCTGCATCGCCATGCTGTCGCCAAGCATCCTCAAACCGCTCAACCGTAGTATCCAACACGTTCCAGAGCGAATCAGAGCACATCTTAGAAGACTCCTGGCATGTACGATCAGCGAAAATCACGGTGTTCCATGTGCTTGATCACCCGCTCGGAGAACCGTTGCAACACGCGGCGAACTGTCCATCGCGAGCAACCGGTCAGCGAAGCCGTCTCTCCAATTTTCAAGCCTTTATGATAATGCAATTGACAAATCTCCACGTGTCTCGGCTTGAGATCAGCCAGAGCAGTTTCAATCGCGTCAGCCAACTCAACCGCGTCTTCGTGAGAGGGGCGTGGATCAACAGAATCCGCTATGATCAGTTCTTCGCGCAGATGCTTGCCCTTTTTCTGCACCTTGTGGTGCAAGATCGTCGCCAACAGACTCCACAGGTTCCCTGATGTCTCGGTGCGGAACCGCCCGTCATTTATCCCATGATAGAAAGACGCCAGGGCAGAATGAGCGGCATCTTCGGCCGAATACTGTCGTTTCAGCCGGTCGCTGATCAACCGTTCTGCCAAGCCGTGAAGCCGGGCAACGTAGCGGCGGTACACTTCCGACAGACGATTCGCGGAGCCATCGTGCATGACGATCCTTCCTCGCTACGGATCCTTCTTGCCACGGAGTTTCCGCTGTAGATTTTCGCCGCTCGACCGCGCCATGTCAACCAGGCTGGTTCAGGTTCCATACAAGCGGCTGGCCAGCTCCTGGGCACACCTGCATGAGCCCATGGCCGAACGCAGCTTGCGGCCGCAACCAAGAAAAAATTAAAAATCCAAGACTCGAAATCCGAAGTTTGAATACCCAAAACACATGCGGAGACTCAACAAACGGTCTTGTTCAATCCGTCGCTACGCGACGGGTTGGCTGGAAAATGTTTTCCGTCCGTGGGTTGCGTGGAAGCGCTAGTCGCGTAGCGACGACCGAATTCTCTCAATCCATAGGTTGCGACGGCACGTTCGTATTCGTGCGTCGCGGCGATCCGGCGGGCTCAGGCTATCGCGGCGAAGTAGGCGTCCAGATCCGTAGGCTCCGTTGTCCGATCGGCCAGCCGAGGCAGCAGATCCTCCAGCGGATCGTAGCCGTCGAACCGGAAAGGCTGATGTTCGACAGACGTTTCAGGTAACGAAATATCTCGCAGGCGGCGGGTGACCGGCAACTCGCATCCCCTGTCGGAGAGTCGTACCGTGGGCGCGGGCACCAGCGATTGACGTTCTTCGTGTACGAACGCTTGAGTCGCTTCGATGTCGAAGGCGACGTTCCACCACGGTGCCTGCGAAGCCTGTAAACTGCCGAATCCCAACGGAACACCAGCGAGACGTGCTGGTGGCTCCAAGCTATCCGAGCCACCCGCCGCTTCGCCCTCACCTGTGGGCTGACCATGTCCGTTGCGCCAAGCACCCGGGAAGCCCGGCGGGAGGACCAGCGTCTGCTGGCCCGATTGCACCGCCTCGCGAGTCTTGCCGAAATTGGGCGCGAAGAACGCCAAGTCGCCGAAATCGACTCGGCCGGACTTGTCAAAGTCCGCCCACCAGACGTACGGCGGTTCCGTGTCAGGAGCGGTTACGTGCTGGCCGAACGCGGCCGCAAAGTACGAGAAGTCCCCGAAGTCGATCAGGTTGCTGTCCTCGATATCGTACATCACCGCCCACAACTCGGTCGCCGGCGAGTCGCCCAACTCGGGTACGGCGGGTACGGCGCCCACCAGGTGCGTATGGCCGTTAACCAACGCCATCTGCATGTCATACGGACCGATACTTCGCCCCACCGGGTCGACCGGCACCTGGTCGTCGCCGGTCGAGGCGAAGCGGACGCGAGCCAGCAAGACGTAGCCATCGTCGCCCACGTCCGTCAATTCCGTCCTGCCGCCGATCCCGCTGACCAGCCCCGACGCGTCGTCGATCGTTCCCGTCCGGTCCGACGTGAAGGCCGGGCCATATTCGATCACCCGGGCCGTCACATAGTCCGCGTGGTACTGCAAATCCACCATCGCCGCGGCAACGCCCAACGTCATCGAATCCGGTGTACGTGACAAAAGAAAAAGAAGGCCTTCATCCGAAACGGACGCCCCACTTCCTTCAGCAGATGACAGATCGATGGTTCGGACTTGGCGCAGTGCTTCGATTGCCCTCAACACACGATGCACCTGATGGTCAGGGCGGCCGTGGCCGTATACGAAGCGGCGGCCAAGAACTACCGCCCCTAAGCACCGTTCGAGAAATAACTGACGCACTTTCTGCCCCCTCACCCTGCCCTCTCCCACGAGGGGCGAGGGAACATCGGACAGTTATTTCTCGAACGGTGCTAAGGAGCGAAGCTGCGTCTCGTTCCCGAGCAGGCGGACGCGGCTTTGACGGAATTCCACGTGGTCGAATTCGACGTGACCGGCCGTCCGATGCGGGGCTGGTTCGTCGTGGAAGCCGATGGGCTGGAGCCGGATAACCAACTGAGGAATCACTACAAAGCGTTGACACTGGGCCATACGGTCGGTTAAGGTAGCCTTGCATGTGCGACGCAACGGGGCCGCGAGTCGTTTTCAGTCAACGATCGTGTGGGTCCCGAGCGCCGAGCGGGACCCGGCCGGCCCCCCGCTCGGCGCTCGGGGGCCACATGAGAAACGGTCACCCGAAAACGACTCCCGCCCCCTTTCCCCCCGATTCCACCAAGAAATATCTGGCCGGGTGCTAATTTCGATTGAGGAGAGTCCCATGCAACGTGTAACATTCGCCGTATTGTTAGCAACGCTCTCGTGCGTCGGTGCGCCGGCCGAGGCTGAGGAACTCTGCCTGGTGCAAGAGGGAGTCAGCCGTGCCCCGATCGTTATTTTCCAGGACGCACCGCCGCTGACCCGGCGGGCGGCCGATGAGTTGGCCGAGTACATCGAAAAGATCAGCGGGGCCAAGCCTGAAATCCTTGAGGGCCAGCCCGAACCGATTCCCGAGCGAGCCATCTGGGTCGGCTATCAGCCGGTCTTGGAGAATCTGTTCCCCAATCTCGACTTTGATTTCCAGCATCCGGAAGAGATCCTGTTGGCGGCCAATGAGAGCCACGTGGTGATCGCCGGCCGCGACCGCTGGGACCCGGACCACATGGTCGCCCAAGTCCGCGATGAAAAGGTCGTCGGAAAGCAGCAAGAATATGGAACGGTCAACGCCGTTTACACGTTTCTGCAGGAGCGGCTTGGCGTGCGGTGGCTTTGGCCGGGCGAGTTGGGAGAGGATGTGGTCGAAAAGAAGACGATTTCCCTGGCGCCCTTCGAGTACCGCTATCACCCGCAGATTCGAGCCCGCGGGGGCGTCTTCCGTTTCTCTTCCCTGGGAAACCGCGGGTACGGCCGATCGCACGACTGGACACGGCGCCAGCGTTTGCAGCTCGATTCGCTCCACCAACCGGGAGGACACGCCTTTAGCGACTGGTGGGACCGTTTCGGCGAGCGTCATCCCGAATACTTCGCGCTCCAACCCGACGGGACTCGCAGCGGCTTTCCTGCCCCGAGGACTGTGAAGCTGTGCCAGTCGAATCCGGCCGTCTGGGAACAGTGGCTGGACGACGTGGAAGCGCAATTGAAGGAGGACCCGACCCGGACGGTCTTCAACGGGTCGCCCAACGACGGCTGGTTGAGCGGGCATTGCGTTTGCGAGAAGTGTAGTGCCTGGGACCATCCCGACGGCGAGCCCCGGATGTTTCACTGGCAAGGGATGCACCGGGAACACGTCGCGCTTTCCGATCGGCACGTGACGTTCGCCAACCACCTGGCGCGCCGGCTGAGGCAGCGGTATCCCGACCGGGACTACTACGTGCTCATGATCTCGTATGGGCATTCTCGACCCATTCCGATCGAGGCGGTACCGGCCGATAATGTGATCATTTCAAGCGTCGCCAATTTCTACGGACGAACGAACTTGCGGGACCGCGGTTCGACTTGGGGCACGACCCACCGCCAGCAACTTGCCGGATGGGGCAAGGTGGCGCCGCATCTCATGTGGCGGCCGAACACGGGCAGTCCGGCCGGTTGGCAGCAAGGTCTGCCCGACCTGTCCGTCAGCCAGACGATCGAGGATCTCAAGTTCGTGGCGGAGAACCGCTGCATCGGCATCTACATCGACGGCGTATGGGAGCACTGGGCGACTCTCGGACCGCAGTATTACGTCATGGCACACCTGGTGTGGAATCCCCGGCAGGACGCCCGAGCCCTTCTGGACGATTACTACCGCCGCGGCTTCGGGCCGGCAGCCGATGACGTGCAAGCGTATTACACCTTGTTGGAGCGCGCTCGCGAGGCCTTTGTCGATGAACACGACGCCCAAGCAACCGTTGTCGACTTCCCGAAGCTCTACACGGCGGAACGGTTGGGTCAAGCGGCGGACCACCTCGACCGCGCGGCCGCTCGTGTGATCGACGGGCCGGCGCGTTATCGGCAACGTGTCGAATTTGTTCGCGCCGGCCTTACCTTTACGGGACTTCTTGTCGAGAACATTGTGTCGATGACAGAGTACTGGCGACAGCCCGAGGCGAGTATCGCCGACACGGTGCGAGAGAATTGGCAGGCCATTGAGCAGCTTTGCCAGCAGCATCCGTATGCTGTCCACTGGGGGCCCCTGCGTCCGCAGACGCCCCGCATGCGCGGTTTGCACCCCGATTATCCGGACCCCAGATGGAAACGGAGAATCGCCCCTCCAAAGGTTGACGGATTGGATCAGGATTGATCCGCACATCTCTATTGTTCCACTAGGCTCTGTCGGAAAAGGGGGCTGCCCCTCTCAGGGCACACCGTATTTCCTGACACCGACTCCAGCCGCAACCGAAGTAGGTTTGGGTCTCCGACCCGACCCAACCGTTCGGCGCGGGTCTCTGACCCCGCCGGAACCGCCGACCGTAGGTCTCCCGGGCTAGTCTTGTTACCTCCTCTAAGTTTTCAGCGTGCCCTCCGTTCGGCCGTCGATATCGCTGGCAGGCTCGGCATGCGTTGGCCGGACAAGAATGACTTGGTAGAATGATCGAATAATGCAAAGCGACGCGCGAGAGGGTCTTTGAATCAGGAATGCGACGATATAATGGCCATATTCGCACACGCGTTTCCAACGAAAGACTTCGTTACTCGGGCACTTGACGTGTGCTCGCCATACAACGTGTCTCACGGGAGAATCGCATGAACCCCATATTCGCTGCCGACCTCGGTATGGCTTCAATGCTGATTGCGGCATCGACGGCTTTTTCAACGATCGGGCTTTTGTTTCTTGGTGTGCCATTCCTGTTAATCATCTTCCTCTCTGTCTCACTGGCGACGCCCACCTGCCGGGCCTTTTGGCTTTTTGTTACGGGAAGCTTGTGTTTTGCGGTGATCTTCTTCGTCTTTATCGTGATCTGGCTGGACCACCCACCGTCGTATTCTCGGTTTACTCGATATCAACAATTGGCGATCGCCTACGCAGCCGCCTGCCTTGGGGCAGTCACCGGTATCTTGTTTCAGCGGTTAACTGCTCCCAAATGCTGAAGCGAATTGAAATGGACCCCAGCGCTGTGCGCAGCACAAGATGGTCGAAGTCAGACTTCGACTCGCCGCGTTGGACAACGAGAAAACGAAAAACGAGGTCTGGCCCCTCGGGTTCCGCTCAGTTATTGGCTGATACTGAGCCGTTCAAGGCGATCGAGCAGGTCGCGGGCGTACTCGCGAAGCATTGCTTGGTCGGCTTCGAGCAATTCCTCTAGGACCGCCTTGCCGGATGGGTCTCCGAGTTGGGCCAAAGCCCAAGCTGCATTGGCCCGGATCGCCCACGACGTCTCGAAATCCCGGTTTTCCTCGCGCACGGCGGGCCGCCGGAACACGGCCAAGTACGGGCGGATGGCCGGCCGGCAGGACGAACCTAAGTCTCCGGATATAGTCTCACATTTTTTCGTAAAGTCAATACTGAGTTGGACTTACAGCAGGAAAACACGGAAAAATACGCCTGGAAAATCGCCTCGGATTGGCATGGAGAGCGCGGAGACGGGCGTTGTGGGTCCCGATATTCGGCAAGGCCGATTTTGAGAGTTGGTTTGGTGTCAGGCCATCGGCTCGCGTGCGATGTTGGGGGGTTGAAATGAAGCGGAACTCCACCGAGCTAGCCACCCGCCGCTGGTTGCGGTCGGGTCTTGACATTCAGCTTTGTGGCGAGTCTCTATGCCGAAAAAGTTAAATGTCAAGACCTGACCCCAACTTCAACTTTTATGGCGAATCGGGGACCAGGCGCAAGCCTTCGCCACGCCAGCGAGCGAGAAAGTCGTCGGCCAGCCAGTGATGTATCCCGGCCGACGGATCACCAACCCGAAGACGCCGGCCGTCTTCGGTCACCGCGTACAGCACGGCGGCGTGCCCCTGATCGGGAACGAATCCTGTCCAGCTCGCCAGTTGATGCATCGGACTCGGGTCGCTGGGTAAACGCATTCGCAACAACACGGGAGTAGAGAGGTCCTCGCAGAGCTGTTGGCCGGTTCCCCGCACCACCTGCACCCGCCAACCGGTGCCGCGAGTCTTCAGCTTCAGCCCCCGATACAATCCCAGCGACGGGGTACCCCCGTGCCGAGTCAGGCATAATCGCATCATCTCGGCTTCGGTGGCATGAATCCCGTGATGTCGCAGCAGCGTCGCTGCCGCAGCGGGGCTGCACGACGCCGCACTCGACTGTAAACACACTCCCTCGGATGTCCATACATCATCAGAACCTTGTGGACCGGGTAAGAAGTTGATCAACACCGACCACCAGCACCCGGTCGTCAGACAGACGATCAGCAACCAACGTCGCCATCCCGGGATCGATCGTCGCCCCGACAGGACTCCTGTCAAGAGAGCGGCGCCTGGCGGCAACAAATTGCCCAAAATGATGGCGTTCGAAAGAGGCAACCATTGGGCGATCACCAGTTTGCCATGGACGGTCAACGAAAAGACCACCATGAAAATACAGGCGACGGCGGCCATCATCGTGGACACGCGGCTGGAAACTCGCCGAGCGATCTGGGCCGAGGTGATGAAGATGACGAGGGAAACACCCGCCAAAATCAGCAAGCCCCGAACAAGGTCTGCCAAAGATTGCTCCTTTCCATATCAAACAAATCCCGCGCATGGTCTCGGTAGCAATAAGCACCCGCGAGCGGAACGCGTATTGGACGCCTGATTTTCAGCTTAGCCGACATATCAATCACGGGAAAGATGCGTTCTTCGAATTTTCCATCGTAAGGTGTCCGCACCGTGCGTGCAGCTCGGCATCGCCGCGGGGTGCTTTGCTGGGTGTTCTGAACAATCTTGGCGCCGCCGAGCGGATTCAGCGCTTGCCGAATTGGCGGGTCAGGGTATACACTGACACAACGTGTCGTGGTGGTTTCGATTTTCAGCAGGGTAAAACGCCGGGGAGGCTGGAGTTCCATGAAAAAAATGATTCAGGCCTGTTGGTTGATGGTTTTGGGATTGGTACTGGGCTGTTCCAATGGCGCCGTCAGCAATGCCCCCGCACCGGTCATCGAGGACCATTCGGCCGTCTTGGATGATGGGCAGAACGGGCAAGATTCGACTCAGGTGAATCAGCCCGAACTGCAAGAGGAGAACGCGTCAGCCCCGATGGAACTGACTGCGTCGGGCGGGCCGGTTGAGGTGACCGATGGGGATTTCGAGCAAATCGTGCTTCGCAGTTCGATGCCCGTGTTAGTCGACTTCGGGGCGCCGTGGTGCCCGGCGTGTAAGAAGCTGGCGCCGATCATCGACGACCTGGCTGCCGAGTACCAGGGACACGTGTTGTTCGCCAAGCTGAATACTGACGAGAATCCAAAGACGCCGCCGGAGTACGAGGTCGAGCGACTCCCGACCATGGTCTTCTTCAAGAATGGTCGACCGGTCGATCGACTGGTGGGGCTGACGTCCAAAGAGCAGATCGCCGCCGTGCTGGATTCGCTGCTGGAATCTTGACGTTCGGCATTCGTTTCTCCTTTACGCGGGGCTGACGTTTGCCGTAGCCTGCAACAGGTGTCGAAGATGGCGGATTGGGTTCGAGTTTGTACGACGGCCGATTGCCCGCAGGGGGAATGCCGCGAGTTCGTACTCGGCGAGCGGGTTGTGGCGATCTTTCACACGGTGGAAGGCTTTTACGCTTTGGATGGAATCTGCCCGCACCAGGGAGGTCCGTTGGGGCGAGGAGCCTTGCACGAATGTCGGGTAACCTGTCCGTGGCACGGCTGGCAGTTCGATGTACGTGATGGCCAACATGGCTCGATCGCGTCGCTGGTGCAACCGAGTTGGCCGGTCCGCGTAGAAGGAGAAGAAGTTTGGGTTCAGCTCCCGCAGTGATCCAGTACCGTCCGTTCCGAAATACGGACCCCCCTCAGTTAGCGGATTTGTGGTGCAGCCAGCCGCCGCAGCGAGCGCTGGCCCAACCGATGACGACGACGTTGTTCGAGCAGAAGGTGCTGAGCAAACCGTACTTCGATCGCGAGGGGCTGATCGTAGCCATGGACGGTTCCCGCATGGTTGGTTTTGCGCACGCCGCGTTCGGGCCGACGCCCGACGGCGCTGGCGTAGATACCCGCACCGGTACGACCTGTCTGTTGATGGTCGGGCGGCATGCGGACCGTCAACAAGTGGCCCAGCAACTGCTGATGCATTGCGAACGGTATCTGGCGCGTCGCGGGGCGCAGACGTGGATGGCCGGTTGCGTGCGGCCGGTGAACCCGTTCTACCAGGGCCTGTACGGCGATACCGATTCTCCCGGTATCTTCGAATCCGACACCGAGACGGTCCGGCTGTTTCAAGCTTCCGGTTACCAGACGGTGCAGACTCGGGTGATTCTGGAACGGAAGTTGAGCGGATTTCGCCCGATCGTGGATCGTTTGCAGATGCAGGTGCGCCGCCAGTATATGATCCAGGTCGACGTCGATCCGCCGGCATCCAACTGGTGGGACGCGTGTACGACCGAACAGATCGAACGCCGAGTGCATCGGATCATCTCGCGGCGCGGCGAGCAGCCTTGCGGCCAAATTACGTCCTGGGAGATGGATCGTATGTCGATGGCTCGAGGCGTGCGAGCCGCCGGGCTGATGCTGCTGGAGATCGATCACGAGCATCGGGGCCAGGGATTGGGGACGTTCCTGGTGGGCGAGACGCTTCGCTGGTTGCATACTCAATCGACGCGCCCGGTGGAGTTGGCGGTGATCCAGATCCCGGAAGACAATCGAGCGGCACGATCGCTGTTCGAAAAACTGGGTTTCCAAGCGGTCGATCGCAGTCTGGTATTGCGCAAAACCGCGACCCGGCCTGCCGATTGAACCCGCGTTCGATGACCGCCCTGGAATTCGGTCAACAAATCGTGTTTTGGTACATTCTTGGTAGCATCGCCGCCGTCATCGTCGGATTCATCTGGTGGCGTTACACGTCCGTGGCACGCGATGCGCGACAACGCGACGAAAAGATACTTTCGCTTCTTGATCCAATCGGCGAGAAGCTCGCCAATGGTAAGAGTCCAACGCCAGACGAGGTCGAAGCGCTGGCGAAAAACTCGGCGACTCGCACTTCCCTTTACGAGATTCTCAAGCACTCTGAACGATTGGAGCTGTTCCCTGCGGAATACCGATCGGAGGCGGCACAGGGTGCGTAACCTATGCTGCTTTCCGTTGCCGCCGCCATACTGCACGATAGACCGCCCCCCCCATAAAGTTGGTGTTGACGCTCTCCGGGCACACCGTATTTCCCAGTGTTCAGCGTACCTTCCGAAGGGTCCACCCTATATGCTGACATAGGCTAAGCACCCACCTTAGTGATTTTGGCGGTGCACGCGATACTCCGGATGCTAGCAGCCGACGTGCAAAACCCAAGCACAGACGGCTTGGCAGGTACCGGGATGGCTTCCTAAAATCGAACTCTGGTACCCGACCGTCTGATGGGCACTCGGCCACAATTATTTCGAACAGCGTGGCGTTGAATGAGGTCCTCAGGGGGCGGGAGTCGCTTTCGGACAACGATTGGCCATGTGGACAGCAGCTTGGCCGAAAACGACTCCCGAGCCCATGCGTTGTTCGAGCCAAACAGTGTCTGTCCGGGTGCTTTCCGCGCCGGGAATTAGGAGGGGCGTATTCATGGCAGTATCGAGTGACCGTGACGTGATCCGGTTGCATTCGAGTGACAATATCGCAGTGGCGTTGCGTGATCTTCCTAGCGGTACGGGAGTGCGGATTGGCGATCGGCAAGTGCTCGTCCGCGAACCGGTGCCTTTGGGGCACAAAATGGCCTTGATTCCAATTGGCCTGGGGGATCGGGTGCGGAAGTACGGTCAGACGATTGGGGTAGCAACCGAACCTGTGTCTGAAGGAAGTTGGGTACACAGCCACAATCTGACTCAGGGCGATTTGGAACTCGACTGTGCGCCGGCCAGCGAGACGCCCGCTCCGCCGGTACCGCTGGCAGGCCATACCTTTCAGGGCTATCGACGTAGCGGCCGACGTGTGGGCACTCGGAACTATGTGGCTGTGATCTCGATGGTCAATTGTTCGGCATCGGTCAGTAAATACGTGGCGCGGCGCTTCGATGCATCGGGCTTGGCTCGCTATCCAAACGTGGACGGAGTGATCGCCTTTACGCACACATCGGGTTGTGGTATGCCGTTGGGGATGCAAGCTCACCAGATGCTGGATCGCGTGCTGGGCGGAATTGCGCGTCATCCGAACATCGGGGCCTATCTGCTGATCGGACTGGGTTGCGAACAGGCGACATCCGATCATTTGTTGCGCGGCCAGCAGTTGGTGCAGATCGATGGGTTGGAAAAAGGGGACGCCGGACCATCGGTTTTCTCGATGCAAGACTTGGGGGGTACGACCAAAACGGTGGAAGCGGCCGTCGATCGTGTGAGCCAGTTACTCCCGAAGGTCAATGACGTACGGCGGCAGACAGTGCCGGCCAACGAATTAATCGTGGGTTTGGAATGCGGTGGCTCCGACGGCAACTCGGGAATCACTGCCAATCCGGCGTTGGGCATCGCGGCCGACATGTTGGTCGCATGCGGCGGGACGGCCGTGCTGTCGGAGACACCGGAGATCTATGGTGCTCAGCACCTGCTGACTCGACGCGCGGTATCCGTTCCGGTGGCCGAGAAGTTGATGGAACGGATTCATTGGTGGAAGTGGTACACCGGCCTGTTTGGCGCCGAGTTGGACAACAACCCATCGGTCGGCAACAAGCAGGGTGGGCTGACCACGATCGCCGAGAAGTCTCTGGGAGCGGTGGCCAAGGGCGGATCGACGGCGCTGGTGGATGTATATCAATATGCCCAGCCGGTCACGGCGCGGGGGCTGGTCTTTATGGACACGCCGGGCTATGATCCGGCCAGCGTTACGGGCATGGTCGCCGGAGGGGCGAATCTGGTCGTGTTCACCACAGGGCGCGGTAGCTGCTTCGGGTGCAAACCGTCGCCTTCGATCAAGGTGGCGACCAACACCCCCATGTTCGAGCGAATGGCAGACGATATGGATATCGATGCCGGCCGGATCCTGCAGGGGTATCCGCTGACGGAAGTGGGGAAGGAGATCTTCGCCGAAATCCTGGCCGTGGCCAGCGGCAAACGAACCAAGAGCGAGCAACAGGCCATTGGCGACGATGAATTCATCCCGTGGACAGTCGGCCCGATGCTGTAGAACGCCGGGCTATCACCTGCAAATCCGTGCGGCAAGTGACAATGAATAACGAGCCCAGCACGCTGGTGATCATCGCCACGTACAACGAGATCGAAAACCTGCCTGGCCTGACGGACCAGATTTTTCGTCATGCGCCGCACGTCGAGCTGTTGGTAGTGGACGACAATTCGCCCGACGGCACCGGTCGATGGTGCGATGACCGGGCCGCCCGGGACGCCCGATTTCAAGTCATCCATCGTTCCGGCAAGCTGGGATTGGGAACGGCGACCGTGTGCGGGTTGCAACGCGCGATCGATCGGGATTTCGAGTTCGCCGTGGTGATGGATGCGGACTTCAGCCACCCGCCGGAGTCCGTTCCCGCCTTGCTGGCGGCCATGGCGGGCGACGGGCAGGGAGGTCCTGTCGACGTGATGGTTGGTTCACGCTACGTTCCCGGAGGGGTCATCCGAGGCTGGCCCTGGTACCGGCGCGTGATGAGCCGCTTGATCAACACGTATGCCCGGTGGATGCTGGGGTTGAGCGTCCGTGATTGCAGCGGCTCGTTCCGTTGCTATCGGATCGAGCGGCTGCGACAGATCGATTTTTCGCAGATGCGGTCGCGCGGTTACTCGTATTTGGAAGAGCTGCTTTGGATGCTGAAGCGAGCGGGAGCGCGCATCGAGGAGATGCCCATCACTTTCGTCGATCGCCAGCAGGGTCAGACGAAAATCAACACCCGCGAGGCCCTGACGGCTTTGTGGCTGTTGCTGCGTCTGGGGATCGCGAATCATCTTCCCATGGGAACCGGTGGCGATGCAAGAGATACGCTGAAGCGATGAGCCTGAGAGGAGATCTGCGTTGACCAGACGCATTTTATTAATCATCCCGACGTTGGACCGTTGCGGCGCCGAGAAGCAACTGACGCTGTTGGCTTGCGGTTTGCCGCGAGACCGGTTCGAGATCCACGTGTACGCGTTGACCCGGGATGGGCCGTTACGAGTTCCCTTGGAACAGGCCGGTGTGCCGGTAACGGTAATCGGCAAGTCGTGGAAGATCGATCCGGTGGCTTACTGGCGTTTGCTACGGCACATTCGGCGATTGCAGCCCGATCTGGTCCATACCTGGTTGTTTGCGGCCAATGCGTATGGGCGTCAAGCCGCTCGTCAGGCCGGCATCAAGCACATCGTGGCCGGCGAACGCTGCGTCGATCCATGGAAACGATGGCATGAACTGTGGATCGACCGCTTTTTGGCTCGCCGCACCCGACAACTGGTGACCAACAGCCAAGGCGTCGTGGATTTCTATGCTCAGCATGGCCTGCCTGCCGAGCGTTTCCTGGTGATTCCCAATGCGGTCCAGCCGGCAACACCGTCACCCGTTTCGCGCGAAGATCTGTTGGCCGAGCTGCAGTTGCCAGCCGAGACGCGATTGATCGCAGCGGTCAATCGTCTCTGGCCGCAGAAGCGAGTCAAGGATCTGATCTGGGCCGCCGATCTGCTGAAAGTGGCTCGCGACGACACCCATCTGCTGATTGTTGGTGACGGCCCGCAACGCTGGCGGTTGCAGCGGTACCGCGACCAGATCGAAATCGCCGATCGGGTACACTTCTTGGGTGAACGCGACGACGTATCGCGAATGATGCCTCACTTCGATTGCCTGTGGTTGGGCAGCGAGTACGAAGGACAATCCAATGCGATTTTAGAGGCGATGGCGGCCGGCGTTCCGGTCGTCGCGACCGATATCCCGGGAAACCGTGATCTGGTCGTGCACGAGCAGACCGGCTTCTTGGTGCGGGTGGGTGATCGAGCCGGTTTTGCCCGTTGGACACATTACCTGCTGGACCATGCCGACGTCGCGGCTAGTTGCGGCCGAGCTGCCGTGAACCGAGTCCGCGAGGAATTTTCCGTACAGAAGATGATCGACCGCCACGTGGCGCTGTACCAGCGGCTGTTGGAGTAAGCAACCGGCCAGATATTTCTTGGTGAAACGGGACGGAAGGGGTCGGGAGCGGGGTGTTCAATATGTTTGGTGAAGCAGGCGAACGGTGTGGCGCAAGCCCACCAGTAACACCTGTACGGCTCCTGCCCGGCCAAGCGACCGGAGCAGGAGCCAGGAATCAAATGACCCTTGGCGGCCGTAAACAATCAGGTCGACCGCAACTCGGTACCCTCGTCGAGGGCAGCGTTACGCTCGCACGGAGCGTTAGTAGCGGATCGGTCACCCCTTGCCGGGGCCGAGGACGATCTCGTCGCGCGCCACTTTGCCTTCTTTGGCCAGTTGCTTGGCGTCCGCGACGACCGCCTCGCGAATCCCGGCACCGCTGCCTTCGTAGACGCCCAGGACCTTCCCCTGTTTGTCGATCAGGACGAACGTCGGCGTATGCCGCGCGCCGTACGCCTTGCCACTCGCCAGTTGCTGGTCCGCAACGGCCGTGAAAGTCATCTTCCGTTCTTCCTTCCACTCCGCTAACGCCGCGTTGTCTCGGCCTCGCTCGAGATTGATCACCAGCACGGCAATGCCCAGATCCGCCTCTTGCACTTCCTGCGCTACCGGCAATTCAGCGACTGCGTACCCGCAGCCGATGGAGGAGAACATCAGCAACACGGCCTGTTCACCCTTGTAGTCTTCCAGTGACACGTCCTGTACCTTGAAGGCGGGGGCGTCATCCCCCGGCTTCACCTGCCCCCACGCGACGCTGGACAGCGCCACAAGCAGGCAACCCATGAATAATTTGACCATTTATCGATCTCCCATCAAAAGTTGGTGGAGAAACAGCGTGAAGCGCCCATACGGCAGGGTCGCTTCGATACATCTTTGCAGCCTAGCACAACTGATACGCGTCTGCAAGCAAGTCGGCTGCCACCCGATTAGATGGTTCGGGTCTCGACTGGTTCCCGCCACCTGCGGCCGTTAATCCGATGTGCGTCCGCGACTGCGAACGTGTCACCGTAAAACGCAATAGGTGCCACCCATCTATAAAACGCAATAGGTGCCACCCATCTATCTAAACGCAATAGGTGCCACCCATCTGCAACGATGGGACTATCAGAAAATCGCAACCCACCTAAAATGGCGTTTAGAATACCCACAATGAGAGACCGAGAAGAACCGCCCATCTACAGCACGACATTTAGCCATAATGAGTGTCTTGCTCCCTCACTGACAAAGATATGTGGGTGGCACCTTTCAAAAGTCCTGACAAAGATATGTGGGTGGCACCTTTCAAAAGTCATTTGCAGGCTTGCGGCTAACGTCCACTGTCCTCAGCCAACTTCTGCCACGACGTAAGGACCTTTGGGAATGACGGCGATGGTTGCATCGGGGCCGTAATCTTGGAAACATTCCGCGACGGCGGCTTCGACGGAGGGGCATGCTTGGACGAACAAACGGTTCAGCGTTTCGCTGGGCAGGCCGTCGCTGACCACCTTGATCTTTGCGCGACGGGAAACGGCCGCCATCTTCTCCAACTGCCACTGATCCATCACGAAGTATTGGGGATCACCCAAAATGCGCTCGATAAACGCGGCGGGACTCTCATGCTGCTGAAACAGCGTCTGAAACGGCTGGCTACCGATCCCTTCGCTCATACTCGCTGCCAGGATCACGGTGCCGCCCTGCTTGACGATCGGCAAGGCTGCCGTCATGCCTTTGATCGATTGGTAGAACGTCGTGTCCAGAGGATAACCGGCGGAAGTCGTCACGACGATATCGACCGGTTCCGGCACCTGTGCGGTGACCAGCGGCCGGACAAACTGGCAGCCCTCCAAGAATGCCTGCTCCATGTCACCGGCGACAAATTTGAGAGGTCGGCGTTGCGAGTCGATCACAACATTGACGATGAAGTCACATCCCGCTCGCCGCCCGATCCATGTATTTTCCTCGTGGACCGGATTGCCGTCCAAAATCCCGCTGTCCGCGCGCGGATGTTCCAGAAACGCGGGGCTATGCCAGGCCCGGATCGTATCGATCCCGGCGATGCCCGGGCAGATCAACTTGCGACCGCCAGAAAATCCGGCCATCAAATGAGGCTCGATCAAGCCGGTAGCAATCTTCAGATCGGCCCGCGCGTAACGGCTGTCGATCCAGATCGGTACCCCTCGAGGGCTCTCGCCCAACCAAGTATGCTCGTCCTGCCGCTCGCCATAGTGATTCTCGATTCGATAACGGTCCACAATCGGCCGACCGACCATCTCGACCAACTCATCCCCCAGATTAGGACGATGCAGGCCCGTTGCCACGAGGATCAGGATCTTATCCCGAGCGATTCCGGCTCGCTCCAACGTCTCGAGCACGGGCGTCAGGATCATCTGATTCGGAACGGGACGCGTGATATCACAGATCAGGATACAGGCATCTTGGCGACCATCGGCCACATCCGCCAACGATGGCGCGCCCGTGGGTCGGTCCAGGACCTGGCTCAACGCGGATTGCGGATCGGCAAGCGGCTGGGCAGGACGATAGTCCAACGTCCGAACGACATTTCGATCCGGCAGATCGACATCCAAGCCGCTCTTGCCGTAATCGAGTCGCACGCGCATCTTGCGAACCCCTTTTCCAAATCAGGTGGGTCGGCTATTTTTCGTCGTCCTTACCCTTGACCTTTTTCTTCTTCTTCAAAGAAATCTTTTGGACTCGCACCTTGGGCATCCCCAACACAGGATCGCCCTCCTTCCAGCGATCGGCCTCCTGCAGCTTGGCCAATCGTTCCGGACGGGTCAATACGTTGCGATTGCGGATCGCTCCGGCCCGAATTCTCAAACTCTTGTCGATGGTCATAACGCCAAATCCCTATCGAATACGACTTTGGTCACTCTTGTACGGGTACCTGTTATACGTTGATATTCTTTCGTCGAGAAGCTTGAAGTATAGGCTGTGAGCGCCCTGTTCGCAACCGACAATAAAACAGGCATTTCAGAAGTATATACTTCCCCCTACAGGATGCATTCATTCTTCATCAAACGCCTTTCAATCGGCCGTCAATTCCAGCTTTTGCAGGCGACCCTCCAGGGTGATTTCGAACACAGCTTTGGCATGCGGGTCGACTACGATCAGGTTTTCCTGTCGCCATGCCAGTCCCACGGGATTGATCAACGGGTCGCCTGACACCCATTTTTCGGGTTTCCCACCTCTCGGAATTTTCCAAACCGCTTTGGCAAACCCGTCGGTAACAAAGGCGGTGTCGTCAGCGGCCAGGACGATATTGTGAGGAAACTGGAAAGGCCGTCCCGCCACCACAACCTGAACGTCACCCCCCGGACTAATGCGGACGACCTGATCCTTTCCGCCTTGAGCCACGACCCACAGATGATCGTCGGCGTCACAGACAACACCGCGCGGCGCTTGAACGTCGGCCAAAGGTTCCGGCCGCCCCCCATCGGCGGGTACTCGCCAGATCCGATGCAGTTCCAGATCGGCGACCAGCAACTCGCCCTTGCTGTTCACGGCGACGCTCATCGGCATCCCGATTCCGCCATCGGTCAGCGGTATCGGGTTGTTGGAATCGTCGAACCGATAGACTTCACGAGTCGCCGTGTCGCCAGCGATTAAGGCGCCGTCGCGGTCGAGGACGACGCATCGGACGGCATTGAGCGGGGTACGAAATTTCTTCGAGCCTTGGAACAGCAGGGATATCTTTCCGTCCTTGATCTTCCAGATTCCCGGCAGATACCGATCCGCGACAAAAATCTCGCCCGATTCGGTCGCCGCCGCAGATAATGGATATTGCATTTGGGCCGCTGCGGGTGCTTGCAGGACGAATAGCAAAGTCAGAGACAGGATATATCGGATTGTTTTCATGGCTAGATGGCACTTTTCGAGGGAAGTTGGACCGCCGCGCACTAAACCATCGATGATATCTATCTGCGGTAAACGACCAGACGTACGTGACAATGGATTTGATTGGCTTACCAATCGGGTAACATACCATGAGAAGTGACGATTGTCGAGAATCCGTTGCAAGTCAGGTCATGCGATGAACTGCGAACGTCGACCCATTTTGATTACGGGAGCCAGCGGTTACGTGGGTGGACGGTTGCTTTCCCTGCTGGAAGCTGCCGGATACGACGTGCGGTGCTTGGCTCGCCGTCCGGAGAACCTGCTGCCGCGTGTAGCGGCTGGTACCCGGGTGCTGGCGGGCGATGTGATGGACCGCGATTCGCTGGACGCGGCTCTGCAAGGTATCGACACGGCGTATTACCTGGTGCATTCGATGGGCCACGCCCGAGATTTCGAGCGTTTGGATCGTGAAGCTGCGACCAATTTCGCCGAAGCGGCCCGGCGGGCGGGAGTCCGCCGGATCATTTTTTTGGGCGGTTTGGGCGACTCGACCGCAGAACTGTCCAAACACTTGAGAAGCCGGCACGAGACGGGGGAATGCTTACGCGGATCGCAGGTCCAAGTGATCGAATTCCGCGCTTCGATCGTCATCGGATCGGGCAGCTTGAGTTTCGAACTGATCCGAGCATTAGTTCAGCGTCTGCCTGTAATGATTTGTCCCCGATGGGTACGGGTGATGGCTCAGCCGATCGCCATCGAGGATCTGTTGGAGTATCTGGTAGCCGCGTTGGAACTGCCTGACGGCGAGTCGAAAATCTACGAGATCGGGGGACCGGACCGGGTTTCTTACGGCGACATCATGCATGAATACGCACGTCAGCGAGGCTTGCGACGATGGATGATTCCAGTGCCCGTGTTGACGCCCTACCTGTCCAGTTTATGGCTGGGGTTGGTGACCCCCGTGCATGCGCGGATCGGGCGGAAATTGGTCAGCAGCCTGCGAAACCCGACACTTGTCGAAGACACGACCGCACTGGAAGCTTTCGCGATCCGTCCGCGAGGCTTGCGCGAGGCGATCGAGCGGGCGCTGGTCAATGAGGACCGCGAGTTCGCTCAAACACGTTGGTCCGACGCGTTGTCGTCATCGGGCAAGCCGAAAACTTGGGGGGGCATCCGTTTCGGTTCGCGCTTGATCGATTCGCGAACGATCGAGGTCGACGTGCCGCCCGCGCAAGCTTTTGCTCCCATCCAACGTATCGGCGGTTGCAACGGCTGGTACTACGGAAATTGGCTGTGGAGCATACGCGGATGTCTGGATCGTTTGGTGAGTGGCGTTGGGCTGCGGCGAGGTCGCCGCGATCCGGTCGATCTACGGGTGGGAGAAGCGTTGGACTTTTGGCGAGTCGAGCAGTTCGAGCCGCATCGGTTGTTGCGTTTGCAAGCGGAAATGAAGGTTCCTGGCCGAGCTTGGCTGGAGTTCGAAGTTGAGGGTGACCGTCAAAGCAGCACGATCCGGCAAACGGCCTTGTTTGATCCCGTCGGGCTGCTAGGCCTGACCTATTGGTACTCGCTATATCCCCTGCACGAGCTTGTTTTCGCCGGAATGTTACGCGGGATCGCGCGTGCTGCGCGGCGGCAAGACTTGGTGAATGGTTCCATGGAACGTTCCACTGACGAAGGCAAGAGCGGGTTGTCGTCTTCAGTGGATCAGCAACAATAAGATCAGGCAGTCGGGCGTTTCCGGCACACAGCGTGCCCATCACAGGAAGAGAACAAATATGGCAAAGACGGCGATACTTTTTGGTGGTTTGTTGATACTTTTGGGCATCGGACTCTTTGTTGGCTTGTTCGTCGCTGGCGGACAGGCACCGAGCGTGACGGTGTTCATCCCCAGCTTTTTCGGGGCTCCGGTCTTGTTGCTAGGACTGGTGGCGCTTAAAGACGCTTATCGCAAACATGCCATGCATGCCGTTGCCGTTCTTGCCTTATTGGGTGTTTTGGCCCCCGTATCCCGATTGGTCGAGCAATTGGCTCGTGGAGCGGAAGTGGCCATCTTACCGATGATTTCGCTTGTCGTGATGGCGTTGCTCAGCGGAATTCTGCTCGCCTTGTGCGTTAAATCGTTCATCGACGCCCGCCGCCGACAAGCGGCGGAAGCCTGATTTTTCTCAGATCCCGCCGATTCGCAAAGTCGCATCGATGGCAGATTGGTCTATCTTGATACTGGATGTTGGCATAAGCTATTCTCAGAGCCTTTGAAAAAATGGGATTGTCCCAATTCTTTCAGAGCCTCTCAGTGTACGCCAGCATGAGTTTCCGAATCGAGTTGCGGGTCTTTTTCCTGTGAGGACGTCTCCCGATGGATGGCTTCGCCTTGGACCAGATGAATTGGCAAGCATGGCTGACCGTTTTGGTCATTGCCGGTGCCTTTCTGACGTTGGTTTTCACGCGATTGGCGGCGGACGTCGTTTTTTTGGGAGCACTTGCGATCCTGATGGTCGCTGGGGTCTTGACCGCCAGTGATGCGTTGAAGGGTTTCAGTTCACAGGGCATGATCACGGTGGGCGTGCTGTACGTGGTCGTTGCGGGCCTGCAGGAGACGGGCGGATTGTCATGGATTTCCCAGCAGATGCTGGGGCGACCTCGAAGGTTGCGTTCGGCTCTTGCGCGCCTGATGCTGCCTGTGACCGTGTTAAGCGCTTTCTTGAACAACACGCCGGTGGTGGCCATGTTCATCCCCGTGGTCACCGAATGGGGGCGACGCATCCGGATTCAGCCGTCGCGTCTGCTGATCCCGCTCAGCTACGCCTCGATCTTCGGCGGGATTTGCACCCTGATCGGTACCAGTACGAATCTGGTGGTCGACAGCATGGCCCAACAGCGGTACCAGACCGAAGGCTGGGGGATGTTCGAGATCACCAAGCTGGGGCTTCCGTGCGCCTTGTTCGGCGCCGGGTACATTTTGCTGTTCAGTCGCCGGTTGTTGCCCGATCGAAGGACGTTGGACGAGGTCTTTCAAAACCCGCGTGAGTACACCTTGGAATTGCAGGTCAGCGCAAAAGGTCCGCTGGTGGGGCGCACCATTCAACAGGCCGGTCTCCGTCGTCTTCCAGGGGCCTTTTTGGCCGAATTGATACGCGACGAACAGGTGCTATCAGCCGTGTCGCCGCGCGAAGTGCTGCACGCCGGAGACCGATTGATCTTTGTCGGCAACATCAGTTCGATGCGTGATCTGCGGAATCAACAAGGTTTCGAGCCCGTACCGGACCAACTGTTCAAGCTGGACGCTCCCAGCCATCAACGTTGTCTTGTCGAAGCGGTGGTCTCGGATACGTGCCCCTTGGTAGGCAAGTCGATCCGCGAGGGGCGATTCCGCAACGTGTACAACGCGGTCGTCATCGCCGTGGCCCGCAACGGGGAACGTCTGCAAGGCAAGATCGGTGATATCGAGTTGCGTCCGGGGGATACGCTACTGATCGAATCCCATGCCGGTTTCGTTCCTCGCCAAAAGGATTCACGAGACTTCTATCTGGTCAGCGGCGTCGAAAACTCGACGCCGCGACAATTTCACAAAGCTCCATGGGCGTTCGCGATCCTCGCCTTCATGGTGGTGTTGGTCACCGTGGGCTGGCTGCCCATGCTGAGCGCCGCGCTGGTCGCTGCCGGTTTGATGCTGCTGCTGGGTTGCTGTTCGCCGAACCAGGCTCGGCGTTCGATCGAATGGAACGTGCTCTTGGTGATCGCCGCTGCGCTGGGGTTGGGCGAAGCGTTGGACAAGACCGGTGCGGCTGCCCAATTTGCTGCCGTATTGCTGAACGTGGTGCGTGAACAACCTTGGGCGGCGCTGGCGATGGTGTATCTGCTGACCACGTTCTTCACGGAGATCATCACGAACAACGGAGCCGCCGCGTTGGTCTTCCCGATCGCGATGAACACGGCCGAGCGTCTGGATGTCAGCCATTGGCCCTTCGTCGCCTGCATCATGATCGCCGCATCGGCCAGTTTTGCGACGCCGATCGGCTACCAGACGAATCTGATGGTTTACGGTCCCGGCGGTTATCGCTTCAGTGACTACATGCGGATCGGCATCCCCTTGAATCTGTCGATGGGCGTCGTCGCCGTCTCTCTCGCCCCCTGGATCTGGCCCTTCTAGTGCGTTGTCCAAAAGAAATCTTCGGGTCTCGATGAGTGAGCGGCACGGCGCTAGCCGCCGGTGGCGTCCAGAACCGGTGGCGTCCAGAACCGGTGGCGTCCAAAACCGGCGGCTAGCGCCGTTCCGCTCACAATCGATGCTGGTCCAACGCGAGGCCCGATCTGTCTTGGTTTGCATAGGTGACGACGAGCTGAAGGCGATCCAAAAGGCGTGGTAACATCATCGAGTCGTGATGTTGGGACCGGATTCCAACTGATACTGGATCGATCCGACCCCTTGAGCGCTCAGCCACTGCGTGAACGCTCGACCCACATCAGCCCAGCGCTCCACGGGCCGCCAGTTGACATAGCCGGTGGCTTCGTTTTGTTCCGATCGGACCTGGCCATCGGCAAAGCCCTGTTCGCTAATCCACTCGGCGGCTTCGGTCAGGATTCGCTCGGCCGTCTGCGGATCGACCGCGGTGAAGACGACGGTCAACGTCGCCGGTTGGCCCGGATCCCGATCTGCGTAGGGCAGCACGTCGGGGATCACGGCCACGCCCGTGGTCAGCTTCAACGGAAAGATGCCGCCCACGTCGTACGTCATTTCGATGAAGAACGCCGTCCAACCCTCCTCCGGCGGTGAAACTGTCGCAACGTACTGACCATCGGCCCGGGGTTGGAGGGTCGTGCTGGTGAACTGTCGCCCCAACGTGTCGACGCGAAAATCGCGGGCCAACGGATTGGTCGCTTGCCACAACCGGACCTCGCGAGGGGCGTCTTCGGTCCGGACCTGCAATGTTCCGGGGTCGGGGCGAGACCACGAAAACTGTGGTCCTTGTCGATCTTCGAGGATCAACGAGTAAAACGCCGTCAAGCTCTCGATCGCGTCGCTGCCGCCCAGCCCGTGATCCGCGTTGGGGACATAACGCAAATACTTCGGAGGAAGTAAATCGTCCCAATAGAACTGCGATGAATCGGTCAGGAAGAATTGGTCACCCGTCGCGTTCACGACGAACTTGGGCATCGTCAGCCGATCTCGATATTGGTAGGGATCGACCAATTCGTACAGTTCATTCAGTCGCGGATGGTCCATCCGCTCCATGATCCGATGCTGGACATAATCGCCGATCGCGGGCGCCCAGAATCCGTAGGCAGCGAAATGATGACGCATGGAGGGATCGACGTTCAGCACGTCGATCACGATCGGCACGATGCCGACCACGCGTTGGTCGACGGCCCCGGTCAACCACGTTGTCCAGCCTCGCTTTGAACCACCCGTCACGACGAAGCGCTCGACGACCTGAGCGCCGCCCGCGTCGGACGCGGCCACCGCCGACATGGTATCCATCGCCCGAACGGCGCTCTTGACCATCGGGAATTGAGCGGGCCACGTAGAATCGCCGGTCTGCAGAAACTGATCCCATGTGTATCCGATCAAATCATCCTCGAACCGGCCTCGACCATCTTGGTGAAACGTCAACGGTTGATTCGGCACCATCCGTAATTCGGCCACCATGGTACCCGTCGCACGTGCGATCGATTGCAGCATTTCGTTCGGCCCCTCGGGCGGTTCCCCCCCATTTCGCCCGCCGCCGATGAACAGTAAACCGATGGGAGATCGTACCTTGTTGGGGATCGACAAGGTGATCCAGTGCTGCCACTGGGTGCGATCGACATCTTCCGAAGTGCGCCAGTTCTGAGAGGTCATGTCGACGACCATGGTCTTCATGCCACGAGACTCACGTGACGAGACGATCCGCCACGAGTAACTGTCGTCAGGTGCGTGGACATATTGATCCAAGGCTGTTTGAGCGTTCAGATGATTTGATACAGAATCCAAGATAACGATGCCCAAGGCGGCGACCAAAACCAGAGTGTGCCTCGTTCGATTCGACCTTTTCATGCGAACCCATTCCTAAAGTAAATGATGCGGGAAACGATGTTGTTATCGACACGGCGGAGATTTGAGGATTATTAGGCGCCAAATGCCAGGCTGGGGCAAGGCCCTGCCACGCAAAACCCCGCCACCCGAAACCCTGCTCGGCGTAACCTTTTCCGACGTAAGCACCCCAACGAATGCTCCGACTTAGCACTTCGCTTACGAATCGCAGGACCCAAGTGTTTGCACGTTGGAACAAAACCTGGTAGGATGAGTGGTGGGAGAACTTTGCTTCTCCTTGGCAATTTCCTCTGCCATGCTCGTGAGCGGTGACATATTTGGGTGAGCCGATAACGAGATCCGCTTGGGGGCCGAATGATCGGTGCCGATCGCGTGTATAGCCGACGTGGACAGCCGCTAGACGGCTGAATCCCTCCGTCGGATCACACAACTCGGTGCCTAGGCACCCCCTTTACTCTGCGGGCTCTCGCAAAACTCGCTGCCACGGCATTGCGGTGGAGGAATTGCCTTTTTTTGTAACAGCAACACAAACCGACCCTTGGGGCCGAAAATGGACGACATCAACGAAAAATGCGAGCAATTGCTGGAGTTCATTCGCGGATTTCCCAGTTGTGCCGTGGCTTTTTCGGCTGGTGTAGACAGCACGGTGGTGGCCAAGGCGGCTCAAATGGCGCTGGGTGATCGAGCGGTGGCCGTGACGGGTGTCAGTGCCAGTTTGGCGGAGGGCGAGCTGGACGAGGCTCGGCGGTTGGCCGAGCTGATCGGGATTCGGCACAAGATCATCGACACCCGCGAATTCGACAACCCGCAGTACGTTCAGAACTCACCCGACCGCTGTTATCATTGCAAGAACGAGTTATTCGAGCAGATTCACCGCATCGCTCCGCAGTTGAACGTCGCGGTCGTCTTCAGCGGCGCCAACGCCGACGATCTGGGCGACTATCGGCCGGGGCTGCAAGCTGCCGCGGAACATGCGGTGCGCAGCCCGTTGGCGGAGTGCGGATTCACGAAACAGGACGTACGCCAATTGGCCGCTCATTGGGAGCTGCCGACATGGAACAAACCCGCGATGCCCTGCTTGGCCAGTCGCGTGGCGTACGGCGAGGAGGTGTGGCCAGAGCGTTTGGAGATGATCGATCGAGCCGAGCGGTACTTGCGCGACCATGGTTTGGGCACGGTGCGAGTCCGATACCACCAGGGTGATTTAGCTCGGTTGGAACTTCCGGCTGACGACATCCAACGGGTTTGTGAACCGGAGTTCCGCGAGTCGCTGGTCCGGCACCTGAAGCAGTTGGGATTTCGGTTTGTGACGCTGGATATCGAAGGTTTTCGCTCGGGAAGCTTGAACACCCTGGTACCGGTGGAAATGCTCGAAGCGATCACCAAACGCAGCAACATCGCCTAGTGCGCCCGGCCGAAGTTTCTAACGTTACGTGAGCGGCACGGCGCCAGCCGCCGGTGTTTCAGTGCAGGGGAGCCGGTGGCTAGCGCCATGCCGCTCACAGCCATGCCGCTCAGGGCCGGTGGCTAGCGCCATGCCGCTCACAGGTCGCGGGGACGCCACAGATGGATTTGCCGTGCGTCCTTGTTGGCAGAAAACTGTTGCCAACGGGCAATCGCCAAGCGCAGATGAGCGACGGCGGCGGTTGGCATGTGCTGGTACGAGCCGGTCATCGATTCCAGCAGATCCTCCAACCCCGGATTGTGCCCGATGACCAGCACCGTGGCATATTGGTCATCCAGGCATCGCAGGTAGGCAACATAATCGTG
>SKKK01000280.1 GCA_007121535.1 Planctomycetaceae bacterium | reverse complement strand
CAAGATCTGTAAAGTGGCCCCACGCACGGTCAGCAAGTGGTTCGATTCGGGCCGCCTGAAAGGGTACCGGATTCCCGGTTCCCAAGACCGACGTATTCCCAGAGAATACCTGATCAAGTTTCTGAAAGAGCATGGGATGCCCTTGGGCGACCTCGAAGACGAGGCGATGGCCAAGGTGTTGATCGTGGCTCAAGATCAGGTGCTGATCGAGAACCTAAGACGAGAGCTGCCGCCGGAACGCGCCTTCAAGGTCGCGGTCGCCGCCAGTGGCTTTGAAGCCGGGATTCAAGCGGAAAGCTTCCATCCCGACTGTATCATCGTCGATTTTTCGATCGGTCGCGTGGAAGCCTTGCAGATTTGTCAGAACCTGCGGAAGAATACGGATTTCGGCGAGACGATTCTGATCGCGCTGTTACCCGACGACGGGCAGCCGATGAGTTTTGATCGATCGAGTATCAACGAAACGTTCAAGAAACCGTTTGACGCAAGGCTGCTGGCCGAACGTCTGCGGACCCTGATCGGGGCGAAGAAGGAACTGGTCTAACCCAGCTTTCATTCTACCCGACATTCGAAGACAGTCCTCGCCGCTTCGATCAACCCGTCGTGTCTGACCCGCACGATGGAGAATATAGATCCGGATGGGGTGGTCGCGTCCCGCGACCAAAGGAATCCCCAGGGCCTCGGCCCCGGGTTCCTTTGTCCCCCTGTCCCAAGAAAACGCCCACTTTGTTGGGCGTTTTTTTGTTGCCTGATCCGCTCGCCTGCGGTTCACCCACCAGTTGTCCAGTCTTGGCGTAAGCACCCGGCCGTGTACTTCGTAGTGGAACCGGGCGGATGGGGTCGCCGGGCGGATGAGGTCGGGAGTCGTTTTCGGGTGAGCCGCGTCCCATGTGGTAGATCGTTGGCCGAAAACGACTCCCGACCCCGATGCGTTCGTTACCGCCTGTAAGGACCAACGAAGGAAACACAGCAGCAATGGCCACCGAGCCGAACTTCACGCACTTTGACGACACGGGCGCCAGCCGCATGGTCGACGTGGGGCCAAAGCAAGTCTCGCATCGCATTGCGCGAGCCAGCGGTCGGGTCGCGATGCAGCCGGAAACATTGCGGCGCATCCGGTCGCGCGAGTTCGCAAAGGGCGATGTGTTGGAGGTCGCTCGAGTGGCCGGGATCATGGCGGCCAAGCGCACGTCGGACTGGATCCCGCTGTGCCACCCGCTGGCGATCGAATCGGTCGAATTGCAATTCGATTTTCCGGATGAACGGCATGTTGTCATTTCCGCCCGGGTGACCATCACTGCCAAAACCGGCGTCGAAATGGAAGCCTTGGTAGCCGTAACCGCCGCTGCGTTGACGGTGTACGACATGTGCAAAGCCATCGACCGAGGCATGACGATCGAAGATGTCCGCCTTGATGAAAAAGATGGAGGCCGCAGCGGTCATTTCCGCCGCAACTCAGAGTCTTGAAGAGAGCCTGCCATGCCCACGATTACCGCCCCCTCGAATCCCGTCAGCTCATCCTCCTCGACTCTGGCCCAAGTCTATGCATCGATCGCTGATCCACTCCAGCAGGTGGAATCCTTGCTCCGTCAGCAACTCCGCAGCCAGCAGCCCTACGTGGATGAATTATGCCGCTACGGTTGCTTGTTGGGTGGCAAACGTCTTCGTCCGATCCTGGTGTTGCTCAGCGCCCGGGCCTGCGGCTCGATCCAACCCGACCATCTGACATTGGCCACGGTGCTGGAGATGATCCATACCGCGACCCTGGTGCACGACGACGTGTTGGACGGAGCGACCACGCGGCGGCATCTGGCCACGGTCAACTCGCGTTGGGACAACGAGGCGAGCATCCTGCTGGGCGACCTGCTGTTCAGTCAGGCGTTTTATCTGGCGAGCAGTCTGGACGATGTTTTTGCCTGTCGCGCCATCGGGCAAGCCACCAATCGGGTGTGTGAAGGCGAATTGCGCCAAAAAGGAACCCGTGGCGATTTTCGGTTGACCGAGGCCGAATACCTGAGCATCATCGAGGCCAAGACGGCCGAGCTTTGTGCGTGCAGTTGTCTGCTGGGCGCCCATTACGCAGCGGCCGACGCGGCCACTATCGAACGTTTGGAACGTTACGGCCGCTATCTGGGAATCGCCTTTCAGATCGCCGATGACATCCTGGACCTGGTGGGCCGTGAAGAAACCACCGGGAAATCGTTGGGAACCGATCTCCAGCAACAAAAGCCCACGTTGCCGCTGATTCGCATGTTGCAGACCGTCGACGCGATCACACGCCAACGGATTCTGCAGATGGCGACCAGCGACCATCGAGACGCTCATCAGTCCCTGCGGAAACTGCTGCAGCAGTCCACCGCCATCGAGTATGCCCAACAACAGGCGCATCACTACGCCGACCAAGCCGCTCGTCAACTGGACGGCCTTTCCATGAGCGACGCATTCGATCACTTGCACCGCCTGACTCGCTTCGCCGTCCACCGCGTCGCTTGACCGGCCCCGCGTCGTTTTGCATCCACCGAGATTTTCTGAATGCTGTCTTGCTCCACGTCGCGATTTGACGCCGAGGCGACTTCGCTGTAGAATCGCACGCCATGGGCCCGTGGCAGTCGCGGGCCGAACAATAAGGGGGTACGACCCATGCGCACGGCGTGTCTGATCCTGGCGGCGGCATTCTCGACATTTTCCATGGCCCCGGCGCACGGCGAGGCGTTGCCGGACTGGACCGGCGAAATCCGGGCCGACCATCCGCGGCTGTTCTTCAATGCCGACACTTGGCCCCGGGTTCGCGAGCGGGCGCTCGGCGACGAGCAGGCCTGGTACGCGAACATCAAAGGCCGCGTAGATCGGCTTCTGCGGGACCTGGACGGCGTCGCACACCCGAAGCCGCGCGAGCTGGGATTGGAGTCGGCCTGGGCAGCGTTCGTCTACCTGATGACCGAGGACGCCCGCTATCTGGACTTGGCCAAGAAGTGCCTGGACACCAGCCTGCGCTTTTACGACCTGTGCTACGAACAGCGGCGCTCGGTGAACTGGTACTCGACCACGCGCGTGCATGCCACGCTGGCTTGGGACTGGCTGTACAACGACCTTTCGCAGGCCGAACGCAAGGACTACCTACAGCGGCTGGTGCGAGCCATCGACCGCGTGCTCAAAGCACGGCCGGCCATCTATCGCGAGAATATGTCCGGCTACAACACCGGCTTCTACGGCGTGCGCAACTGCCTATGGTTCATCGGCTGTACGGGCTACGGCACGGGGATTGAAACGGAGCTTGTGAACGAATGGCTGGTGTGGGGGCGCAACGAGAACATGAAGCTGCTGGAACATCGCAAGAAAGCCTGCGGCGACGACGGCGGAGGTGCCTCGCCGACGCTGGGCTACGTCTTCGGCGCGTACCCCTGGGCGGAGCAGAACTACTTCTACACCTGGCTCTCGGCCACGGGCCAGAACATCGCGCCCGACTGGCCCCACGGCGCGTGGCTGGCCAACTACGTCATCTGGAACTGGATCGAGGCTGAAGGTGGCCCCTTCGAGTTCGGGTACGGTGACACGCCGCACACGGACAACCGCCTTCGCACCTCGCAGCTATACACGCACATGGCGAACATCCGCCACCTGTACGGCGAGGCCGCGCCGGAGGCCGCCGCGCTGGCGCGCCACGTGCAGGAGATGGTCCCACGACGGGGCTACACCACGACCTACTTCATCTATCCCTTCCTGCTGACCGATCTCGACAGCGCTGCCGAGCCGTTCGTGCCCAAGGATCTGCCGCTGGCACGCCACTTCGACAACATGGGTCAGATATTCATGCGCTCGGGCACCGGAAAGGACGACACTTACTGTCTGTTCACCTGCGGCGGCATCCTGGCGCAGCATCGGCACTACGACGCGCTCAACTTCGTCATCTATCGCCGTGGCTTCCTCGCGCTCGATTCGGGCACACGCTACCGCGAGGAGGTCAACGGCCAGCACCTTGCCAACTACTTCGCCCAGACCGTCGCGCATAATTGCGTGCTGATCCACCAGCCCGGCGAGCCGCCCGCGCGTTACTGGGGCGGCACGGTCGAGGCCAACCACGGCGGCCAGCATCGGCAGCTCGGATCGGTGGTCGAGGCCTTCGAGACCAACGACGACTTCGTCTACGTGGCGGGCGACGCAACGGCATGCTACCAGCACCGGGGCGACGAGCAGAAATGCGAGCTGGCGACCCGGCAGCTCGTCTTCCTGCCACCCGACCATTTCGTGATCTTCGACCGGGTGACGTCGACCAAGCCCGAGTACCGCAAGGAATGGCTTGTGCACACCGCGCATGAACCGGCCATCGACGGCAAGACGATCCGAGCCGACCACATGGAAGGACGCATGTTCTGCCGCACCCTGCTGCCCGCCGACGCCGTGCTGACACCCGTGGGCGGCCCGGGCAAGGAGTTCTGGGCCGCCGGACGGAACTGGGACATCGACACCGGTAACCTGCGCCCGGAAAACCTGGCCATGATGGGCCAGTGGCGGGTGGAGGTCAGCCCCGGCGCACCGCGCGAACAGGACGTGTTCCTCCATGTCATCCAGGTGGGCGGGCAGGACTTGCAGCAGATGGACGAGGTTGCGCTTGTCGGAGATCATGGCGTGCGCGTCGCGACCGCCGGGGGCACGTGGGAAATCACCTTCGACGCGGAAGGCGCGTTGGGCGGGCATATCAAATGCGAAGCGAAAAACATCGATCGGCGGCTTGCGGACACCGTGCAGCCGCAAGTCGGCATCCTTGCGGAGGCGAACTGATGACCTGTAGACTGATGTTTTCTTTGGCGATTCTTGCCGCGCCTTCGGCCGGCGCGTTCGCCCAAGCGGAACCTATCACGAAGATGACCTATGCAGAGGCCAAGGCCCGCATCCCGGAGCGCGAAATCCCCGCGTTCTGGATGGGCTCCTTGGCCGGGCTCAGCGGGCGACTGGAAACCCTGGATCGGGGCACCACCAAAGTCGTCGCTATCTCGCCCGGCGGACGGCCCCTGCACCTGGTAACCTACGGCGAGCACGAGCCCGTCGAGCGCCTGGCGAATTACAACTCGGCCATCGGCGCGCGGGAACCAGCCGCCTACCTGGACAAGACCGCGCGGAAGAAGCCGGTAATCTTCCTTATCGGCCCGGTCCACGGGCACGAGGTCGAGGCGCTGACGGGCCTGATCAACCTGATCGAGATCATGGAGACGGGCAAGGATCTGCGCGGCCGCGACCAGCGCGGCCTGCAAGCCCTCGGCCAGCGGTGTCGCCTGCTGATCATGCCCGCCGGCAACCCGGACGGCATCGCACGCTTCGAGCCGCAAACGCTGAAAGGCATGACCGTGGCCGATCTCCAGTTTTGGGGTCAGGGCACTTGGAGCGACGACACGCTCGCGGGCTGGCCCGGCGCAAAGCGTCTGCATCCCATGGCGGGGCCGCTGGCAGGCTGGCTCGGCTGCTACTACAACGACGCCGGAATCAACCCCATGCACGACGAGTTCTTCGCGCCGATGAGTAGCGAAGCCCCCGCCATTCTCAAGATCGCCTTGGAGGAGGGCCCCGATCTCGCCACGTCGCTGCACAGCCACGGACAACCCCCCGTTCTGCTCCGGCCCGCCTACGTGCCCGCCGAGTCCCAGGAACGTGTCCTGGCGCTCAGCGAGCAATACTACGCGCTGCTGGCCGAGCGCGGCCTGCCGCACGGGCGCCCGTTCCGCGTCTCGGCCGAAGGCGGCGCCAACCCGGCGTCGTTCAACCTGACGAGCGCGATCCACCACGTCAGTGGGGCGGATGCATTCACCTTCGAGTGCCCCCACGGCCTGGTCGAAGAACGCTACTGCCAAGTCACCCTCGAAGAGATCCTCGACATCCAGCTCGCTCTGTACGAAGCCATGATGCGATTCGCCCTGGAGCAGAAAGAGCAGTAGCTGGTGCTCCCGCCCACCCGGTTGGCGCGAAACAAGTACGGGTCGGGTTCCACCCGGCTGGAGGCGACTTCCGCACGCGCGCAGAGACGAAGACCTGCGCTCCACGCTTGTGCGCGCAGACTAGCGCCGCGCGCTGGCACGAACAACCCGCTTAGGATCGGCAAATGAATAACTGCCGTGTTGCACGAGAGTGCCACCAAACCCCAACGGGGTTGTACACGCCGCCGCGTCGCCCGGATCAAGACGTCAGGCGGGGACAATGGCCCGTTGATCGGCATCGTAGATCTGCCGTTTGCCTTCGTCGAAGGCCTTGACGGCCATCAACACAGCCACCGCGTGTTGGTAGCCGGCCTCGATGGGAGCAACGCAGGTGCCTCGACTGCGGATGCACTTGAGCCAATCAAGATAGTGATCGTCCGGTTCGATCAACTCGACCGGTTCGCCGGTCCCGGGCGCGGCTGCCTGGCTCTCGGTCCCGGTAGTGTACGTGGGTCGCGACCAGTGGGTCAGGTCCAGCACGCCCTGCTTGCCGTAAAACCGCCAAACGTTACCGGCCGGGCTGCCGAAGTTGGTGACGTAGCTGACCAGAAACCCCTCCGGATAAACCCAGGTGGCTTGGACCTGGTCGGGGCAGGTAAAGCCGTAGTGGTCGTCCCAGGTGAACGTGCCGCCGTCGCAACTGGCGGAAACGGGATACTTGGCTCCGGTAATGTAGTGCATCAGGTCGATGAAATGGCTGCCCAAACCCGGCACAGGACCGTCGGAGAAATCGCGGTAGCCGTACCAGCCGGTGAACTGATTGGGGCAGAAGGGACGCGTGGGGCGATGCATCAGGAACTCTGCCCAGTCGACATCCTTCTCGTCGGCCGGAGCCAGACGGCTGTACCAATACGGTCGAGCCGCGTTGCGGCATTGTTCGATGCGCGAAATCTGACCGAACAGCCCCGTGCGGAACAATTTTCGGCAACTCGCCCCGGTCGGCGTGCTCCGTCGCTGGGTGCCCACTTGGCACACGACGCCGCTGGACTGCACGGCGTCGCAAGCGGTCTTGACCTTTTCCAGGTCCATCCCCAGCGGTTTTTCCACGTAGACATCCTTTTTCGCCTCGGCCGCCGCCAGCAGATGCACTTCGTGCTGGTGATCGCACGAGGCGATGGTGACCGCGTCGACATCGTCCAGCGCCACCACATCGCGGTAGGAAACGAACTGGCGAGCGGCCCGACCGTACCACTGGCGGGTCTGCTCCGCAGCTCGCTCGCGTTGCGGCCGCCATGGATCGACCACTGCGGTTATCTCGACGTTCATGGCTTCCGCGTGGCGATGCAGCCCGTGCATATGGGCGCGGAACCCTTGGCTGCCGCACCCGATCACCGCGATGGAAAGGCGGTCGTTGGACCCGACAACCCGTCCATAACTGACGGCCGTCATGGACAGGGCGGCACCGGCCGAAGCCGACCTGAGAAAGCTCCGACGATTGGTCTGGCGTAGCATGGTCAGTTTCTCCTACGGCAAATCGATTGAAGAACTGCAGACGTATGCGAACCACGTGTGCATCAAGACTGGATGGTAACCGGGCTGCGACCATCTCGTCCAGACCGGAGACGCCTCCATCGGCAATATGTCGATTTGCTGCGCTGTCAGGAGGCGGTAACAAGACCCGCCCACGCTGGGATCGCGAAATAGATTACTGTCGGTTATCGGTTCGAAAGGAACAAACCCGAATGATTCGGCGTTGGAAGCCTGTTCCGGCGTGCATGATTTCCTGCCGGGGCGGTTGTCACCGCCGAACACGATGCTCTTGGAACCGACTTCCAGTTCACGACCGTGGCGCGCCGCCGTTTCACCCTCGAGTCGTTCCCTCATCTGTCGGCCCGTTCTTGAAAGGGGCGGCGTACTACGAAGAACTCGTAGGCACAAAAGTCGGAATACCGTCGGTGCATCGATGGCTCCTCGGCCAGTTGGTCCAATATGGCCGAGGCTTCCATGTCGCTGGCATACTTGCTTCGCAACCGATCAATGCGTGCCTCCATGGGCATGTAGAAATCGTCCCACCACGCTTCATCAGGTAATGGGAAGAGCCCGACAATTTCGAATCCACCGTCATGGATCGCGGCCACATCGTCGTCCAGCGATCCCATGGCCGGATAATATCCCCAACGATCGCGCTGACGCCGTGGGAAAGCCCGTTGCGTACGATTGCCGTTCGCAGCCGCTCGATACTCGGGGCGTGGCTATCGACTGCCACGATCGAACCCGACGTCATTTCAGCAAGCTGGAAGGTCTGACCGCCGACACCGCATCCCAAATCTAGGATTGCGGGAGACTCCGGCAGGTCACGGCAAAGTCCGAGGGCTCGGGCGGCGCAAGCGCGGTTGCCAGGACCCTGAAGGGGCGCGTGAGCCGCAGTGGCTCGGAGTAAGTCAGACACGGAGCTTCGCTCCGTGAACAAACGGTGAGGCATGAAAGGAGGGAACATGAAGCCAAATCCTACCTGAGCGAGCCGGCACTCGCCGGGGATGCCCCATGTCCTCCCTCGACGGCCCAAGCGGGTAGCCGACGAGGATCACGGGGGTGCCACCTGCTGCCGCCTGGAGAAAAAGGTCCGAGACATGACCGGTGAAGCCCTACGCCGTCCGACGGTCGGTAAGCCGAACGTATAAGCCACAGGTGAAATCGTCCCGGCAACGCGGCGGTGAGGAGAACGGTGCCTTCACGGCCTCCTCTTCAAGGATGGCAGCATAGCCGTAGTAAGCACCCGGCCAGATATTTTGTTGCTGGAATCGGGAGAAAGGGGTCGGGAGTCGTTTTCGGGTGACCCGCTTCCCATGCGGTAGATCGTTGGCCGAAAACGACTCCCGACCCCGCTGCGTCACCATGCAAGGCTACCTCAATTGGCAAGAAACTTCTGGCCGGGTGCTTAGCGGGGGCCGCAAGCGGCCTCCGTGAAAGGGGAAACCGATCCAAGACGGAGAACGAACGACGGGTCCATCTGGTGCTCAATCACCTGGACTGGGCGCTGGACAAGGCGGGATACCTCTTTGCCCGCTACGTTGATGACTTTGTAGTCGTGTGCCAGACCAACCGGCAGGCGCCGGAGGCGTTGGCTTTGGTCAAGCGCGTGCTGGAGGGGCAACTCGGACTGCAACTGAGCCCGGAAAAGACCGAGATCACGACCTTCGGCAAGGGGTACGAGTTTCTCGGCTTCTCGCTGTCGTCTCGGTCGCGCCGCATGCGTGAAAAGTCCGTGCTGAAATTCAAGGCCAAGGTGCACCGCGCCCCGCAACATTCCGAATGCTGGCAGGATCGACCGTTCCAACCGTAAGCGGCGTGGACACTGAACGAGCCTGGCGACAGCGGTTTGCGATAGCCAACAGATGCGACCGGAGCCCACGATTCCGAGAACATGACCGTTTGGCCCACGAGCCGCTCAGCGGTACACGGGTTGTTTCCACGAACGACCGCGATCACCGGGTCGCGGCCCAGGGCGCTTCCATCGGTTTGCGACCGGAACGGCGACTCCGGTGCATGCCTTAGTTCCGGCTTCTGCCCTGTTCAATTCGCAGCCTTATCCACAGTGGATCGCGCCGAGCATCTAGAACAGCTACGACGGTGACGAGGCTTTCATCAACGCGGTAGTAAATGCAAAACGGAAAGCGTTTTGACAGCGCGCGGTGGTAGCCGTATTCGATTGCATGAATCCCACCGTAGTAAACCAGTGAGTCGATGTCGGCAATCAGGCAACTCCGGAAGTAGTCACCAAGACCCGGTGACTGCCGTTCCTAGAACCAATAGCCCTCGATGAGGTCTTCCTCGGCATCGGACGAAATATCGACGGTCATCGTCCCACTTCCAAGAGCCGCGCCTTTGCTTCGCTCCATGGGGACACAGTCGCTCGGCCATCTTCGAGGCGTCGCTTTCGGTCCTCAAGCACCTCACGATGCCACTCCGGCGACCGTACATCGCCCGATTGGCTGCAAAGACTATCCCACACGCTTTCGAGCAACCGGACTTTTTCGGAAACCGATAGGGTGTCGAGTGGAATTTCAGGGAACATGGGTTCTTCCTCGTCTCAATCGTCTCAGTGTACCAGCCCGAACGCCCCCATTCAACCGGCGGCAACGGATGGAGGTTCCATGGAAAAACGGGTGATCGCCGGTCGGTTGCAATGGATGGTTCGTGGATTGGATACCTCGGCCACAAGTTCGAGCCTGGACGACCGTCGCCCAGCCGATCGACCCACATCCTACCACACGAGGGCAGCGACGGCAAACACATTTTCGCGGTCCATGCACGAAGTCGCAGCCGGGGCAAATCCAGCCCAGCGATCGCCGTGATGAGTTGGTTCCGCGAGACGAACTGCACGTTCGTTTCGTTTG
>SKKK01000179.1 GCA_007121535.1 Planctomycetaceae bacterium | reverse complement strand
TCGTCGAAGGGGGCTGGTACAGGAATGCCGATCGGCTGACAATCTGGCTTGCCATCGCATCGCGCGATCGCTGTCCAATGTCTTCCAACCATGCGATTAAACGACCCGATATGCCCGAACCCCGCTCGACCTACTGGAGGTTCTCCTTTCACGAACCGGACATCGCCCGTTTGGAGCTGGATTCGCCGGACAGCCATTGCAATGTGCTTGATTCCCGGGGCTTGGACGAATTGCGGGCGATCTTGGACCGGCTGGACAAGCTGCCTCACGTGGTGGGCGTTATCATCGCTTCCGCCAAACCGGGCTCGTTTTCGGTCGGCGTGGACGTGGATCAAATGCTTCGATCGATCGATGCAGCTCGCGAAACCGTGTCCGGTCCCCTGATCCAAGCCCAACAGACACTGCAACGGCTGGCATCGGCCCATTATCTGACGGTCGCCGCGATCGACGGCGTTTGCCTGGCGGGCGGTGCGGAATTGGCTTGCTGGTGCGATCGGCGGATATTCAGCACCAGTCGCGTCACGCAATTCGGCTTTCCCGAGGTCCATCTGGGCCTGATTCCCGCCTGGGGTGGCATCGTCCGGTTGCCTCGGCTGATCGGCTGGGAACACGCCGCCCGCATGATTGCGTTGGACGAACGTATCGACGCGACGCAAGCCCGAGCGATTGGCATGGCCGACGATCTGGTTTCGCCGGATCGTTTGTATCAAGCGGCCGTAGACCGGATCCGGCAGCAGGTCCGGTCGGGTGGCTGGCGGGCGGTTCGGCAGCGTTTGGCTGGCCCGATGTCGGTCGAACCCGGGCCGTTACGCGCTTGGTCCGAGGCGGTCGAGGAGTCGATCCGACAACGTTGGCACGGTCGCCGACCTGCCGCCGAGCGAGCGGTGTGTCTGCTGCGACACGGCATCGAAGAAGACGTCCGCCAAAGTGGCCGAGCGATCGTCGAAGCGTATGCCGATCTTTGGGGGTCGGCGACCCATCGGGCCTTGGTAAACGTTCACCTCTTGCGTCGGCACAACGTGCATGATTCGGTGGTCTCACAGGGGACGGTCGCCCGTTCGGTCCGGCGGGTCGGGATCATTGGCGCCGGAATCATGGGCATCGGGATCGCTGCGGCTCACCTGACAAAGCACGTGCCCGTCCATCTGGCGGATGCATCGGGCGAAGCCTTATCGCGAGCCATGACTGCGGTGCTAGACGAGGCTGGAGGTTCCGAGCGCTCGTCGGGATTCGCGATCGCACCGGCGCCGCCCGAGGATCTGTCGCCCGACACTCAGGGCCAGCAGCCTGAGGCATTCCAGGCGGCCGAACTGCCACGTCGATTGCATCGAGCCGATTCGCTGGCGGAACTGGCCGACTGCGAGTTGATCGTCGAGAGCGTCGTCGAGACCGCCGAGGTCAAACGACGCATCTACCAGCAACTGGAAACCCACGTGCCATCGACTACCGTGCTGGTCTCCAACACGTCCACCATCCCGATTTCTTCCTTGTCGCACAGCCTGCAGCACCCCGAGCGGTTCTGTGGGATGCACTATTTCAATCCGGTACGGTACATGCGGCTGGTGGAGATCGTGCGAGGCGATCTGACCAGCGACCAAACGGTCGCCACGGTCGTCCAGCATGCGTTGCGGATCGGCAAGATGCCGATCGTCGTGCATGACAGTCCGGGATTCCTGGTCAATCGGTTGTTGTCGCCCTACTTGAACGAATCGTTGGAGCTACTGATCGCCGGCGCCTCGATCACCGACATCGACCGAGCGGCGGAGCGGATGGGGATGCCACTGGGGCCGCTGGCGCTGATCGATCTGGTCGGCGTCGATACGTCTTTTTTCGCGGGACGCACCCTATGGGAAGCCTTCCCGGACCGCATCACCCCGCTGCCGGTCCTGCCCGCGTTGTTCCGCAAAGGCCGATTGGGCTGCAAGTCGGGTGCGGGCTTCTATCGGTACGAGCCAGACCAGTCGCGTGGGCAACCGGATGCGACCGTCATCGACCTGTTGGAACCGTATGTCCGTCGCTCGCGCACCATTTCGCCGGACGAAATCACCCATCGGCTGTTCCTGCCGATGCTGTTGGAAGCGACGCGATTGCTGCAGGAACGTATCGTACGCGATGTCCGCGATATCGATCTGGGCATGATCTACGGGCTGGGTTTTCCGGCCGAACGGGGCGGTTTGCTGTTCTGGGCCGATTCGTTGGGAGCCGCTCGGATCGTCGCGATGCTGCAGCCCTACCAATCGCTGGGCAGCCGGTTCCAGCCCACCCCCTGGTTGCTGGACATGGCCCGGCAGGATCGGCGGTTCTACGACGATCTGCCACCGGCAACCCGTGTGCTGCCCCAGTCCCCGCCATCCCAGCCCCCTTAAGCTCGAAGAAAGGAAACCTCGGATCATGAAAGCATTGGTAAAAAGTCGCGCCGAACGCGGACTTTGGTTGGAAGACGTTCCGGAACCGACGTTGGGCATCAACGACGTGTTGATCCGCGTCGATCGGACGGGCATTTGCGGGACCGACCTGCACATCTACAAGTGGGACGCCTGGGCGCAAAAAACGATCCCGGTGCCGATGGTGGTCGGTCACGAATTCGTCGGCCAGATCATCGAAGTCGGCGCCAACGTCTCGGACTTCTTCCCCGGTGACATCGTCAGCGGGGAAGGGCACGTCGTCTGCGGCCGCTGCCGCAATTGTCTGGCCGGCCGCCGCCATCTGTGCGCGGCAACCAAGGGGATCGGCGTCAACCGGCCGGGTGCGTTCGCCCAGTATTTGGCGCTGCCGATGACCAATGTCTGGCATCATGCCCCCGACATCGATCTGGATGTGGCCTCGATTTTCGACCCGTTCGGCAACGCCGTCCATACGGCCCTGTCCTTCGCCGTGCTGGGCGAAGACGTGCTGATCACCGGCGCCGGACCGATCGGATTGATGGCCATCGCCGTGGTGAAACACGCCGGCTGCCGCCACGTGGTCGTGACCGATGTCAACCCCTACCGCTTGGAACTGGCGCGGCGGATGGGCGCCACCCTGGCAGTCGACGCAAGCACCCAACGGATCGCCGACGCCCAAAAACAATTGGGGATGGCCGAAGGCTTCGACGTCGGCCTGGAAATGTCGGGGCATCCGCAAGCCTTTCGCGAGATGCTGGACAACATGTGCCACGGTGGCAAGATCGCCATGCTGGGCATTCCCGAAACCGAAACCGCCATCGATTGGAACACCGTCGTCTTCAACATGCTGACGATCAAAGGCATCTACGGACGCGAGATGTACGAAACGTGGTATAAGATGACGGTCATGATCCAAAGCGGGCTGGACATCCAACCGGTGATCACCCACCGGTTGCACTACACCCAATTCGAAGAAGGCATCGCCGCCATGGAATCCGGCCAGTCGGGAAAAGTCATTCTTTCCTGGAAAGATTGATCGTCCAAATCGACCGTTTTCCCGATTGACAGGCAGAGTTCTCTTGGATGATGATAGAATAGAGGTTGGAGATTTTGTCCAGAATACCGATCTTCTCGGAAGGTGAGTTTCGTTCCGCCCGTCGTTGGCACAGGAATGCATTGAGAACAAAGGGTACATACTATGGCGGCTCGGGGTGGTGATTTCACAGCGATTATGCTCCGTAAAGGCATGATCAGCCCGGAACAATTGGCGGAAGCTCAGCAGTTGGCTGCCGAGCAGCAGCGACCGGTGGCGGAATGCCTGGTCCATCTGGACTATGCCACCGCCGAGCAGGTCATTCAAGCCATGGCGAAGCACCATGGCATGCGTTACGTCGACCTCTCGAATGTGAAAATCCCTGAAAGCGTTATCGAGATGGTCCCCGAAGCGGTGGCTCGGGAAAACTCGGTCCTGCCCGTGTCGTTGGAGGACGATGTGTTGACGGTCGTGTTGAGCGACCCCCTGGATCTGGAGACGACCGACAAGCTCCGCTTTATCCTGAACCGACGCATCGAAACCGTGCTGGCTCCCAAAGAAGCCATCCAGGCCGCCATCAACCGCCACTATGGTCAGATGGAGGGTGAAAGTGCCGACTCGATGCTACAGGAATTCACCGATACGGCCATCGATTTCACCGAAACCACCACCGATGACATCACCGGCAGCGGCGAAGCGGTCGACGAAGCCAGCGCGCCCGTCGTCAAGTTGGTGTACCTGTTGATCCAAGAGGCCGTTCAATTGCGAGCCTCGGATATCCACATCGAACCGTTCGAGGACCGCATTCGCGTCCGTTACCGGATCGACGGCATCCTGATCGAACGGGACAGCCCGCCCCGGCGACTGTTGAGCGCCATCACCTCGCGCATCAAAATCCTTTCGCGACTGGACATCGCCGAACGCCGACGCCCCCAAGACGGGCGGATCAAAATCACCGTCGGTGAAAAAGAAATGGACCTGCGGGTCAGTATCTTGCCGACCAGCCACGGCCAAGCCACGGTCATGCGACTGCTGGACAAGGACAACATCAAGGTCGGTGTCAGACAATTGGGCCTGTCTGACCTGAACTACAAGAAGTTCCAAGCGCTGATCCGCCGACCCAATGGTATCATCCTGGTGACGGGTCCAACAGGTTCTGGAAAGACTACCACGCTGTATGCAGCACTGAACCACCTGAACAGACCGGACCGGAAGATTATCACGGCCGAAGATCCCGTGGAATACTACCTGCCTGGCATCAACCAGTGCGAGGTCCGTCACGGCATCGGACTGGATTTCGCCCGCATCATCCGTGCGATGATGCGGCAAGCCCCGAACGTGATCCTGGTGGGCGAAATGCGAGATCAGGAGACGGCGTCCATGGGTATCCAGGCTTCTTTGACCGGACACTTGGTTTTTAGTACACTGCACACGAACGATGCGCCCAGCGCCATCACACGAATGATCGACATGGGAGTACCCAGCTATCTGGTGGCAAGTACCGTGATCGCCGTGTTGGCTCAGCGTCTGGTGCGGACGGTTTGCACGCGTTGCAAGCAGCCTTACAAGCCGTTGGACGCGGAGTTGGAGCTGGCGGGGATCACGCCGGAACTCGCAGCAAAGTCGACCTTTATGAGGGGCAAGGGCTGCAATCATTGCCAGCGCAGCGGGTATCGCGGACGTACGGGAATTCACGAGTTGATGATGGTGACGCCGCAGGTCCGCGAGATGATTTTCGATGCCAAATCCAACGCAGACGTGCGGAAGATCGCGATAACGCAGGGGATGAAGACGTTGTATATCGATGGCCTGGAAAAGGCGATCAAGGGGATGACGACGCTGGACGAGGTCTTCCGCGTTTGCAAGCGTACCGAACAGGACTCGGAGATCGAGATCCTCACACCCAAATAATAAGGGTAAGTGAAAACCAGTCCGTTCTGGGTATTCGAGCGAGCGCGGGACAGACTGAAGGGTCGAGGACAGCCGGTTCGCTCGCTAGGTTCACTTAAGAGGATATTTTTATCAATTTTGTCACAAGCACTGGCGAGCCCCCCAAGGCAGCACGGTCGGTTTCCTGATCGACTGCAGGTCGAATCTCGGGTTTCGTTTGAGTTGCCGGGTTCTGCGGCGAATAATCGTGTTGGCCGTTCGGGGCCGCTACGGCGAATCAAATCGATCTCCTCAGCGTGACGACCGTCGTTTCCCCGAAAGGCTGTGGCGCGTAGTGCCCACTACGAGGTAGTTTACTTATGGCACAGACTATTCTGATCGACAAATTGTTGCAGGCCTGCGTCAAGCAGGGGGCCAGCGATATCCACATCGTGGTCGGCCAACCGCCTGTGTTTCGTTTGCACGGCCGGCTGCGGCGGCTGGAGACGAAGACGTTGGAGCAGGAGGATACGGTCGCACTGATGAAGAGCATCGCGCCCGAGCGTTGCCAGCGCGAGTTGCAGGAGGCCGGCAGCGCCGACTTCGGGTTTGCGTTCGGAGACCAGGCGCGCTTTCGTGTTTCGATTTTCAAGCAACGCGGTCAGATCTCGATGGTCTTGCGGCAGATCCCCAACGATTACCTGCCGCCGGAGAAGTTGGGTTTGCCGGAAGTGGTGACCAAGATGGTGCTTCGTCCTCGCGGGCTGTTCTTGGTCACGGGCCCGACCGGGTCGGGCAAGAGCACGACGTTGGCCAGTCTGGTGAACTACATCAACGAGAACGTCGATCATCATATCATTACGATCGAGGACCCGATCGAGTTTTATCACTACCATAAGAAATCCACGGTCAACCAGCGGGAAGTCCACGTGGATGTCCCCAGCTTCAGCGAGGCGATTCGACGTGCGTTGCGACAGGATCCGGATGTGATCCTGGTCGGGGAAATGCGAGACTTGGAAACGATCGAAGCCGCCATCACGGCGGCCGAGACGGGGCACGTCGTATTCGGAACCCTGCACACCAGCAGCGCTCAGGGCACGATCAACCGAATTATCGACGCCTTTCCGGGGAACTTGCAGGACCAGATCCGCACCCAGTTGGCATCGGCGATCATCGGCGTACTGGCGCAAACGCTGCTGCCCCGCATCGGTGGCGGACGCTGTGCGGCTTACGAGCTGCTGGTGGTCACGGCGGGCATCGGCAACCTGATCCGCGAAAACAAGATCTTCCGGATCACGTCGGCGATCCAGACGGGGGCCAAGCACGGCATGATTTTGATGGACGATGCCCTGTTCAAGTTGTGGAAAGAAGAAAAATGCACGATCGAGGACGTGTTGGCCAAGGCGAACAATCCGGATGATCTGGCGAAACGGATCGTCAATGCCAAACGAGGCATGGAAGAAGAAGACAAGGATCGGGACGTTCCCGATGCCTTCAAGCATTAGACTCAAACGACAGGAACTTGTTGCCGTAAAGAAAACAGCAACCAAGGAACCAAAAGACACCTAATCTTTCACCTAATCTTCCGATTTTTTGAGTTGGGGGGAGAAGAGATTAAGTGAAAGATTAGGTGAAAGAGTAAGTGAAAAGAGTACACCTGATGCACGGCACCCATAGTTACGGCACCCATAGTTAAAGGGCAATTCATGGCCATCCGACGTCTCGGCCAGATCCTGGTCGATCTTGGTTTTATCACCGACGAACAACTGGAAATGCTGCTGGACGAACAGCAGCAACGTCCCGGAGAGATGCTGGGCAGCGTCGCCGAGGACATGGGGTTGATCACCGACGACCAACTGGCGCAGGGGTTGGCCGAGCAGATGAACATGCAGGTGGTCAGCTTGGGAGAGATCGAATTGGAGAGCGATCTGATCGGCACGATCAGCGACACCATGGCCCAGATGTACCGGGTGATCCCGGTGATGAAGGACGAGACCTCGTTGACGCTGGCGACCTGCGATCCGCAAAACCTGGCGATCCAGGACGAGTTGCGAAACTTCCTGGGCTACGACATCCGGCTGGTCATCGCCACCGAGCGGGAAATCCAGCGGGCGATGGACCGGTACTACGCCACCGCCGGCGAGAGCATCGCCAGCGTGTTGAGCGAAATGGAGGACGACATCGAGCTGAAGGGCGCCGTCGCGGCCGCGACGGGCAAGGCCGGCGCCATCGATCTGACCAGCGTCGAGGCGTTGGCCGACAGCGCTCCGGTCCGCAAGCTGCTGAACATGGTCCTGCTGATGGCCATCAAGGACCATGCCAGCGATGTCCACTTCGAACCGTTCGAGGACGAATTCCGCATCCGCATCAAGGCCGATGGGGTGCTGTACGAAATGGTGCCGCCGCCCAGGCATCTGGCGTTCGCCATCACGACGCGCATCAAGGTGATGGCCAACCTGGATATCGCCGAACGCCGCTTGCCGCAGGACGGCCGGATCGAGTTGTCCGTCGGGGGGCACCCGGTGGATTTGCGGGTGAGCGTGTTGCCGACCATGTTTGGCGAGAGCGTCGTCATGCGGGTGCTGGACCGCTCGGTGGTCGCCCTGGATCTGACCAAAGTCGGCATGGACGAGCCGACTCTGGACAGTTTCCGCAAAGTGATCGGCATCCCCAACGGCATCGTGCTGGTCACCGGGCCCACCGGTTCGGGCAAGACCACCACGCTGTACTCGGCGCTGAACGAATTGAACAGGATCGAGGACAAACTGATCACCACGGAGGATCCGGTCGAGTACGATCTGGACGGGATTCTTCAGATCCCCATCGATTCGGATATCGGCGTGACGTTTGCCGCGTGCTTGCGGTCGATCCTGCGCCACGATCCGGACCGTATCCTGGTGGGCGAGATCCGCGATCTGGAAACGGCCGAAATCGCGGTGCAGGCATCGTTGACCGGACACACTGTGTTCAGCACGCTGCACACCAACGACGCGCCCAGCAGCGTGACGCGATTGAAAGACATGGGCGTTCCCACGTTCCTGATCACCGCGACGGTCGAGGCCATTCTGGCGCAACGATTGGTCCGCCGCATCTGTACGCTGTGCCGTGAACCCATCGAGCCCACGGACGACATGCTGCTGGAATTGTTGATCACTCGCGAGGATGTCGCCGGACGTTCCTTTTTCCGAGGCACCGGCTGCGAAGGCTGCAACAACACCGGTTACAAAGGCCGAGTGGGGCTGTTCGAGCTGATGGTGATGAACGACACGTTGCGCGAGATGATCATGGTCAACGCCTCGGCAGACGAGCTGCGCACGGTCGCTCGAAAGCACGGCATGGTCACCCTGCGCGACATCGGCATCCAAAACGCCTACGAGGGAACCAGTACCCCCGAAGAAATCATTCGAGAAACCGTCCTCGAAGCCTAACAACCGACAACCGACAACCGACCAACAGGAACTAGCCATGCCTACTTACGAATTCGAAGCCATGGACGCCAAGGGTCAAGAGATCCGCGACGTGATCGACACCTCGTCCGAGGAAGAGGCACAAACAACGATTCGCCAGATGGGCTACTTCGTCACCAAGATCACGGCGAAGAAGACCAAAGAAGCGGCCGCGGCCGGTCCGGGTGCGAAGAAGAAGCGTGGACTTGCCCTTGGCGGCGGCGGCATCAAGGTGATCACGTCGTTCACCCGCCAGTTGTCTATCCTGCAGGACGCCGGTCTGCCGATCGTCCGCAGTTTGAAGATTCTGGAAGGCAACTCGAAGGCGGGCAAGCTGAAGAACGCCCTGCAGGACGTGGTCGAAGAGATCGAGGGCGGGGCGACGTTGTCGGAGGGTATGGCCAAGTCTCCGAAGGTGTTCAACCGGCTGTACGTCAACATGATCAAGGCGGGCGAAGCCGGTGGTGCGTTGGAGGTGATCCTGCAACGTCTGGCCGACTTTATGGAACGCGCCGAAGCGCTCAAACGCAAAGTCAAAGGCGCGATGATCTATCCGGCCGTGGTCATCACGGTGGCCGTCGCCATCTTGACCTTCATCATGTTGCAAATCGTTCCCGTCTTTGCCGAGATGTTTGACGATTTCGACCTGACGCTGCCCGCCATGACGCTGCTGCTGGTGGCCATCAGCGAGTACGTGGTCCAGGCTTGGTTCTTGATCCCCCTGATCCCGGTCGGTCTGTGGTTGTTCATCAAATTGTGCCGGAAATTCAAGCATGGCCGCATGGGATGGGACATGTTCATGTTGAAGATACCCGTCTTCGGGCAGCTTGTCGAAAAGAATACGATGGCTCGAACCACGCGGACCCTGGGAACGCTGGTCGCCAGCGGCGTGCCGATCCTGGAAGGCCTGCAGATCACCCGCGATACGTCGGGCAACGCCGTGTTCGAGCGGTTGTACAGCAAAGTGGCCGATGCGATCCGCGAAGGTGAACCGATCGCTCAACCGATGAAGAAACACTCCGTGCTGGGTTTCCATCCGGTCGCCCTGTTCTTCTGGTGTTTTGCCGGCGCGCTGCCCGGGATGTTCATCATGGGCCTGACCCCCATGATGCCCGAGATGTTGCTGACCGGCGCCTATGTCGCCGGCGGAGCCGCCGCCCTGTGCGGACTGCTATACGTGGCCCGCATGAAATCCCGCGTGGTGGACGATCTGGTCGTGAACATGGTGGACGTCGGCGAAGAGACGGGCGAGTTGGACACGATGTTGTACAAGGTGGCCGATACCTACGACGACGAAGTCAAGACGTTGACCGACAGCCTGACCCAGTTGATGGAGCCGATCATCATCGTGTTCCTGGGCGGCGCCGTCGGCTTCATCGTCATCGCCCTGTTCATGCCCCTGGTCGACCTGATTTCAGGACTGTCGTAAATGGGGGGCAGTTGGCAGTTGGCAGTTGGCAGTTGCGGGGCAGGTGAGGAAGAGATGGAATGGCGAGGAGTAACTTTGAGAATTTGAGGGTGTACCAGTTGGCAGAGGAGCTGGCTGACCGTATTTGGGACATGGTGATTGCATGGGAGTATTTCGCGAAGGACACCGTCGGCAAACAGATCGTCAAGGCAGCCGACAGCATCGGTGC
>SKKK01000074.1 GCA_007121535.1 Planctomycetaceae bacterium | reverse complement strand
GGATGTGCGGATCAGTCCGTCCCCGTCCCGATCGACGGCGGTCGAGTACTGAAAAGGCCCCTGCAGATACTGGCCGTCCGGGTCGGGCTGAAACTTCCACGGCTGCCCTTCCTCCCACGGGCTGCCGTCCGGGCTGACCTTGTTTCCTCGAGTGCCCCCCACCACGACGCCGATGCGCGTGACCGAGCCCATGCGAACCCCGTCGACTTCGGACGATTCGGCGCGGTTGGCGACCCACACGTTGCCCATCAGATCCACGGTGGTCCGCGACGGATTGCGGCCCATCGCGAACTCGTACGGGTCCGGATCGTACCAGTCCATTTCGTCCGGGTCGGTCTCGTTCAGACCGGCGATCCAACCGGGGGCGGTGACGTATTCGCCCACGACCTGGCCCGTCCGCACGTCGATCCGGACCACCGTCCCGCGATTCGAGACCGGAACGTTCACGAACGGAAGGATGCCCGGGTCCGCCGGGTCCAGCCGCAATTGGTCCGGCACGGCCAAGGGGGTGACGTTCGACATGCGGCCTTCCAGGAAATCGGCGGTGCTGGTGAAGACGAACTGGCCCGTCTGCCGAAACCGATCGTTGTCGTCGTTGCGGATCGTCCCCACCGCCGTGCGGCGAGCGCCAGCATCCAGGTAAGCCCCCACGTCGGTCAACCGGACGAAGAACTGTTCGTCAGCCGCCGGGGCCGTGTCGCCCACGACCAGCACCTCGATCCAGCCTTGCGTTTCGCCCGCCGGGATGCGGATCGAGCCCTCGGCCGGCAGATAATCGTAAGGCGCGATGGCCGTGCCGTCCTGAGTCTCATAGCCGATCCGGACGTCCTGCGAAAGCGGGCGAGGCAGCGTGACCGGAAAGGCCATCACGGTCGTTCCTCGATCACCCTCGTCGACCCACGCATCGTCGATCGTCACTGCTAACGGGAAACGAATCGCCAGATCGTTGCCCGATCCGCCCATATACGTCAGCACGTGAGGTTCGCCGCCCACCACCAGACCGGCTGCCTCCGGCCACGAATCCATCAAGCCCACGATGGCCTGGCGACCTTGGCTCTCTAACAAAATGAACTCGGCCCTCAGCGGCGCCAACTCGGATTCCTCCCACTGCAAGTCACCCGCCAGATGCACGTCGCCGCCGATTCGCAGCGCTCGGTTCGCTCCGGTCAGATCGAACGTCAACACTGCCGAAGCCGTTTGCACGAAATCGCCTGTCACCCGCAACGGTTCGGTCGATGATTCCGGGCGGATCAGGCCGCTCTGGTGCACGTCGCCTTGGATCGTGCCATAGCCCGATAACGTACCGCCTTCCAGTTCCAAGATTCCGGTCACCAGCAGCGAACCGCCCGACAACCGCGTGTGACCATCGGACTGGTGGTATCGGCTGGCCTGCCCCAGCTCGCCTTCGTAAAGGTCGCTGACTCTGAGCGTCGCGGCGTGGTCGATCGTCACCGTTCCCGAATTGTGCAGGTTCTGCCAGAATTCTATGGTTCCCGAATCCAGTCGCAGATGGCCGCCGCTGTCGTTATGGAATGCGACCGATACGACCGTGAAGTTCGGGCTGGAACTCTTGCGGAACTCACCCGAGTTATGGAACTCACCACTGACCTCGTCGTAATCCGCGCCCAAGCGATTCGCCGCCCGGACGTCGAATAAGGCTCCGTGGTGATTGACGATCCAGCCGGATGAATCCACCTGCAGATCGCCGCTATCCCAAGTCGTCGTCCCTCGGTTGATCCAAGCGCGACGGAGTTCCAAACGATTTGCATCACTGCCCGATAGCCGGGCGGTGCCGCTGGACTCGATGATCGTCGCGCCCGAACCTTGCATCCCACCGCCCAGCCAATCGAGATGGCCCGTGACTTGGATCGATCCCGAACCGGCGAGCGTTCCACCGCTGATCCGCAGATTGCCGGAAACCTCCGAGTCCGATGACACCCCAAGCGTTGCCCCGTGAGACAGCACCAGGTGTTCGCGGACCTGCATACTCTTGACGCTGGCGTCAGACCAGGGCCGGACCGTCACCGTAACGTTGTCGCTCCCGGAGGCGATTACCACCGTATCATCCGGGCCCGGAACGGCCCCGGAACTCCATTTGTCCGCTTCATCCCACCAGCCATCTCCACCGTACATCCAATAGACGGTGCTCGACTCGTCGTTGTTCGCGTACAGACCGTCTTGTTGCCCACCGCTCGCGCCGACCGATTCTGCCTCGCCGGCCGAAGAGGGAGCGAGCCCGGCATCGGAATCGGACAAGCGGGTTGGTCCGAACGCGTTCAAGTGATTGATCACCATCAAGACATCGGCCGGAGTCAGCAATCCATCGCCGTCGACATCCAGGAAGTACTCGACACTGCTCGCGGTCGTCGATCTCCCATCTGCCAATCGATTCAATTCGTTGATCAAAATCAGCGCATCCAGCGAACTCACGATCCCATCACCATTGACGTCCAAAGCGTATTGTGGATTCGTCCGGTAGCCGGGAGAAGGGTCGTCGGTTGATTCATGGAATCGCAACGTCGCCAGCAAAGGTGGATCTACCGTTTGTCCGGCGACGTGCAGCATGAACTGCTCGTCCTGCTGGACCGCGTACGAGAGTTCGTGCTGGTCACGGGCGATCACCAGAGGGAACATTTGCCACGTGTACAATTCGATCACCGGTTCCAAAACGTCCTCCGGCAACGTCACCGACACGACCCCATC
>SKKK01000073.1 GCA_007121535.1 Planctomycetaceae bacterium | reverse complement strand
GAGACCAAATCCGAGCCGCCTCACGGCACTCTTCGCAGCAATAGCGGCTCAAGGGATGCAGCGGGCAAAACCATCGCGAGCATCCCTTCAACAGACAACGTCTTCGCCGCGAGCCGTAGCCGACGCCTGCTTGCCAAACCGCACACGAGCAATCATCATGAGTTGGGCTCAAGGGAGCTGGTACTCCCGACAGGTCAAGTCTCGGAGCGGAGTCCTGGCTCTTCTCCGAGGCGTTTCTTCACCACCGCACCGTCACCTCCCCGACGGTGCCCTACCTGCCATTCCGATCCGGTCCCCTGGCCCCGTAAAATCGGCTCCCTCCCAAGCCGGGCGCCGCATGTTGGGAATGGAATCGAACAATCCACCAACTAGGGGAGTGGCGTAACTGGGTTGATCTCTTGTGGCCACGTTGAGGTAATTGCTGCCGTGTATCGAAGCCATAATTCCGGATGATTCACCAAGGTAATTGGCCGAGGAACGTCAGGTTGTTTGGTAGGCGTCGTGTTTTGGGTATAATCTCTACGCTGTCGCATCACAAACCCTGGAATTGACGCCATCGTTTGGGGGGTCGTGCAATGTGGGTGATTTTTGTTTTCTTCTGTCCAAAGTCATCAGAATCGCGAGGTGCAAGATGGCTGTTTCGAACCGCAGTGAGGGCCAATCGCCTGTGCCTGTCGATCTGTTCTGTGTTGCTCTGCTCGTGTGGACCCGCCAGCGACAATGGTCAGCGCATGCCTATCTATGTCAGTCCCTTCTATAACTCCGAAGTGCTTGAGATCGCAGTCGGCAAGCACAGTGCCCGGCTTGCTGACGCGAATCGCGTGAGTATCGAGGCAGTCACCGACGCTATGAAGTCCGATTGGAACGAACTGCGTCCGGAAGCCATGTACGTGGCTGCCATCCGGCTGTACGACTTGGGCTTGAAGGATGAAGCTGTGTACTGGTTCTACTCGGCCCAATACCGGGCGATGCTCTTTCACCGTCTGCTCGAACCCGAACACATCGGTTCCCTAGGAAGTGAGGCTTTCGAGCTAGTGCATGCATACAGCGCTTTCCACCAGTTGACGGGAATCTACATCAACGGGTATGCCTTCCAGCATCGCGACATGCTGACCCGTGTGATCGAGAGCGTGCAAGCGGAGAACGTGAGGATTCCAGACTTTTCAAGCATGTATCCAAACATCTCCTTCGTGCAGAAGAGTGAGTGGGACGACTTGAACCGGGAAGTCAATTCAGGCATGTCGGTACTACTAGATCTGGTGGAAGTCAACCTGTTGGCGCTCAGGGACGGGGACAGTCGGGCTGTCGATGTCAGGCGGGCGTGGTCCGATCCGCAGGTCGCTGAACTCGCGACGGCAGCATTGAACGGGGACATTGGAAAGATCGATCAGCTCGTTGCTGCCGGCGTTGACGTAAATGCTCAGGGGCGTCTTGGACTGACGCCTCTGTACTTTGTCTATCAGGCCAAGAACAAGCCAGGTTTCGCTCGGCTCCTGCAGCATGGCGCCAGTCCCAACATCGAGACATGGGACGGCGACTCGGTCATCCATTCGGCCGCCGAGGATGCGCGTGATTGCGAATGGCTTGACCTTGCGCTGAAGCACGGAGGTGATCCGAATCTACCTCGCTCGTTAAACCAATTCGTACCCGGTAGGCCACCAATTTTTGATGCGATATTCTGGAGCAACGTCAAGGCTGTTGAACTGCTGATCGCAGCAGGAGCTGATCTCCGTCTGAAGGACGATCAGAATAGGACGCCGCTGGAATACGCTATTAGCAATTACGGAAGGTTTGAAGTCATCTACCATTTGCTGCAAGCAGGCGCCGATTTTCGCGCTACCGCCGAATGCGGCAAGACTTTGGCTGAAAAGATGAAGGAAAGGACGTTACAAGACGCCTCGAAAACAGTGTGGCATGATAAAGTGCTGGAATTCCTCGAGGAACAGGCAAATGAGAAGCATCTGCAACCTTAGGACCTGAAAAGGGGACGAGGACGATCAAAGGCGTCAGGCCTCGTTGATTTCGTTGGAAGCAATCTCTTCGAGTTGTTTGCCACTGGTTGCGGGGACCGTCGAGCGGTGCGTCTGGGCATGCGTACCGCGGTTGCTGCCGGAGAACGTTGAAGGACGGACGAGGGAATGGCCGGCGGCGGTGTGTTGGGCAAGCGAATTGCGGGCAAGGGAATGTAGGGAGGATGGTTTTCAACGGACGGGCCATATCTCCTGCGTCCGCCCAACCGCATCGCGACGAATTCCGTTGTCGCGCGCCGCGCGCATCATTCGCTTGCCCGCAATTCGCTTGCCCCATCTTCCCACGCCTGGCCAGTCCTGACGGGAGAGAATGGCCCAGTCCAACGGGCACCTGGCCAAGGTCGGTGCGCGCACGGCGGCCGAAGTCGTCCGCACCACCACGGTGGCGAACGGCGCGCACGCGCGGGTGGACATCGACGCCAATGCACGGCACGACTACTTCGCCGCCTTGGCCAGCCCCGCGCGGACGTACGCCGACGATGGAGCCCAGGCCGAACGGCAGTACGCCGAGGATGTGGCCACCGCCACCCGCGACCACTGGGACACCTGGTATCACCCGGCCCGCCAAAATGCCCTGAACGCAGCCCAGCCGGTGCGCAACGCTACCGTGGAGGGTCTGGAAAACACCTACGAAGCGGCCGAAGCCAACGCTATTGCAAGGCCTCATCGTCGGGTTCGTCCATCCGTCCATATAACGCAAAGGAACGCAAAGGACAGGCATTTTTCGCTTGTAAGTTGGCGTGTGGGAAGGGATCAGGATGGTCGTGTTGGATTTCTGAGGTGGGAGAATTCGCGATGACAGCGGCTCGATGTCAACTCGAAAATGTCGACGTAAGTCGTTGCTACCAATGTCTTTCTCGCTGCGGACGTGTCTGTGCGGCGAGGGATTTGAACACCGACTGCGGTGGATCGAAGACCGGTTGCAGACGGTCTCCGTGTGCTTCGCCGCGAGGGTCGGCGGTTTCGCGGTCATGGACAGCCACTGGCACGACGCGGTGCGGTTGGAGCCGGATGCCGCAAACGGGTGGTCGGACGAGAATGTCGTCCGGCGGCGGTTGGTGAGCGACGAATCGAGGAATCCACCGATCTGGGCTCGTGATTGGTTGGGCAGCCAACATTCGATTGGGCCGAAGCCAAGTTGCCGTGGAGCCAGCAGGAACATCTGGGCCGGCCAGCCGCCACGCTTGCATTGGCCACCGCCGGCCCGATGAGTCCCAGCCCAGGGTACCGGTGTAAAAGTCCACGGGCAGGACGGGATCGAAACGGATGCGCGAGAACGAGCGATGCGTCGGCATGTCCCCTTGCGCAGAAAACCAGTCATGCCTCCGAAGTCTGGCGACTTCACCGCGGCTGCGATCATGGCAGCACCTCGACTGTGATGTCCGGAAAGTTGGACAATTGGTTGTTGTTGGTGAGAAAGACGTCGCAGCCCGATTCGATCGCGGTGGCCAGATGGAGAGCGTCGGCCAACCCATACCGCTTCGGAGAAGCCGGCGGAACTACCGGGTAGGTGTGGCCGCCCCGGATGGCGCCAGCGCGAAGGAATGTAGCGGCTGTTAGGTCCAGCGTTCGCAGATTCGGCCCGTGGAAGAATCGGAAGAAGTCTGATAACCGCTGGCCGCCAGCCGGACCAAAGACCGGGACCGAACATTCCGTACGAGTCATTTCGCTGATCGCGAATCGATGACCGGCCTGTTCGAGCATATCCAGGTGATTCAACGTTCGTTGCTGATCGGCCGGGTTACCTTCGACGGCGTAGATGACGATCACGGTGTCCAAATAGTACAGCATTCACGGCCTCCCCGGCTGCGTTCCGCGGCGAGCAGCGTCCAGTTCCGCATCCCGCTCGGCATCCTCGGCCAAGCATGCATTTTCTTCGGCGCACAGGTCCGCCACCGATCTGCCAGAAAATCCGCGCGAACGCTGGTCGGCGGCGATCTCCCTGATCACGTCCCCCAGGCTGCGTCGCGGGCCATCCGCACGAGCGACACGGATTGTCACTCGGACTGGCCCGGATGGAAGCCGCGGCGGGCGGGCCAGTCGCAGTTGAGCATTGGAGTCCAGTGTCGCGTCGATCGTCTCTTCCATTGCATTCACAGCGAGTTCTCCTTCCATCCACAGCAACCGGCATGCCTGAGCCCATGAGCACCAGCCTACGCGGCGAAATGGCTGGAGTCAAGGTTCTGGAACGTCTGCCAAAGTCCGCAAATCATCCAATCCGGGGATTGCTACCATCGAATCGGTGCTCCATCGTCACCAAGCAAACGGGAGGCTCAGGCGGTTCGCCCGTGGCCTGATCCCGAATCCACACGGGATGTACTTCCCCCCGGCTCGTCTCCGAAGAATCCTCCAGCATTTCCAAGCCGAATGGAATACGGCTATAATCAACGGGCACGACTGACCACTGGCAACTGCCAACTGACCACCATGCCCATCAACCCGGTCCAATTCGCCCATTCGGTTTGTGACGAGTTCCTGCGTTACATTTTCTTCGAGGCCCCGCTTTCGGTCCCACACAAAAAGTTCCAGGCGAAGGTGTTGCTTCAACCATCGTCGTCACTGGACCTCCCGCTGGTCAATGACGTGTATTCGCAGTCCCAGCGCGATGGGATGCCCTCCCGTGGTCCGGCGGTCGTGGACGACATAGCCTGGGAAGCAGTGACGAGCGTCGATAACCCGTACAAATTCTCGCTTGCGCTAGGGCCTCCCTCTTGTGCGGGGCTAGATAGGGCGATCAACAAGGACCAGTTCGATGAAAGAGATGTACCTGGAAGTGACCTTTCGTTCCGGCGAACCTATGGCAGCGTACCTGTATCTTCCACGCCAAGAAGGAGACCGGAGTGCCCGAGTCGAAAAGCACGGCACCGGCCTGCTCGTCGATCTTTCCGACGACGGGCGACCGATTGGAATCGAAATCGCGATCCCATCGCTGGTCACCGTCGAGGCGGTCAACAACATCCTCGAAGCCTACGGCCTGGATCGAATCGACGAAGCCGAACTAGCTCCCCTGAGAACAGCCGCCTGAAACAACAATCGCCGCCCCGAAGGACGGCGAAAGATCTCCTTCCACACATGGTGGATGAGTCTAAAGGCAGTTTATGTTCCACAGACCGCATTGTCAACCGATCGACAGAACGGGCCGACGATTTGGACGAAATCCTGTCCCAGAAAGAACTGTGTCAACCACCGATGCCGATCTCTCGCGGATGATAGTGAACGAGTCTCGACCGGCACTGGTTCGGGCAACGTTTTCACCCGTCTTCCGGTGGTTGACGCCAAATCACGGTTCCTGACACCCTTTTTCGACCTTTGGCACCTTTTTCAACCCTCGTTTGCCATTTGGCGACGAGGATCGGGTAGCCAACCGCTGGTCGGCTTGGGCCGGGAGGACGCTCACAATAGCTGGGTGCATTTCAGAAAGGTAACCGATGGCAGTGAAATAGCGGCCCAGAACCTCCATGTTCACCAGACGGGTCCTCTTCTTCGCATCGGCAAACGTTGAAGAAGACAAGGGAACGTCGCGGTAACAGGCGAGGGAAATCCCGCGAGGCATCCACGACGCGCAGCAGATCGATACCGTACTGCTGATGTCGATAGACGACGATCCACCGCTTGTGATGGAAATACCACCGGTCTTCGGGCAGGTCGGGATGTCGTTGGCCAATGCCTGGCGTGTCGGCGTAGTTTTCGGCTTTCTGCTGGATCTCCTCGACGATCCTGCGGGCGGTGAGGGGGCGCTGGTCCTCGACGGCGATCCAGTACGTGATCTCGGTTAGTTCATCCTCGGCGGTCAAGGTCCATTCCGCGCGGGCCATCAACGGTCCTCTGCCTGCTGTTGGAGACGCTGTTGCACCCGGCGCATCACCGCGTCGACATCCAAAGGCCGCGTATCCCCGCACCGGCTTTGCGCCGCCGCCGGCTCGGTTTCGCGGAGAAACCGCGCCACTTCTTCTTGATACAGGCGGAACTCATGCACGCTCTGTTCCGGTGTCAAATCCGCGTCCCCGCCGTCCAGTCGCCTGCCGAGGAATTGATAAAACGCATGGATTGGGCTCTCTGAGACACCAACGCTCATAAACCACCAGTCCCTTCATCTCTGCTGAAACACCAGTCCCGTCATCTCTGCTGTCATTGTAGCAGGCCGAGCCGGCCAAATGAACGCATCTGCGGAGCTGAGCGCGTGGGCAGATATCACGATGCTTGCGATGGATTTCCAAAGTGGGAGGATTCTCGGTGACAGAGGATCGAAGTCAACTCGTGGATCCACACGTAACTCGTTACTACCACTGCATTTCCCGCTGCGGGCGTTGCTTTGCAACGAGGCATTTGAACACCGTCTGCAGTGGATCGAAGACCGGTTGCAGACGCTCTCCGAGTGCTTCGTCGCGAGTGGCTGCAGTTTCGGAGGCATAGACAACCGCTAGATTCCCCCGGTGCGACCATATTCACATACTGAAAAAGGTGGTTTTACGTGGATGTCGTCGGGTCGTGGTTGGCGACCAACGAATCAAGGAATCCACCGATCTGGGCTCGTGATTGGTTGAGCAGCCAACGGTCGATTTGGCCGAAGCCAGGTTGCCGTGGAGCCAGCAGGAACATCTGGCCTGGCAACCCACCACGCTGGATTTGGTAGTCTGGCATGACAGGGGGTGGTTGGCAGGAATATTTGGTGGCAAGAAAATTTTTTCGAGGGCAGATGGAGAAGATGGCAGATCAGAGATCCAGAAGGACGCGGTAGCAACCAAGAGCCCTACATCGTTCCCGCCCAATATTCTTGCCAAAAAATGTTCTTGCCCTTCTTGCCCCCTCCTCTAGCCACCCGTCTTTCTAGCCCGACATCGATTTCTGGTCGTCCTCTGATATAGGGGTAAATGCACAAGAGGTGGCGATTAGTGCTAACGCCGATCACGCGGCCCTGAAGAATGATGCCAATGGATCACGACGGATCGGATTCATCGGCTGTACTCGGTCAGTACACCTGTGTCCGCAGGCGGGGATCAAAGGCATCGTCGGTGGGCATCTGCAAGGTTCCTCTCATTTCAGCCGCGACAAACTGGACATGCCACTCCCGCCCCTGGACGCTTCCAAGTAGAATGAATCGTCGCACCGACACTCGTGTCCGTCACCGATCCAATCATCCGAAAGGAGACACCGCGATGACCACCGTTGATCTCGAACCGCTAACGGTTACCGTTCCGTTGCGGGAAGATCCGCCGGGAGTGTTCCGCGTCGGCAGCAGCCGAGTGCTGCTGGAATTGGTGCTGGGCGCGTTCAAACGTGGGGAAAGCCCGGAAGGGATCGTGCGCTCGTATCGGACCCTGGTCCTAGCCGACGTGTACGCCGTCATCAGCCGCTACCTGGCCGATCCCGAACCCTTCGACCGCTACCTGCAAGACCGTGAGCAGGAGTCTGACGCAGTTCGCCGACAATTGGACGACGCGGGAGTAGTCAGCCGCATCGGCAAAGAAGAGTTGCTGCGCCGGGCACGTGCCAAGGAACTGGACTCGTGATCGCGTTTCTCGTCGATCAAAACTTCAACGAACATATCCTGGACGGATTGATCCGCCGTGGTCTGACCGCCGAGTTTGTTCACGTTCGCGACGTCGGTTTGGCAGCGGCACATGACCCAGAGGTTCTGGAATGGGCCGCGAACCACACCTTGATTCTGCTGACCCACGATCGCTCGACCATTCCTCCATTTGCCTACGCGAGGATCACTGCCGGTCTGCCCATGCCAGGCGTATTTCTCGTCAATGATCACATGCCGATCGGCCAAGCGATCGACGAACTCTTGCTCGCCGCAAACTCGTTGACAGCCGCCGAGTGCCAGGACCAAGTCGTGTATTTTCCCCTCTGACCAATGCCAACTGACGACTGACCACCATGACCATCAACCCGGTCCAATTCGCTCATTCGGTTTGTGACGAGTTCCTGCGTTACATTTTCTCGGAGTTTCCGCTGTCGGACCCGCGGATGGAGTCGCAGGCGAAGGAGTTGCTCGAGCGGTCGTCGTCGCTGGACATCCCGCTGGTCAAAGGTCCCTATGTGTCGCTGTCCGAGGCGTTTGCCAAAGGCGACTCGATCCAGCAGATGGCCGCAGGCGGCAAGCTGCATCCGGTGATGCCGGGATTGATCGGCTTCCCGACGATGTACTTGCACCAGCAGCAGGTGTTCGAAGCGGTGCAGGCGGGTCGTCACGTGCTGATCTCGACCGGCACCGGTTCGGGCAAGACCGAGGCGTTCCTGCACACAATCGTCGATGACCTGTTGCGCGAGCGGGACGGAATGGTCGTGGGTGGATCGTCGGTCGTGGTGGGGGAGAGTCCGGCTTTGGCTTTATCGGCCGAAACGCCGGCGTTCTTTGAATCGGCAAATCGCTGCCACCAGCCCTCGAGTGGTCTTACGGCGATCCTGGTCTATCCGATGAACGCACTGGCGAACGACCAACTGGACCGTTTGCGGGAGATGCTGGCCGGGACGGGCATCACGTTCGGGCAGTGGGTCGGTCCCACGCCGGAGACGGAAGCCAAGGTGACGATCGAGCGTTTCGAGAGCAGCAGCCGCGAGGCGTATCTGGCGGCGCGCCAGCAGCGGCTGAAGGAGGCTCAGCGGGAGGATCGAGCCGTGCGCCCGCTGGCGCCGATGGAGGAGTGTTGCAGCGAGGAGGCGATCCGCATCCGCAAGCCCCGGATTCTGATCACGAACTACCGCCAGTTGGAGATCCTGACGACTCGGCTGCCCGACGTGGAACTGTTTGCCGGGGCGCCGCTGAAGTATCTGGTGTTTGACGAAGCGCATACCTACACGGGAGCGGTTGGTGCGGAAGTCGCTTGCTTGATTCGCCGCTTGCGATTGCTGGCGGACAAGGGTTCCGACGATGTGGTCTGCATCGGAACGTCGGCGACGCTGGCGGACCCGAAGGATCCCGATGGCGACAACGAAGCCGTTGCCAAGCGGTTCGCCTCGCGGTTCTTCGGCGTCGACGAGCGGCGGGTGACGCTGGTCGGGGAATCGTACGTCGAGCGGGATTGGCCGCAACGGCGTTACAAGCCGATCTTCCCGCACGGCGACGGGATGGACCGGTTGGCTCGCATCCTGGATGCCGTCACCGAGCCGGTCAAGGAAGACGTGGTCAAGTCGGTGGTCGAGGAAGTCACGGGCCAGATCTTCGAGCCGGGCGACAACTGGCGGCAGAGCCTGTTCCACCATCTGCTGAGCAACGAGTACGTCTACCAGAGCACGCAGATCCTGAGGCATCCCAAACCGCTGGGCGCGGCCGCCTGGCAGACGTCGCAACGATTGGCGTCGGGACGCCGGCAGGAGGGGGACGATTGCAGTGCCGAGCTGCTGTGTTACCTGGTGTTGGGCGCCGCGGCGCGCAACGGCGACGAGTCGCTGTTGCGGCCGAAGGTGCATTTCTTCCTGCGCGGGCTGGACGAAATGGTCGTCGCGCTGAACGGGACGCCCGACCAGGTCTTCCCGAAGCTGTACCTGTCGCTGCACGATGCGAAGGAAGGCGAAGGCGGCACACGGCACGACGACTCGTTCCTGCCCGTGCTGACGTGCCGCAACTGCGGCCAGCACTTCTTCGAGCGGCATTATCAAGACCTGGATTTCACCTACGGCTCGGGAAACCGCATCCGAGGCTTCGAGAACGGGGATGCGGTGGTCGATGACCAGGGGAATGACAATGCCGTCTGGTCCACGGCGCCGGCCGACGCGGGGACTCGATTGTTGTTCAGCAACCGGCTGCTGGAAGACGCCGGCGACAGTTCCACGGGCCGGTCGGCGAAGTGGATGCGCGGCTGGCTGTGCCGCCACTGCGGCGCGTTGCACCGGGACGCGGCAGAGCGGTGCCTGGCCGACGGTTGCGGTCATCCGCAGCCGCTGCTGCCGCTGTTGACTTTCGGGCCGAGCATTTCAAGCTGCCCGTCTTGCAATTCGCAGACGCTGCAAATCGGCGGACGCCGGATCGAGCCCGCCAAGCCGATCCGGGCCGTGACCGTGGCGGACGTTCACAGCTTGTCCCAGGCGATGATCAATGCGGCGCCGGACGGCCACCGCAAGTTGATCGTGTTCGCCGACAGCCGCCAGGATGCGGCCTTCCAGGCGGGCTGGATGCAGGATCATGCCCGGCGTCTGCGGATGCGGCATATCATGTACCAGGTGCTGGCGCAAGCCGGCGGGCCGATTCCGCTGGACGCCATCACCGATGGGCTGATGGACTTGTTCCGCAAAGACCCCTCGCTGATCGAAACGTTGCTGCCCGAGTTGCAGGCGGAAGAGGCTCCCGTCTTCTTCGGACACAACAAATGGGTGCCGGTGTACAAGTCGTTGCGGTACATGG
>SKKK01000106.1 GCA_007121535.1 Planctomycetaceae bacterium | reverse complement strand
GCTTCGGAGTTGATCGCTCGTTACGAGATCACGCCACGCCAGGCGATTCTTTACCTGAGGCGTCTGGAGCCCGGGCAATCGTTGGAGCTGCGGTACCGATTGCGGGCGACGATGCCCGTCACCGTCACTGTGCCGGACGCCGAAGTCTACGAGTATTACGACCCGGCCAACCGCGCTCGCGGCGGCAGCACGCAGCTTGAAGCCACCGGCGGCCAAGTTCCGGCAGGCTAAGGACTGGCAAAGGGCTGCAACGAAATCCAGCGCAGTCGAGAACGCCGCACTCTGACGACTAGCACGGATGGCAGAGCCGGGACGCGGATGACCTGCAAAGTCTCGGACGATTCAATCCACTGCGTAAGGCGCCAGGGTTTGCAGACGCAGATCCTCGACCGGTCCGCCGATCGTGAAATGGTAGAGACTCTGCCAGCCCAACCCGGTCAGACCCAACACTTCGTGCATGACGTCGTCGAAGAAGCATCCGATGCCCGTGCCACGGATGCCCGCCGCTTCGGCTTCCAGGTACAGCAACTGGCCGATCAAACCCGTTTCCCAAAACAGCCGCGGGTAGAACCAAGGTCCGTGCTGCCGGAGCGAAGCTTCAAAGTCGGCGAGCATGCCCAACGAAAAGACGCCCTCCGAAGCGATCGACTGATGGCAACTGATCGTCTGAGCGGCCTGGCGGCAATCGGCCGTTACTAAACACCACAGTGGCAGGTCGTCCGGGCATCCCGGCGGTCGCCGCCAGCGAAATTCGGCTTTGACCGCTTCCCGCAGCGCGGGTTCGTGCGCCGGGTTGCGGACCAGCACGTACAACCCGGGCGACAAATCGTCCACCCGATGCACGAAAATCGCCAGCGAGATGCCGGGCGGAGCGGGCAGGACCGCAAATGGGAACGCGCCGCGATGACAGACTCGCGCTAACAGCCGGTAGAAAGCGTCCTGCGTCATGCTGGTCCGACCGTCCATGTCGACCGCGCTGCGCCGCTGACGGATGATCTGTTGGGCCGGCGACAAACGGTCGGGCCATGTCTGTCGCGCCGACGATGGAGGTCTCCAAGGCAAAGGCTGGTAGGCACCCATCGACCGGGCGGATGCGTGGGTGGCTGTCGCGACCTGATCGATCGCCGGCCACGGCTGATGGTTCGAACTCAATCGATTGGGCGTACCGGCGAAATCGCAGGACGCCAGGTGCTGAAGCACAGCCGGTGGCAAGTCGATCGTTGGCCACTCGATCCGGGGCGATGACGAGCCTGGAAAGACAGCAAGCAGGCAATCGGGATGCTCGGCTTCGATACCCTGCTGGCGATCGGCGCCCACTAGCGTTGCCAACTGGTCGTCGTCGATGCCGGTGACCAGCCGCGTTTCGCAGCCCAGCGTGGCTGCAGCAAGCGTCACGGCGCCGATCGCATGGCCCACATCGTGGTGGCAATAGCGAAAAGCTCGCTCGCCGTACTTCCACGATTCGCGCCAGTAGATCGAGGTCAGTCCGACCAGCACCGTCCCGGGCGGCAGTTGAGAACGGATGCCATCCCAGTGCTCGGAAGCCAGGGTCGCTCGCCGTTCCAAAGCGTGGGTCATGGGCGAGTAATGATAGACGGCCGGACGATCGCCGATCCCTTCGATCGCATCGGTCACCAAATAGCCTTCGGTGGGATGCAGAGCGCCGCTGGACGGATTGATGCGCAGCGACCAGCGGCCGGAACCCGGCGCCTGTTTCCATGCAGACAACGCCAGACTGTCGTAGAACAAGCGGCTGATCGCCTGACGATCCAGAGCCCCATCACGAGCGGCCGGGTTCGTGAACAGGCTGTCGTAGGTCGGTTTCGGAGACAGCGGAGGATGGTCCAACGGGATCTGCTCCGCCCCGTCGAAACGCCGAAAGGGATCCGGCTGGGTCGCCCAATCCAAGTAGCCCAACGAGCGAGCGTAACGGTTGAGATGATGTTTTGTCTGCTGGTGGTAATCGACCACGCTCTGGAGAACCCCTTCGGACATTGGTGGCATCGTTCCTGGTCTGAGGACAAAGCCGCTATCCGAACACGCCACGGCCTGTCGGTCAAGACGGTTGCACCATCATGTGCCGTCACCCCTCGCCGACGCTGCGCTGGGCCAAGAGCGTCTACCGGCCAGTAAGCACCCGGCCAAGCGTTTCTTGTCAATCAAGCTGGCCTTGCATGGGGGACGCAACGGGGTCGGGAGTCGTTTTCGGCAGACGATCGACCCAATGGGAAGCGGGTCACCCGAAAACGACTCCCGACGCCTTTCGCCCGATTCGTTTGGGAAGGCGTCGTTCCTAAGTCCCCTTTGCCAACCTGCCGCGAGATTATCTTTGGCGGATTCGTTCGATCTTGATGCCTGATCGAGGCGGAACGGTTTTTCGCGGGAATGCTTGGGCCGTTTTGACCGGCGGCTAGCGCCGTGCCGCTCAGTTGTTGGTGGGCCGGTACGAAGACCTCGGGCAGGATCAGCGTTCAATCGTCGTCGAGTCGTTTGAGGTAGACGGCGCTAAGCCGCATCAGTTCGGCACCGGTCTCGCGAACGATGCGAAGGATCAAATGCTGCTGGCCCGAATCTAGTCGCAACACGCCGGCCGGGAATCGAGCGAATTGTTCCGCTGTGGCGGTGGCCCGCACCGTGTGCTGCAGCGAAGAGGAACCGGAGACGATTTCCAGTACGCCACCGGCTGCCTGCGGGCGGCAGCCGTAGTCGAGCTGAATCGAGTACCGGCCAGGCTGCAAGACATCGATCCGCCAAACCGCCTGCTCGCCCGGCTGTTTCCAAGTGTCGATCGTGTCCCAGTCGTAGCCATCGAACGTGTAGGCGATGTGATCGCCCTCGCAGGTTGCCCAACTGGGTTCCAACTTGACCGGATTCTGGTTCGGATGCCCCACGGGGATCGGGATGGGCTGGTAGACGATCCCGTCGGTCACCTCATCGAACCATCGCACAAATTCGCTTCTGAGCCGAGCCACCGTTTCGGGATGCTGCTTCGCCAGGTTTCGGGACTCGCCAGGATCGTTCTCCAGATCGAACAGACGCCACCGGGCCGGGTCCGGCTCGACACCGGCGCCGAACATCGCGACCAGCTTCCAACGTTGGTCGCTGATGCCCCAGCGTCGATCCGGGTTCGGGAAAAAGCGGTCCCAGGTGTGATAGACATACGGTTGGTGCTTGGCGCCTTGACCCGCGCGCAACAGGGGGACCAAGCTGCGACCATCGATGATCCGATCGTTGGGTGGATCGACGCCGGCCAATTCGCAGAAGGTGGGCAACAGATCGACGTGGGACACCTGGGCTTCGACCACGCTGCCAGCGGGTATCACGCCGGGCCAGCGGGCGAAAAACGGCGCCCGGACTCCGCCTTCATAGACGCTGGACTTGGCACCGTTCATTCCGCCTTTCCAGAACCGGCTGACGCCTCCGTTATCGCTCGTGAAAATGACCAGCGTATCGCCGGCCAGTCCGAGTTGTTCCAGTTTGTCCAGCAGGCGGCCCAAGTTCTGGTCGATCCGCTCGATCATCCCGTAGATCCGTGCCTCGCGCAGCGGCAAACCGCGTTCGAGATACTTTTCCAGCAGCTTATCGCCTTGGGGCTGGTTGGCATGCGAAGTGTCCAGCAAGAACGGGGAATGAGGCGCGTTGTACATCAACGCACAGAAGAAGGGCCGATCGTCATCAGTTGTTGCGGTCGTTTCGATGAAGTCCATCGCCGCGTCGGTGAACAGATCGGTGACGTAGCCACGCGCCCGGACCGATCTACCATTATGGTACAACTGATCGGGGAAATCGTAACGTTCGATATGGCCCTGGTAATGCCCGAAAAACTCGTCAAAACCACGTTCCTGCGGTTGATAACCGGGGTACATGCCCAAGTGCCACTTGCCGAACAGCCCGGTGCGATAGCCCGCTTGCTGCAGCAATTGGGCGACGGTGATTTCCGACTTTCCCATCGAATCGCCGCCGAAACGCGTGTTGTACAGCCCCGTGCGCAAAGCGTAGCGACCGGTCATCATCCCCGCGCGGGTCGGCGCACAAACGGGGGCGGCGTAGTAGCGTCGGAACTGGGCGCCCTCGGCGGCCAACCGGTCCATGTGCGGAGTATCGATGTGCGGGTTGCCCGTTGCGCCGGTATCCCAATAACCCTGGTCGTCGGTCATCACCAGCAGGATATGAGGCCCGGGCGATGGCCCGTCGGCAGCGAACAAACGGGCGATCCGCTCGGAGGCTGACAACCACACCGTCAGGCAAACGACCCAGAGCAAGCGTCGAAGACAAAGGGGTGAATCGGGCATGGGAAGTCCTGTCGTGGGAAGCAGGAACGGAGCCGGGCGATCGGCTAGGTCACGCACGCCAAGGCCGTGGACGCTGCTGCGTTCGCCGCAACGCATCGATGGCGATCCTGACGTTCATTTCGATTTGGAAGTCGAACATCCCGGCGATGATGAAATCGGCGCCGTGGCGGAAGGCATGTGGAAAGGCATGTCGCGGCGCGATCGCCCCCGCCGCCATGACTTTGAAGGCGACCCATGGTTTTTCCACCGTTTCCATGAACGCTGCGGTCTCGTCAGGGTCGTTGCACCACATGGCGTCGTTGTTCTTATTGCGATCGCCCGGGTTGCCACGCATCCAATCGTATTCCTCGCGATGCTCTTCGGCGGTCGCCGACCAATAACGGTCCGAATGAAACGTCTTGACGTAATAGTCCGGGTCCACCTTATGCTTCTCGCACTCGATCGGCATGTTCAGCGAGTGACCACCGACGCCGGCCGGTACTCCCTGAGCCTTGATCAGATCGACCATTTGGGCGATGACGTCGATGCTGCCGCCGTCCATCATGTGGCGATCGGTCGATCCGCCATGGGAATACAGCAAGGTCGCCCCCAGATCGATTTGATGCTTGATCGCGTCGTTCATTCGCGTCTTGTCGGCGATCAGCGGGACGCAGACCATCGTCTTCAATGGCTCGCTGCGATGCTGATTGTATTTGAGGATCGGATCCCAGCAGGCCGGATCCAGTTGGATCGTATCGATGCCGCAAGCCTGAGACAATTCCAGCGTTTCAAAGATCTTTGCTTCGGTGTTGTACGCCTTGAACAGCGTCGAAGCGTACATCAGATCGCGAGCATGAGCCCAGCCTCCGATCAGGTTCCCGCCGATGAACAACCGGCTGATCGAAACATCACCGATCTTCCCAACAGCCAGATCCCCCGGCTGGAAATCGGTGGATGGGGCGCCGCCAGCCGATGCCTGACCGTCCCGCATCGCAGCGGACAAAATGTTTTCTTCGATGCTGCTGTACGCGGCGCCCACGCCGGCAGCCCCCAGCACACCGCGAACGAGGAAACAACGACGGTCGGTCTTGTCGGACATGGTCGCTACCCTTTCATATTGGTGGAACGGATATTCAGGTCATTATGAAAGAGTTCGGCGAATCGATCAAGCCCGTTGGATTGATCGCGATGGTTTCAGGAATCTTTCATCCCATTGGCAGCGCCAACCAGCCGGCGCGGCAGCCAACCCTCGCCCAATACCGATTGCGCGATTCGATCCTCGAGATTGGGGCGGAAGATCGTCAGTAGCAGCAACGGCAGGTACCAGCCGATATACATGCCACCGCCAAAACCGTGCCAGAACTGAGTCGCCACCATGACGGCTGCGGAACAACTGATCAAGGAACCCAGATTCTTTTGTGCGGGCCAGATCGCCATCGTGCCGCACATCGCCACAAAGGCCGCGATGACGGGGATGCGGTAGATCGAGTTCCATCCCAAACCCCAGATCCCTTCCAGATCATCCATGTACGGCAGCCAGATCCCGAACATCTTCTGCAGATTCTCCAGATAAGACGTCTCGGGGATGAAATACAGCAAGATGGCCATCACGACCAAGCTGGCCACGACGCCCGAGACGAATCGCATCACGCCTTTGCGCCAATAAAAGCTGATCCACAACGGTAAAAGGAACAGCGGATAATAGACGAGACTGGTCGCCAGTCCGATGAACATTCCCGAGGTCAGCGGGCGACGGTAGCACAGCACGGCCCAAACCAGTAACCCGGACGGGATCACGTGCTCGATGTGACCGGTCATCTGCGCCGTGTAAGGCAGCATCAGGCACAAGGTCGCAGTGCCGATGCCCGTCTTCATATTGCCGAAGTGCCAGTAGCCAATGCCCACAATTCCCAAGATCAAAGCCAAATGGCAAAAAATGGCGATCAGCTTTGCGATAATCAGCCGCCGACCAGGTTGATGAGCCTCGGCCCCCTCCGGGACCAGCGGGCTGGTAGGAATCGAGGGGATAAGGTTCAGCAGTGCGTACCCCGGACCTCGGCGGATGATGCCCCCGCTGTTTTGAACAAAACTCTCCGGATCTTCAAGACGCTCCAAGGCAATTTCGTCCAGACGTTCCAATGCCAGCGGCTCGCTGACCCATACGTTCGCCATCAAGAACACGAACAGCGATACGCCGATGAACGTCAAACCGCCACTGCTCAAATTGGGCTCCAACAGCGGACGCCGAACCATCGTCGTGTCCAACAGCAAACGCAATAGCAGCAACGCACCGACCGCTAACAACCAGAGGTAGCCCAACCGCTCGATCTGGCGGCTATGCTCCAATAACTGTCGCGCGGCACTCTCGGGCGATGCCGGCGGTACAACGTCGGCGATGGCATCTGCATCCTCTGGTGACCGATCGGATTCTTCTGCGGGTCCAACGACCTCCTGCGGGACCGTTTCTGGAGACTCCGGTTCCAAATCGACGTCGTCCCATGGCTCTGGTTCGGCCCGGTCTGCTTCGAGTTGTGTTTCTTCGGCCGCCTTGCGGCGGGCTTCCCATGCCTCCAGCAACCTGGGTATCGCGTCTTTTACCAATTGTGCTTGTTCGGCCGGCGAGTGTTCGGCTTGAGCCGGTGACTGTTCCAATCGCCGCTGGCTTTCCAAAACGGCCATTCGCCGAGCCTTAACACCCACCTCACCGCCATATTGGGCCATAAGTAGCCCAGGCGCAAGCAGGATCAAAAGGACCAGGTCCAGATTGCGGACGCTCCAAAACCGACCGAACTTGAAGTACAAGCCGATCATGAGCAACGACGAAAGGTACACCCAGGTGGTTGGATGAACCCTATGGTATTGGAATAGTATCTCACTCATCGGCATTGCTGGAGCGCGATGTGATCTTGCCGGGCACAACTGCCACGGGACCCAATGTTCAGCATAATCTTGCGGTGGCAGAATGCAAGCACTAGCGTGGCCGCGATGTCCTGAAACGATCGAACGTAAACCGTATAATCGTTATAGTTTACGCCGTCGGGCAGGCGACGAAGCGATATCCAGCATCGCGAATGGTCAAAAAGTACCTGGGGTTGGTCGGCTCGGGTTCAAATATCTTTCGTAATCGCATGATGAATTGATCGGGCGCTCGCGTGTTGATGGACCAAGGCATGCCCCAAACCTCTTTCAGCAGCTCGGCGCGGGGGATGACACGCCCTTCGTTCTCGACGAAATACCGCAGCAGCGTGAATTCCAGTTGCGTCATCCGCACCTCTTGGCCTTGCACGGTCACCTGGAACTTTTCGAAATCCACCCGATTTCCGCCGAACTCGAAGGTATCGACTCGGGCGGCGGCGGAAGCTGCCCTTCCCGCGTGGAATGTCAACAGGTTCTTGATGCGGCTGAGGAATTCATCCAGATCAAAGGGCTTGGTCAGGTACTGGTTGGCACCCACGTCGAATCCGCGAGTGCGATCTTCGGCCAAAGTCCGGGCACTCAGCATCAGAATGGGTAGATTCCAGTCGTTGCTCCGAACTTTCTCGCAAACCGCGTAACCACTCATTCCCGGCAACATCAAGTCCAATACCAGCAGGTCGACCTGAATTGCGTCGTCCTGCAGAATCCTCAGCGCCGATGGGCCATCGCCCACCGTGGTCACCTGATACCCCTCGGCGACCAAGTTATACTGAATGCCCGTCGCCAGATGCCGCTCGTCTTCGACCACCAAAATGTGTGCGCGAGGTCGTTCGTCCATGCTTCATTCGCTCCTTGTCGCTTGTGGCCCCTGTTTGGCCGGATGGCTTGACGGCGGATTCCCCCACGGTATCTCCACCTCGAACACCGCACCGGGTAACGGCTCGCGACCGAGGACGCGGATACGGCCTCGCTGACGCTGGACCAACGTCTTGGCGATGTGCAAGCCCAGACCCGCACCGGGCTTCTCCCGCTCGAGTTCCACTCCCATCCTTACAAAACGGCCGAATACCTTTCGCCGTAAACGTGGGGGGATACCGCACCCATTATCGGCGATTCGCACGAGGATCTTGCCGTTGGCGACCTTGCGACATGTGACCTCGACCTTCGGATCGACGCCGGCGTACTTCACGGCGTTGTCCAGCAGATTGCGAAAGACCAACATCAAATGAGTCGGACAGGCCCACACCGTGCAGGGCTGCAGATCGAATTCGATCACTTCCAATGGCAAACGGTAACTGGCACAGACGGTCCGCCCACACTCACGCAATAACTCGGGTACGTCGATCTGGTCGATGTCCTTTCGCAAACGCCCCGATTCCAGTCGACCGGCGTCCAAAATCTGATTGATCAAATGGTCCAACCGATCGACATCCTCCAGCATGAACTTGTAGAAGTCGGCTCGCTGCACGTCGCTGACCTGGCGGCGTCCCAACGTCTGCAAGTACAACTTCATCGACGCGATAGGCGACTTCAGCTCGTGCGTCACCGCATCAATGAAGTTCGATTGCTGACGAGTCAGACTGATCGCCTTGACCGACAGGATCAGGTACAGAATCACGCCGGCCAACAGCACACCGATGAACAGCGTACCTACGGTCAACCAGCCCCAAAAGAGCCCCGCAAAACGATCGGTACGAGATGCACCTGAAAAGGTCAGTACTACCCACCCGACGGTTAGGATAACCAAGGCGGTGATCATCACGATCGCCAAACTGATTGCCAAACTTCTCGAAGCCATCGTTACTCAAGATCCCGCAAACACCAGCTCACCATCGCATTAACTATTACCAAAGTTTTACGTCTTGTCTACGCTTCGAAAATTGGGCAATAGCCGACCTCGCGTATAATCCGACCGATAGACGTGATTCTCCAGAATCTATCCGCAAGCAACCTTAAACGCCCAATACGAATCGGAGCCCCTCCAATGATCCGTGCCCTTGATACGCTGGGAGAACAAACATCGATGACTTATTCGCGACGCCCTGCTGGTTTGACACCGCGCATTCTGCTGTCCAGCGTCTTTGGTCCTTACGCGGTCGATGACCAGTATGGATCGCGATCCATGAATCCGATGGAGTTGTATCACAATCAGGTGACGCGAACGCAGGGGCCTTTTTCGTTACGGATGTTCCATCGCAGTTGGGGATTGATGCTGATCCAGGCGAATATTGAAGCGCCTTGCACGGTGCTGGATTTTCCGACGCGCGACCGCTTTATCGACGAGCTTCAGCGGCACGAGTACGACGTGATCGGCATTTCTTCGATCGTGCCGAATCAGGCGAAGGTGGCGGAGATGAGCCGCTTGATCCGCCGGCACCAACCCGCGGCAAAAATCGTAGTGGGAGGGCACATCGCCAACGTCCCTGACTTGCAGCAGCGCATCGATATCGATCACGTGGTCAAGGGCGAGGGCGTGCGATGGATGCGACGTTTTTTGGGCGAGGACGTCGACCGGCCGATCCGACACCCGCTGATCGTCTCGGGGTACGGAGCTCGGAACGTGGGCGTCACGATGTCCGACAAGCCGGGCGAAATCGCGGCCACCGTGATCCCGTCGGTCGGGTGCCCGTTGGGTTGCAATTTCTGCTCGACGTCGGCCATGTTCGGCGGCAAGGGCAAATTCGTCGATTTTTATCGCACGGGCGATGAATTGTTCGCGATGATGGTCCAGATGGAACAGCGGATGAAGGTGCGATCGTTCTTCATGATGGACGAAAACTTCCTGCTGCACCGCCGTCGAGCCTTGCGTTTGATGGAGTTGATGGAACAGCATGACAAGGCTTGGTCGCTGTACGTGTTCAGCTCGGCGAACGTGCTCCGCTCGTACTCGATCGAACAACTGGTCAGCTTGGGAATCTCCTGGGTCTGGATGGGGATCGAAGGCGAGAACAGCCAGTACACCAAATTGCATGGCACCGACACGTTGGACTTGGTTCGCGAGCTTCAGTCGCATGGTATCCGGGTGCTGGGTTCGACCATCATCGGCTTGGAAAATCACACTCCTGAGAATATCGACCAGGTGATCGAACGCGCCGTCCAGCACGATACCGATTTCCATCAATTCATGCTGTACACGCCCATCCCCGGCACGCCGTTGCATCAGGACCTGACCCGGCAGGGCCGGATGAAGG
>SKKK01000586.1 GCA_007121535.1 Planctomycetaceae bacterium | reverse complement strand
CTTACCGCTTACTTCGTGCGCGGCTCATTCGTGCGCGGGTCGTAGACGGCCATCGGTGGGCCCTGTTCGTCGAGGGTGTACGCGACGGCGGCGACAACCGAGTCTTCGTCGAACAAATGACGGGTGCTGCCGTGCCGGGTCCAGCGTTTGAGATTGGTGTCCGTGCCGGAGCGGTTCAGGTCACGCGATGCGCGGGCCTTCAAGTCGCTCATCAGGCGGCCGGGCTCGCGGTCGGCCGAAACGACCACATGAACGTGGTTGGTTCGTACATGCAACGCCAGCAGTTTCCAGTCCTTTTTCTGGCAGAGTTCAACGATCGAATCGCGGACAATCGCCCGAGCGGGATCACTGAGAACGTAAGGCGGGTCGGTCATCCGTCGTGCGGCGCGTTCCTCCCTGTCTGCGTCGGGGGCAATGAAGGGAGTGCCAAAGACGTTGTGATCGCGATCGACCGACCCGATGCCTTTGTCCGTCCCGTGAAGCCAAGTGCCGTAGGTGGAAAAGGTGATGAAATAAGCGAGTGCCATCGATCCCTCCCGATACAAAGAAAAACGCCGCGCAAGCGCAAGAGCCGCGCAGGAAGTAAGTGGATTGCGCGAAGCGAAGAACCGCTTACTTCGTGCGCGGCTCGTACCGGCGATTGACGACGGTGTCTTCGACGAAAATCCGCTGAGGCAACAGGCTTTCATAATCCGCCAAGTTGCCGTCATCCAGGCACGTTCGAATGATGTGTCGTCCCAGAGGATCCAGGTCGTCCTCCAAGTACTGCGGCAATTCTTGGCGGAAAAAGTCGTATAACAGCTTGGCACCCGCGTCGTAGCCGTCCTCACCCACCTCGGGTTGCGTTTGAACTTCGAGGAACCAATGCGGGATCAAGGTGCCTTCGATCTGCATCGAATGCATCGCGTATCCCAGCAGCGAACATCGAGCCGGTACCAACTGCTCGGATCGGAACCGAGCCGAACCGCGGCGAGCCATGTACTCGCGAGCCAACCATTGGGGCATGAAGCCGGTCTGCCAGGCTCCGATGTGCTGGTTGGGAACAAGGATGAATCGCGTGTTGGGAGTCTGCTGGATCTGACGCAACAGCAGATTCGCCTGGGTGACGCGTCGACCGGTGGCAAACGGCCAAAACGACCCCACCCCTTCACTGCTCATCTTCTCCGATTCGATAATGCTCGGATTGGCATGACCTCGCGGCGCAACCAATCGCCACAGCCAGGCCAACGCCGGTGGCAGGATGTGCAGGATTCCAAAAATCCCGTAATTCGGTTGCTCGCGCGTCGTTGGCGGCGTCCGGACTCCAAAGCTGCGAAGGTCGACAGCAACCGGGTCGTCGACTACGCCGGGAACCAAGCGGCGAGGCATGATGACGCGAGGATTGGGACAGGGCTTGCCGGGTTCGTCCTCGATGTGCTCCCAGATCAATGCCGTCGCATTCGGCTTGCCGTCGATGTTCAGCATCAAAAGCGGTTCTTTAGGATGGCAGCAAAGCGATTCCCAGTAGGAATCGGTTCCGTAGCGATTGATGTGGTTCAGACGCAAGAACCAGGCGTTTTCCGCGTCAAGAACGGCCAACTTGCCCCCGGAACCCTGTAGGGACGGATGGCACAACGCCATGTCGTCGGATACGGGTTGAAGTTCACAGGCCCGAGGCAAGGAAAGAGATCGACGTTCCCCCGTCACCACGTTTCGTCCCAATAAAATCTGCCCATCCGGTTCGCGATGCACCGGTTCCAGCATCTCGCTCTTGCCACCCCCGCTGGCGCCTTCGTGAAGAATCGTCACGACGTTATCGTAGGGAGTCACGACCTGGACCGTCGAAGCGTGGGCTGTCAACCATCCTTCCTGTTCGCCCTGATGAATCAACACGCCATAGGCGCCCTTTTTCGCGCTGGGACCCGGATACAAGTTGTACGCAAAGATCTCGTGCCGATCGGTCTGCCGGTTGTGCACGACTACCTGCTTACCGTGAAAATGCGAGTGCCGAAATGGTGGCGCGATGTACAGGATCGCTTGCGGTGCAAAATCCGGCGTGATCTTGTCAGACGGCAACATCTCCTGCAAGTCCGCCAGGGCGCCACAGAAAAAGGCTGCGTTCTTGGGGCAGATCAACAAGGTCGGATAACCCAACTCCCTGCCGCCCGTGTACAAGGGCAGCACGATCAAGTCTTGCGTCCCCAGCCACCGCAACGTCTCTTCACGCAACGAGTCGAAAGCGAAGCCGAATCGATCTTTGAACTGAGGCTTATCCGACGGTTGCTCGTCGGCGATCACCATGCAATCCGGATCGCGACGCCGCATGTACGATTCGGTGTAATTCACCGACAGACCATTGCGACAACGAGTCACCACCGCCTCGACATGGCGACCCTTTTCCGGAATATCGTAGGCGACCTCAAAGACACCCCCGTTCGGATCATCGCCTATGGCCAGACGGAGCAGTGTATCGCGGTCTTGGGGAATGCAATAACTGGGACAAGCGTCCAAGAGTTGCTTCAGTTCCGAAGAGAGCGACGTTTGGAGAAACCGTTCTTTTGACATTCAGTATCCCTGTGTTACGTGTAATTCAACTACGCCATTCGGGGCGTATCCAGCAAGCGTTTTGGCTTTCTAGTGCGTTGTCCAGGCGAAATCTTGGGGTCGCGATGAGTGAGCGGCACGGCGCTAGCCGCCGTTGGCGTCCAGAACCGGCGGCTAGCGCCGT
>SKKK01000571.1 GCA_007121535.1 Planctomycetaceae bacterium | reverse complement strand
CGCTAGCCGCCGGTTGCGCACCACACCGGCGGCTAGCGCCGTGCCGCTCACCCATCGCGACCCTAAGATTTCGTCCGGATAACGCACTAGTCATTCCCAATTTCGTCACCGTCGCGGAAGTAAGCATCCGGCCGGTAGAACAGGCGTTGATCGCTGGCCCGTCCGTGCCCGTCGTAGGGGCCCTGCAGGTACCGCCACAGTCCGCCGATGAACGCCGGCACCTGCTCGGGTTCGCCACGGATGGCGGCCTCCAAGGTCAGCAGGGCCAGCGGCTCGAGCGCGTCGAACCGGGCGTACCGGTGCTGTGTGCTTTTCACAAACAAGTTGTTGCGGAACCGGTGCCGGACGATATTGTCGCCGATACGGCGGGCAAGCGACAGATGGGGCGTCTGGCCGCTACCCCGGTACAGTTCCAAGATGGCCAACAGCGCCTGGGCATCACTGCAGTCGGTCTTCAAGTCCGGTACCGCACCTTGCTCCGCAGCCGAGCCTAAGTCCCCCAGACCGCAGCCGCGCGCCATGTCCCTCACGGTCTCCCAAAGCTCAGGATCGCCGCTGATTCGCCAGGCACGGGCGGAGGACAACAGGAAGGCGGCGTCGGCGGGGATGGCTTGGATGACATGCCCGGCGGGCAGGTCTCCGGACCGCTTGACGACATAGCCGGTCATGTCCGTTCCGTCGGCCCACATGGCACGGAACACGTTGTCTTCCGCATCGTAAGCGTGTCGGGCATAGGCTTTCAATCCCTCCAGCGGAAAGCTGAGAAAATCGCGTCCCTCCTCGCCCAGAAGCTCGGCAAGCTCCATTTGTGCAAGGGCGTATTCCACATAAATGCGCCGCGGTTGGCTTCCCCAGATCATCCAGGCATGTTTGGCCAGGTCGCCGAATTCCGGCCGGAATTGCTGATCTGCCGCCGCACTGCCGCCCGCAGTCCGCACCGTGGGGCGGGTCGGACCCAACCGCGTATCCGGGTGGCGGGCGCCATCGACAAGGCCGCGGAGCCGTTCGGCCCAAACCAACGCGCCGCGCTCGCCCTCTTGATGTGCAAGCCACCCGGCCGAATACGTCATGTCGGTGATCGGCATCAGCGAACCGCTCCACGGCGTTGCATAAAGCGGCTCGGGATCTTCCCACTCGCTGTCCCACAACGGACCCCTCTCTTGTCCATAACGGGCGTGCCGGTTGATCTCCAGCCGACCCCAGCCTCGCAAGTTGCTGTTCCAGTAGGCCCGGATGAACTCGGCCGTGGCCTGCGGGTCCACCTGCCACATCAAGTCGTAGTAGGGCAGGTGCATCTTGATCTCCATGTGCGGACCCTCGATGTGAACGACCTCCAGCGTCCGCAGATCTATAAACGTGTGGCCGCCCCAGTATAGCAACCCGCAGGGGCTGCGAAAGTGCTCGAACACGTGGGCCGTGGCGTCCTTGGCGGCCTGCCGATAACGCTCGTCCTCGATCAGGTTGCTCAGGGCCACCAGCGTGCGGAAGAAGTTCTGCTGGCTGGCCAGGTTGCTGATCACGTACCGCCGGCCACTGCGCAGCCACTCGACCGGCTGCCCGGTCCGGACCTCCAAGGCGTCTGCGAACAGGGGCGTGTCTTCGCCGCTCCAGCGGTCGCGGGCCTTTTCCAGCGCGTGATCGGCGAAATCGATAAGCGCCTGCATCCGCGTCTCGTCGGCCTCGCTGCGCAGGGCGGTCTCTTGGGCAATCGCTGATGAGCCCGGTTGGCCCGGGGCCGCCGCGAGCACGGCGCCTGCGAGAATTCCCACTCCAACGAGAAAACGTCGAGCTTTCATGGTCGTGTTCCTTTTCTTTTCCGTGTGATACTCCAAGCATTCATTCGTTTCCCGGCAGCAGGAAAGCCGCCCGTTCACGTCGACTACGTTGCCTTCCAGGATTCGGTTCCGGCCGCGGCCGCGGGTCAGCGACGGGGGCACGGGCAGCCCGTCGGAGATGCGCCAAGCCGCAGGATCGGTCAGGTCGCCGTCGAGATCGCCTGCGATGACGTAGGTCGTGTCGCGCCCCGTATCGCAACACCAGTACAACTGGCCGTCGCGCATCACGTGGCTGCCCGCCGGCTGTAGAACGGTCCCTCGAACAGCGTCACCGGGTCCGTCCAGGTGCAGCCATTGTCCTCGGACCGGATGATCCGCATCCCCACGGCGTCGTTGCGATGCCCCGGTCCGGCGCCGATGAAATACAGCGCCCTGTGGTGTTCGAACAGCGTGCCACAACAGAAACCGCTTTCGGCAGGCAGCCGGGTCCAGCTTCGGCCGTCGTCTTCGCTGCGGAAGAACAACAACGGCCCGACGGGCTGCTTGGGCGTTCCGCGGATGATCATGGGCACCGCGCACAGCAGCGCACCATCGGCGGCCCTGACCAGCGACGGCGCGTCGGTGATGATATAGCCGTCGGCCATGGGAATCCCGGCATAGTGGTCGTAGATCACCGTATAATCGCCGTACGTCGGCTCCCACGAGCCCGCCGCCGCGTCCGCCGCGTCTTCCGCTACCGTCGGGCTGTTGCTCTGGTTTCCTGCCGCTCGGGCCAAAGGCCCCAAGGCGGCGCCGCCCAGCGCGCCCATGCCCCCGCCCAAAAACGTTCTGCGATGAATGGAATCCGGCATTGTGCTCTCCTTCTCAAACGGACGTGTTGAACAGTAGCTCGCCCGGCTGCACCAACTCGTTGCCCTGCAACGATGCTCGCTGTTTGCACCAGCCTTTTCGAGCCTTCTTTTCCAACCGTCTATCAGAATCCGAGGCAAGGGTCGCCGTCAAGGGTTATTTCGCGCAATCCAGTGACACATTTTGCGCCACTGGCATCCGCGGTGGTTCCCGGTTACAATGCCCGCGTGTCCGCAGGTACCGAAGAACATCTTGTTGAGGATCGTTCACCGATGAAGCGCACCCAACATGTCGCTCTGGCCGTCCGTTCCGGGGTGCCGTACCTGCAGGAGTCGATCGAGGCGATTTTGCTGTACGCCCGCGAGCAGGGCAACTGGCAGGTAACGATGGGCTTGGAGTACTGGCCCGTGTTTTCCACCAAGCACTTGCGCGGTTGGGACGGCGACGGGATCTTGGCCTGGGTGAACACCCGATCCGAAGCGGACGTGTTGACCAAACTGGGAATCCCCGCGGTGAACCTTTCCGCCGCGCTGCAGGATTCGTCGGTGCCTCGTGTCTCGCTGGATGATTACGCCGTGGGGCAGGTGGCGGCCAAGCACCTGTGCGAGCGCGGTTTCCGCCGTTTTGCCCATTACGCCACGACGGGACGCTGGTACGCGCGGCAGCGGGAAGCGGGATTTGTCGATACGGTGCGTGCCGATGGTGGCAGTTGCGACTTGTTCCACGCCGGCAGTAAACTGACCGACTACCGCGCCATCCGTCAGCACGAAGAGGAGCTGCGCGGCTGGCTGGTGTCGCTGCGGCCGCCGGTGGGCGTGTTTGCCACGCACGACTACCGCGCACGCAAGCTGATCGACGTGTGCCACCGGATCGGTCTGCGCGTGCCGGAGGATGTGGCCGTCGTCGGCGTGAACAACGACCGCACGGTCTGTGAATTCACCGACCCGCCGCTCAGCAGCGTGGCTCGCAACGGCGGGAAGGTGGGCCGAGCGGCGGCCGAACTGTTGGACCGCCTGATGGCGGGCGGCTCCGCCGACCCCGCCGACATCCTTGTTCCCCCGGAAGGCGTGATCCCGCGGGCATCCACCGACGTGATCGCGATCGACGACCCCGTGTTGGCCGCAGCCGTCCAGTTTATCCGCGAGCACTTGCACGAGGGAATCAACGTCCACGACGTGGTCCGGCACTCGGCGGTTTCCCGCCGCTCGCTGGAACGCGCCTTTCAGAATTCGTTCGGCACGAGCCCCCACGTCTACTTGCGCCAGATGCGCGTCCAGCGCGCCCGGGAATTGCTCAGCGAGGGCGGAAAAACCTCGATGGACGAGATTGCCCGGGCGTGCGGGTTCTACGACGCCCGCACCCTGCGCAAGGTGTTCTTGCGGCAAACGGGCATCAGCCCCCGGCGCTTCCGCACTCGTGCAGCCAGCGAAGCGAAGCAAGCGAACCAGGACCAACCCGGCAACTAATGCACTGTCAAGGCAAAAATTTGGGGTCAGGTAGCTGGGGTCGAGCGAAGCGAGCCCCCCAAGCGATATCCGCCTGGAGGCTCACTGAAACGCGCCCCAGCCACCCGAAGATGAAGCGTCGGTCGGGAAAGCCAATAGCCACATATTGGGTGGTAATCGGGGATTGAAAAGAGAATCGAGGCCCTATAAACTACCCAGGAAAATCCCCTTTCACTTTCCCCTTTCACTTTCCCCTCTCACTTTCCCCTCTCACTTTCCCCTCTCACTTTCCCCTTTCACTTTCCCTACCATCGCCAGCCGGACCGCAGTTCCGGATTGACCACGCGTCCGTCGGGCCAGCGGCCCTGATAGAGGTCGACGATGCTCGCGGCTGCCACGAGGGCCATCCGCACCAACGACTCGCGGTCCAATCCGGCGACGTGGGGACTGAGCAGCACGTTGTCGAGCCGGGTCAGCGGATGGTCCGCCGGCAGCGGCTCGGTCGCGAACACGTCCAGCCCCGCTGCCAGACGGCCGGCGCGGAGCGCTTCGAGCAAGGCGTCCTCGTCCACCAAGCCGCCGCGGGCCGTGTTGATCAGGATCGAGCCCGGTTTCATGCGGCCCAACGTGTCGGCATTGATCAGACCGGCCGTTTCGGCCGTGCAGGGCAGATGGAGGCTGACGACATCGGATGCAGCGAGCAGTTCATCACAACAATCTGAAATTCGTTCGCCGCAGCCACGTCGACCGAATCGTAACCCACGCCGCAGCGAGCCACCACGCGAAGCTCGCTCGCGCCCAGCACCTCGCGCGTGTAGGGTTCGATGCTGGCCAGCACGGCTTGAATGCCCCGCAGCGAATCCACCAACGCGCGAGGGTCTCGGAGCGAAGTCCCCGCCGGCGGGAACGCGACGTCAAGACCTGCTTGCCTGAGTGTCTCGATGTGCGGTGCATCCGCCGCCTGCGACTCAACCAGTGTGACCAGAACTCTTGGCATAACTACTCTCTGACCGATAACAACCAAGCCGCAGGGAACAACTCTCCACGGTGACCCCAGTTAGCTTAGTGCGCAGCGCAGCAAACCGCCACCCCGTGCGCGGCGTTGGCGCCGTTTTCGGTTCATGAGTTCCGCGTTCTGTTGTGCTGTGCAGAAAACCGAGGCAGAAAAATGTCGGACAGGGATTCCATTTTCCTACTAGCCCAATGGCCCAGCCAGCGGTCCGGGACCTCTCTGTTGTCTAATGCTTCCAAGATGCGCGGAGGAGTTCCAGGAACGCTGCGTCGGAACCGATGTCGGCATCGGGCACGATGACGTACAACCCATCCTTCGGTAGCCGGCGAAGCACCTCGGGTAGGCCCTGGCAGCCTTGCTTTGCCCATAAGATCAGCCGCGAATGCTCCAGAATGTCCTGCAGTACGGGCAGCATATCCGCCAATGCGGGGCCGTTGGGGTCCATCGTCATCTGAATTCCAGCCAGCCCTTCCAAGGCAAGCACTTCGCGGTAGTGCTGGAAGCCGGCCGAATGCATGTGGAACAGCACGCAGGGGCCCAGGTGCCGGACCACTTCCGCATTGTGTCCCCAAAACACCTCGCGGTAGGTTCCGGAGGCACACATGCACATGTTGTCCTCCTGGATGGCGATCGTCTTGTCCGGCGCCCAGTAACCGAAGATGTCTCCATAGCCTCCCAGTTTGGGTGGAACCATAGCGAAGTGACGATCCAGAGCGTCGATCAGCAAGCGGTTCACCCGCCCGGCCACCCGGCCCACCAACTCTGGATTGTCGCACAGATCCACGAAGAATCCGGCTTGCCCTCGCATCGCTGCAAGGACGTCCGAACAGCCACGGAGGATGGTCGGGCTGATCCAGCAGTCTGCAGACGCGGTGGCCAGCAGTTGCCCGGTCTGTTGGAGCAAACACGCAAACCAACCGTTGTCGCCGGGGATAGGCAGCTCTGCCAATTGCTCCAACGACTCGACAAACGCCCCCGAGGCCAGCGAGCCCTCCGCACAGTGTACAGGGCAGCCGCAGCAGGCTTCCAACCAAGGGACTCCCCGCCACGCCGCGGAAAACGCAATGAAATCATCGCAGGAGACCGCCCGTTCGGCGAATCCGAACTCGTAGTCCGTCATCGCTGTTTGAGGACCAACATCCTCGGGCTGCAGGTCTTTTCCGCTGAGCATCTGGCTCCGGTACAGACTGGGCATGTACACGTCCCGGCGGACGACGCCCAGAGGCGGTCGATCGCTTGCCCACCGCTCCCAAAACGACTCCCGGAATCGTTCGATACTTTCGGTCAGTTGTGCCTCGCTTCGCATTTTACCACTTCCCTTCTAACCATTGACCACGTTTTCGGACCTGCCCTGCTGAAAGGCGCGGAGATTGGCCAGCGCGGTGTCCAGCAGCCGCTTGCGGGCCGCACGGGTTGCCCACGCAATGTGCGGCGTGATCAGACAGTTCTTGGCGCCCAACAACGGATTGTCATCACGCGGCGGCTCGACGGCCAGCACGTCCAGTCCGGCTCCCGCCAGGCGGCCAGCGTTCAACGCATCGGCCAAAGCCCGTTCGTCGATCAGCGGACCGCGCGAGGTGTTCAGCAAGAACGCGGTCGGCTTCATCCAGGCCAACCGCCGGGCATCGATTAGACGTTCGTTGTCGTCGGTCAGCGGACAATGCAGGCTGACCACGTCGCTGGTCCGCAACAGCGTCTCCAACTCCGTCCACTCGAGATCCTCCACCGACCGGATCAGCGGATCATGGCCGATCACCCGCATGCCGAAAGCCTTGGCCAAACCGGCCGTCGCCCGGCCGATGCGTCCCAAGCCGATCAAGCCCATCGTCAAACCCTCCAACTCGACCAACGGGTAGTCCCAATAGCAGAAGTCTTGGCTGGCCGACCAGCGCGCCTCGCACACCGTCCGGGCATGATGACCGACGTGCTGCGTCAGTTCCAGCAGCAGCGCGAAAGTCATCTGGGCCACCGAGCGGGTACCGTAAGTCGGAACATTGGTGACCGGGATGCCCCTTTCACGGGCGGCTACGACATCCACCACGTTGTAGCCCGTGGCAAGCACGCCGATGTACTTCAGTTCGGGCAATTGGGCGAGGATCTCCCGGCTGAGCACCGTCTTGTTGGTCAGCACGATCTCGGCCTGCTGAGCCCGTTGCACAATCAAATCGGCCGAGGTGCGGTCAAAAACCTGGCAATCTCCCAAGGCGTGCAAGCCGTCCCAGGAAAGATCGCCGGGATTCAGAGTGTAACCGTCCAGAACAACAATCTTCGTCATGCCCTTCTCCACTGCCTGTTCGAAATCCTGTTCGAAATGATTGGGTGTTTCTTCTGCGCTCAACCGCCATAACAAAACCGCGCCGGTCTCAACCTTCTTCACCTCCATCCCGCCATTTCACCGCCTAGCCGCCGGTGGGGTGAGCGGCACGGCGCTAGCCGCCGGTGGGGTGCACAACCGGCGGCTAGCGCCGTGCCGCTCACAATCCGCGTTTTCAGTCTGGACAACGCACTAGCGTTCCTCTTCCAGCCGGACATCCAATCCGCAGATCAGCGGTTCCTGTTGGCTGCCTTCCACGCGGCGGAACTCTACCGTGATATCATCTTCCTTGCCAGGCTGCACTCCCCTGAACTCGACAACCACCGCCCGCTTGGGGCCGCCCGCTTGCCGGACGATGTCGAAATGCTCAAGGACCGTTTCGCCCTGCAAGCGGACCTGAAAGACCCGTTCGCCCCGTCCCACTCGATCCGGCTCGGCAAAGTGCAGCCGTACCGAATACGTCGGGCCGCCGCCGGGATTCGGGCCGGCGGAGAACAACCCACCCAGGACGAGCCTCCGCACTCCCTGGATTCCCGAAGCGCTCACCCACCGGTAGCCGGCCGGTGCATCCTTCTTCAGTTCCAAAGCGTGGAGCCGGAACCACTTCGCGTGCTCGGAACTGTCGACTTCCACGGGCAATACCGGCGCATTCACCCGCGGCATCCTCGGGTGGTTCACCCACAACAACCCGTCTTCCGCGATGCGGTTGCCCGGCGCCCCCAGATTGATCCCCACCCGCTTGATCGAACCAGGTTCCGGATCGGCCAGTGTGTTGAAAGTCCACATCTCCACGTCGGGCACGTGTGCCAGTGCCAGGGAGGTCTGGTGCTGGTACGGACAGGAGCAGCCGCGGGTCATGTCGGGTGCATTCAGCAGGCCGTCGGCGGGAATCAGGTTATTCGCACAGGCCGCGCGGAAACCCGACAGATTCCCCGTGCCGCTGCCGCTGATCAGATCGTAGTAGGCTGCTGCGCCCGACCGGAAGGTGATGATGTGCTGGCCGAGGTTCCGTGTTCCGCAGCCGTGATATCGCGCCAGTTGCCAGGGCTCGGTCGCGTCGGATACGGGGTGCCGGCGCGCTGCCGCTTCGCCTGTCAACACGTCCAGCGCACCATCGTCGAGGATGATGCGTCCCGAAGCGGCATGGAGTGCGGGCGGACCGAAATGTCTCCTCTTGCGGCGCCACAGTTCGCTGCCGTCTTCGCCGCGGAGCACGAGCATCCTGGCCTCCGGGTCGTCCTGTCCTGCTTGCAGCAGCAGGTCGTGCTCGGGGCAGTACCCGAGCCAACTGCCCGAAACGCGGTCCTGGAACCTCCAGCGGACGTTGCCGGTGCGCGTGTCCAAGGCGAGGATCTCCGGTTGGAGGGTCTCTTTCAAACGCCGGATCTCTTCGGGCACTTGGGGAAGTGGAGTCCCGCGCCTCTCGTACAACGACCGGACCTGCGGCGGGCTGTCGATCCCCAACTGCCATCTGAGTTCTGCGGTGAAATTATCGACCACGAACGTACGTCCCTCCGCCGTGGCGACCGCGTTGGTGGGAAAGCCATACCGGGCTCGCCGAGCCCACTGGACCTCGCCCGTGAACCGGTTCATGGCGACCAGGTACTCGCTGGACGTCGGTTCCCAGATGCCCGTGGTTCCCGGCGAGGCCGCGTGCGGATAAGCACCGGCAATCAGCAGATCCTCCCATACGGTGATCTGACCCCATCGCTTCCCGCCCCCGTCGCTGCCGTCGGCCAAGTACAGAGCCTTCAATCGTTCGATCATGCACTCCGCCGCGGCTTCCGGCAAGCTGTCACGTCCGGGCAGGTCGAACCTGGCCAGCACGTTCCCGGTATCGAGATCCAGCCGGAGGCACGAATCGTCGTGGACGACGTAAACGCTGTCGGGCGTACCCACGTAGCCTTGCGGAAAAGGACGGACTCCCGTTTCGTCGGAGGAAACCAGTCCGGGAATCACACGCACGTCTTCGGCCTCCGTGCGAAACGTGTATCCGGTTCCCGTCGGACCGCCGGGCTGCGGGCTGCTCCGTGCCAGCCTGCCGCGGAACATTGCGGGGCGCCCGACCATCGGCAACTCGACTTGCCACAGTTCCCGGCCCGTAAACACACAGCGGGCCAGAAGATGGTTTTCGCCCAACAGAAGCAACCGTCCTGCTACGACGCGGGGCCCCATGTTGGAACAGTCGTACTTGTGCAAGGTCTTGCAGTTGGTCGAGCCGCCAAACCAGGTGATCCCCAACGGCGCTCGAACCCGCTGTTCCCCGGAATAGGACGTATTTGCGGAGTCGGCATACTGGTGGGTCCAAGCCCCCGCGCCGCGAAGCGCACCAGGCCGCCTGAGCAGCACGTCGTCCTCGCGCCTCACCAGCAAGTGCTCATCTTCCAGTTCTGCTTCTCGCACCGCTTCTGCGAAAGCAGCCTGTTCGGCCGTCGGGAGCAACAAGCAGGCGGCGCCGCCATACGGACGCAGCATGGAAAACAGGACCTGAACAAAGGCCGCGCCGCTTTCAAGACCCGCCGCACGCGGATCTTCGGAGACGATCAGACTGGCAATGTACGGCGGGTAATGCGAGGTCATGGCGTCGCCCTGGTGTACCGCCACTCGCCGTCCGTATACTCCGGCGCGAGTGAACCGCTCACGCAACCCCCGAACTTTGGTTTCATCGGGGTCGAAGGCGACGAAGTGCAGATCCGATTGGATCAGCAGTTCCTCGAGCAGTCGACCCGCGCCGACGCCGAACATGATCGCATAGCCTTCTTTGGCGTCGGTCTCTCTCAATAGTTCCGCTGAACGCGCCGTCCACTCGTCGCCGGCTGTCCGTAGTTCCTCGGGACGGTACTCGTGCACCACGGGCTCGCGCCGCTGCGGGCCGAAACAATAGACACGTCCCCCAGTGGTGACAACGAACAGCCGCTGGCGGGCTGCGAGCATGTTGAAGATTTCCCCTTCGACCCGTTCCGACCATTTGAGTTCTGCGCCAAGGGAAGGAGAAGCTGCCACTTCCATCGCGAAGATTCGCCCTCCTTTGCCGCTGCCGTACAGTCGCCGTCCGGCCAGCAAATGCAGCCGCTGCAGGTCCGGCACCGCGTCGGCTCGCCACCCGTCCAGGATCTTTCCGTCCTTGCCGTACCCCACAGGCCGCTGGCCGTCCACGCCGAAAAACACGTCACCCGAAACAACATCCACATCTAGGCGGCGAATCGGTCTGCCATCCTGCAGACGGTACATCGAGGGGGCGTTGAGAATTGCTCTGACCTTGCCGGGATCCCGAAGGGGCATCCCATCCGCCCGAGTGACATCCTCGGGACGCGCGTGCGGGGCCCCCTTGGGGTTGAAGAGGAAGTCGGCGCTCGCGTACACCCGGTGCCCGCCGGGAGCGTTCCGGTTGTAGTGATGGAAATAGAGTAGATCCCCGCTGGTCCGGTCGAACACCGCGGGAGTGGTTCGCCCCCCGGGTACGATCAGCCGGTCTCCGGAAACGGCCAAACACCCCTGTGGCGCGACGCCCCCGAAAGCGTAAGCACCACTGTGCGGATGCTTCTCCATCCGGTTGCTTGTCCCGGAATTCGTCCATCGGATCTCGCCACTCTGCGCATCCAACGCGTAAACGAACACGCCTTCGAGAGGCCAGATCCCGGCGGCAAAGTAGAGCGTGCCCTCCTTGAGGACCGGACCGCCGCGCACCGGCCACGTGCCGATCAGCCGTTCATTGCCCAGGACCGTCCGGTCCACGGGACCGCCCTGGAACTTCCAAAGAACTTCTCCGCTGGCGGCGTCCAGGCAATGGATCGCGCCGTCGTCGGAGGGCACGTAAACGCGTCCGTGCCCAACCACAGGCGCCAACCGCACCGGACCGTCGGTATAGTAACGCCACTTTTCCGCTCCGGAAACGATGTCGTAAGCGGTCAGGCTGTCGGTAACCATCGAAGGGACGTACAGCGTTTCGCCCGCGACAACCGGTTCGTAAGACAGGTCGAACTGCAGTTTGGCGAGATCATCGAATTGTTCCGGCCACGCGCGCCGAGGCTCGGGCAATTCCAGCACCCAGTGAAGATGGAGGCGCTCGGGCAACCCGTGCGGCGTCGCTGCGCCCCTGGCAGGTCCGTAACGCCACATCGGCCAGTCAGCCGCCGACCCCGCAGGCAGACTGCACAACAAGGAACCGAACAGCAAGAGCGCCGTTATGACAGGTCGATCACTACGCATCAATGCTCCCCCTCTCTCACCACCTGCCCGACACTGCTTCCACAATGGCTTTCAGATTCGCATTGGGTGTCCGTAGCGGAACGGCACACTCGGGGCCTACGAACTGAACACCCGCCTGAACTGCTTCAATAACTTTCTTTCTTACATCCTCTGGCTTGCCGGCATAGAGGACATCGGGGTTGTTGATGTCCCTTTCTCTCGGCGTCATGGTCGCCCGAGGATGATCCATCATGCCAGCTCCGAGAGTCAAAACATTTCACGCACGACCCGGGTGACCGATTCGACCGATCCCCAAGCCGCCCAAAGAGCCACGGCGAACAAGGCCACCATCGCGGCATTCTCCCACCAGCGGTTCCGGTACTCAGCGCCAATATACCGCGAACTGGCCGTGATCCACCACACCCCGCCCACCAAGACCGGAATCAGCACCACTTGCAGGCTGTTGGCCACCAGTGTCAGGGTGACAAAGTCGGGCATGCCGGGCAGCGTCCACACCAAGGGTGAGAGCACGATCCAAAGTATACCCAGCTTATAGAGCGGATGGACGGTATAGTTGCTGCGGAGTTCGCCCGGGCCCTGCCGCCAGCGGAGGTAGCCGTGGGTGGCCATCCAGGCAAGTCCCATGCTTTGGCCGACCACCGAAGTGAACAGCACGCTGAATACCCCCAGGTAGAACAGCAACGTGCCGGCGCCACCCAGAGCGGTGCCCAGCAGATTGGTCAAGTCGCCGAGGTTCTTGATCTGATCGCCCTTGGCGTACAGCAGCTCGGCGCCCAGGGTCCACAGCGCCAGGGTGAACACGATCATGACGATGATCGCCAACAGGAAATCGTACATCTGCACGCGCCGGTACTGCGGCCCGCGCCAACCTTTCTGCTCCAGAAAATAGGGGTAGATCAGATTGGCGATCGAGCCGCCCAGGGCGCCGATCATGGCGATGACGACCAGCAGGGCGTCGAATCCGCCGGCCCGTGGCGGCAACTCGAACGAGACGATGCCCCGGACGATTCCGGTCATACTGGGCCCGGCCCAAATGGCCGTGCCCAGCAGCGAAACGGCCATCAGGGCCAACAGCCCTTTGAACAGCAGTTCGATCCGCCGGAACGTCGGGCGGAAGATCATCGCCAAGGCTACCACCGCCCAAAAAGTCGCCCATTGCCACCCGTATCCCACGCGGCTGAGGTTGACGCACGTCTCGCCGATCCCCGCCAACATGTACGAGTTGTAGATATGGCCGAGCGTGAGGGCGGTGAGCGCGAGAAAAGGCGCGTACCAGGGGTGCAACCGGGCCAAACCGTCCAACACGCCCTCACCCCGCTCGTTGCAAAGCTGGTACTTGGCGATGATCGAGACGAACACGAACCGCATCATCAGGGCGATAACCACGATCCACATCAGGGCATAGCCGTAATTGGCGCCGGCCACGCCCGACTGCACGACATTGCCCCCGCCCAGCCAGGTGAGTACCATGACAATGCCCGGCCCCAACGACCGCACGTATTGCCAGAAGGTGCTCGGCAAGGCCGGGCCCCCAGCCGCACTGTCGCTGCCCCTGTCGGTCAGTGTCTGATCAGCCATCAGAATCTCCTTGGAGTGCCAGCAGGTTCTTGGCCATGGGCTTGCCCATGATGCCCAAACCGATGAATCCGGTTGTCCGTTGCATGAACACTCACCTTTCTTAATGCACCAACCGCTGGCGTACCCCGTCCAGCGTCACTTCGGCGCCGGCCAGATAGTCGAGCACGCGGCGTTCCGCCCGCTGGACCCGCTCGATCAACTCGGGCAGCCGGTCACGGCCCTCGACGGGAACCTGGATCAGCCCGTTTTCGTCGCCGTGCAGCAAGTCGCCCGGATAGACCGTCAGCCCGCAAACCACGACGGGAACCTGGACGCGCTCGATGACAAAGTTGGCGTGGCTGGCCACCGTGCCGGGAGCGAAGGCTTGGAAGCGCAGCGCCCTGATCTCGCGCAGATCCCGCACCGCGCCATCGCTGACCACCCCAATCGCCCCGAAACGCTGGAACAGAGTGCCCAGCACCTCGCCAATATGTGCCGAATACTCCGGGAACGGACCCGTTTCCTGGAACACGACCACCGCCGGCTTGGGCGACGCTTCCAAAGCCTCGCACACTTCCAGGTAACGTTCCACCGCGTCGGCCCGGCTGGGCTCCGGCTCGGAGGTCATGGTCACGGCCTGGACGGAGACGGCGTAACCGCACATCGGGCCCAGTTCCGGCGTGAGCTGCCGCATGGCCCGGCTGCAGAACCCGGTGGCCCGATTGCGGACGGCAAGCTTCTCGATGGCATTGGCCAGCGTCGGCGTATCGACGCCCCGCAGCGCGGCGACCAGCGGATCGCCCGGCTGACCATCACCGCCGCCTGCGGCAGCGCGGCCGTCGACGGGACGCCCGAGGGACGGTGCTGCGGTAGTGGTCGTTTGTGTCTCCATGTCGGTATTTCCATTTCGTAGTTGGTTGTCGGTCGTTTGAGCCCCGGGCAACCGGGGTTTCTTCTGAGGTCACGGCGGCTCTTGAAAGTGTGCGTCGCGGGCGTAAAACAGGTTGTAATCCCGCGCCCGTCCGTGCCCGTCGTAGGGGCCCTGCAGGTAACGCCACAGCCCGCCAATGAACGCCGGCACCCGCTCGGACTCGCCACGGACGGCTGCTTCCAAGGCGAGCAAAGCCAACGGCTCCAGGGCGTCGAACCGGGCATAGAGATTCCGTTCGCTTTCCACGAACAGTTGGTTGCGGTACCGGCGTTGGACGATGTTGTCGCCGATGCGGCGCGCGAGCGCCAGGTAGACGTCATCGCCGTTGCCGCGGTATACCTCCAAGACGGCCAGCAGCGCCAGGGGATCGTCGCAGCCGGTCTTCAGGTCGGGCGACGGGTCCCGGCCGGCAGCCTGGCCAAGATCGCCCAAGCCGTTGCCTCGCGCGATGTCCCGGACCGTCGCCCACAGTTCCTCCTCGCCGCTCAACCGCCACGCACGGGCATAGGACAACAGGAAAGCGGCGTCCGCCGGAATTGCCTCGAGCGTTTGGCCCGCACTCAACCCCCGCTTGATCACGTAGCCGGTCAAGTCGGACCCGTCCCCCAGCATCGCGCGAAACACGTTCTTCTCGGGGTCATACCCGTGCTTGGCGTAGGCTATCAGCCCGTCGACGGTCCAAGCCAAGAAGTCGTCGCCGCCGTCACCCAGTTCTTCGGCGATGGCCATTTGCGACAAGGCGTACTCGACGTAGATTCTGCGAGCGATCGCTACGCCCGTCAGGTTCCAGGCATCCAAAGCCCCCTCGCCGAACTCCGGGCCGAACCGATTCCGCGCACGGTCCCCGTAGTCGGTATAGGTTTCGCGAACCGCGGTGCTCCGGGGTTCGGTCACCCCGGTGTACTCCCGTCTGGCTTCCAACACCGAGAATCTGCCGGACCCTAACCCGGTCTCCGGGTGCCGCGAACGCGTCATCAGGTCCGCCATGCGCCGCGCCCACACAAGCGAATTCTCGTCGGTTCGCTGCGAGAGCCAAGCCGCCGAATACGTCATGTCGGTGATCGGCATCACCGAACCGTGCCCGCGGGTCTCGTACAGCGGCTGAGGATCATCCCAGTCGCTGTCCCAGACCGCCCCGGGTTTCTTGCCATAGGGAGCGTGCCGATTGATTTCCAACCGTCCCCAGTCCCACAAGTTGCTGTTCCAGTAGGCCCGGATAAACCCGGCCGTGGCCTGCGGATCGACGTCCCACATCAAGTCGTAGTAGGGCAGGTGCATCTTGATCTCCATGTGCGGACCCTCGATATGCACGACCTCCAGCGTCCGCAGGTCGACAAACGTGTGGCCGCCCCAGTACAACAGCCCGCAGGGGCTGCGGAAGTGCTCGAACATATGGGCCGTGGCCTCTTTGGCGGCCTGCCGGTAACGCTCGTCGCCCGTCAGGTTGCTCAATGCCACCAGCGTGCGGAAAAAGTTCTGCTGGCTGGCCAGGTTGCTGATCACGTACCGCCGGCCGCTCCGCACCCACTCGACCGGTTCGCCCGTTTCGACCTCCAGCCCGTCGACGAACAGCGGCGCGTCGTCGCCGCTCCACCGGTCGCGTCCCTTGTCCAGCGCGTTGTCGGCGAAATCGACAACGGCGCTCAGCCGCGCTTCGTCGCCCGCCATGCGCACCGCCTGTCCGGCAACCTGTTCGGCAACCGCGAACCGGGACGACGGCGCGACAACCGACGGCAAGAGGGTGAAAACGAGTAGTCCGAGTACGACGTTTCGACTGCTCATGATGGTACTCTCCATAATTCGATGACCTGGCAAACAAGTTGACTTCTTGAGAATATCAAGAGGTTTCTTTCCGCTAGTGATCCCCGTGATCCTAAAGCACGACCTTTGCTAGGTAGATGCTCTGTTTTTTTCCTTGCCACACCTCGTGCGCGGAAAAATAAACCACCCAGAGAAAGCCGTCATGCCAGGCAAGCCCGCCGTACGCGTGGCCCCTGCCCCCGGCGGGAAGCGTCAGGAACTCGTGCATCGTGCCGTGGTAAGGGTCAACCCAGCAAAGCGAGGTAGTGCGGCCATACTCGGGACAGCCGATCGGGGGTGGCAGGTGTCCATCATATAATCGCACGACCGTTACCATGCGTCCGTCGGGCAGGGCGATCATGTCCGGTCCACCGATAGGTACGCCCAGGGCTTTCCACTCCCAATCGGTGTAAGGCGGATAGGCGATTCCCACGTGTGCATTACTGCTGTACCGGAAAATCGCATGTGCGATCCAATCCAATTCGTCGTCCTGCCAGAACACGACAGCCGACTCGCTGCCGGCCACGCCGCAATCTCCAACTTTCCGAAATTCCCTTCCACTGCCATCGGTGCTGACATAGATGCCGCCGTGGTATGCTAAAGAATACCCCTTGCCCTGGTGCCAGGTAATTCGCCAGATGATAGTACCTGCATCGCCGATCTCATGGGGGCAGCTCCAATTCGCGCCGTCGGGTGAAAACCAGGCCAGCGTCTGAAAAGGATATTTTTCCGGGTTTTCCCTCGTGTTGCAGTCGAAAGCGGTTACCATCAGTTCCCTGTCCCCGTTCACGGCGATCTTGGGATCACGCAAGTCGATCATTTTCTTCTTCTGGTCGGCAGCGTCGGATACCCTTGGCGACGTGAAAAGCGCCACCGGCTCCCAGGTCACTCCCTCGTCACCCGAACGAATCACCCGCACCGTGCCGGAACCACCACTGCCGAACATGTCAGCTTCCCGGCAAACGACAAACCAGGAATCACCGAAACGGGTAATATCGGGATACTGGTGGGACGGGGCACGATCCCAGATCCGGCGAACATCAACGATCGCTGACCTCGTTCTAGTGACCGGCCTTGCCGCCCCCTGCCGAATGCCTGCTGAAACGTTCGCAGCATGAACCCAGGGCACCATCGCGGCCGACCCGATACAAGCCATGCCACTGCCCAAAAGCGTCCTGCGACTGAGATGATTCGTGTTCGTTGCCTGCTTTGTAGTTGCTGATTCCAAGTTTTTCATGATCATTGCTTCCGAAACTCACCTCGTTCCACACACCTTCGCCACCATCCGGGAGATGGAAATGGAATGCGTCGATCTGGACTGTGTGCGGGCCGCCCACCGTGCCTCGACCGGACTGCCGAGTGTCGAACTTGCCGGCCACGATATCCGCATAGCCCGAAGGCCCCGAATTCCCTTTCCGCGGGTTCCGGCACCAGGGTGATCTTCTTTCGCTACGTGCCGAGCGACCAAGCACCGCATCAAATTTTCTTCCAGCCTAACCCCCCGGCCCAATTGCAGTCAAGGGTCAATTTGCGCAATCCACTGACACTTTTTGCGTCAGCGGTAAGCGATTCCAACAGAAGCGGGTGGTACATCCGGTATCGGCCTGCGTGGCCGCGGATGACCGTGCCCAGATGACCAAGACGAAGGCGATGCGCCGCTTCCCAGGCCTCTTGCTGACACACCCAAAGGGAAGGGGGCGGATGTCCGAATCCGTGTGATCCGTGGTTCTCTTCCCAGGGAACATGCTCGCACGGTGCGCGCATCTTCGTAGGTTGGGACTCCGTCCCGACCGGGTCGGATCGCGTCGCGTCGGGGCGGGTCGGATCGGGTCGGAGACCCAACCTACTTGGGTTGCGGCCGCACGCCCCATCAGGAAATGGCATCTTTGTCGATATTCTGCCGCAGGTTCATTGCCAGGCGACGGAAATTGCGCACCCGGTGCAGGGTCGCGCAGTCGGTGTCGTGCCGGTTCTGGCCGGCGATGCTGGACCGGGCGATGACCAGCAGGTCGTTGCCGTCGATGATATGGCTGGGATACATGAACGACTGCGACAGCCTGCCGGCCCGCGCCACGCATCCGGCTGGGAACCAGTTCAGCCCGTCGATGCCGTAAAACAGCATCAAGAAACGACGGTCATTCCCGCCGATCGCGCCGGAGTACGCCCCGCTGCCCCGACGCTCTGATGGATCTTTGAACGGGAACCGGTCTTGATAGAGATACAAGTCGGCGCCGTCGCGCACCAGAATATCCGACTTGTCTTGATGGGCAGGTACATTTTCTGAGAAGTGTCCTCAAGAAGTCGATCCTGAACACACTTCTGCCTGTGCCCTCGGCTTGACGTTTGCTGTCAGCCCGGACGAAATCCGGGCGGTCTTGCGGCGTCCTATTCTTGCGATGGATAGGATTCGTCGTGTGGATCGGTTGCATATCCGCTAGTGCATGCACACGATCCGCAAACCGGTGGTGGCCGGTCGGCTGCGCGTTGGATTCGCCCGGGTGATCTTGACCATGGGCCGTTTACTCATCACGTGGAGTAGGGTATTGGCCATCGTGGCATCAAGATCTTCGATGTGGCGGGTGCCAGCATGATTGCCGTTCTACCTGTGACCGTGAACCATGTCCATCGCCTGCTGGCAGGCTGATAGGAACGAAGCTGCGAATATGAAGTGGACCGGATTCACGGGCCGACTGGCCGCCTTATCTTATTACCGATCCTCGGGGTCCTGTCCAGCTTGATAGTCGGGCCACTGGATGCGGCGGGCCTCGTAACGCTGATGTTCCCAGGCAGGCCAAACCGGGGCTTCCGCGCGAACCTCATGGTACAGCCGCAGCAGTTGCTCGAGGAGCTGCTGCTTCCGCTCCGGTTCGGCGTCGGAAAGGTCCGTGGTCTCGGCAATGTCACGACGGAGGTTGTACAGCTCGAATCGCTCGGGCTGAGCCTCTTTGATGGCGTCCATATCGCCTTGCTCGATGCTGCCTCGCCAGGCCGGAACCCGGTCGAGGAATGCGACGAGCTTCCAGTCGCCGTCGCGCAGGGCAACCTGCGGCGAGCCCCCGCGGTCGCTGTTGAACTGCCAATAGAGCGGCTGGTGACGCCGGATCGGTTGGCCGTCGAGCAGCCCGGCAAAACTTGCGCCGTCGAGATGCCGGTCTTCGGGCAGCGCAACGCCGGCAAGCTCACACAAGGTGGGCAGAACGTCCAGCAGCGTCACCGGCTCGTCGCTCACCGTGCCCGGACGGATGCGGCCGGGCCAATACAAAATGCCGGGAACGCGAATGCCGCCCTCCCAAAGCTGCCCTTTGTAGCCGCGCAACGGGCCGACGGATCCGGCCCGGTGGTAGCGAGTTCGTGCGGGGCCGTTGTCGCTGGTGAAGAACAGAAGCGTGTTCCCGGTAAGGCCCAAACGGCGCAGCGCCCCCATCAGCTCGCCAAAGGCCGCGTCCAACTGCGAGACGTTGCCGTAATAGGCTTCCCGGCTGGGATCGTCGGGAAAGTCGTAGAGCGCGCGGTAACGGTCAGCGGTCCGGATCGGCTCGTGCGGCTCGTGCAGGGCCACGTACAGGAAAAACGGTTTCTCCGGGTCGCGCAACTCCTCGAGCCACCGGACCGCTTCCGCAACAACAAGGTCGGCCGCGTAGCCTTCGAGCGGACCAACGGGTATGCCGTTCCGCACAAAGTTGTACGGGTTGCGGTGATTCGGCAGCGCGTTGTTCTGAGTGCAGAACCAATGGTCGAATCCGTGATCGTCCGGCTGCGGGTGCATGGGCGCGTTGAAGTGGCCGTTGACGTGCCATTTCCCGGTAACTGCCGTCGCGTAACCCGCTTCACGCAAAAGCCCAGCCACGGTAATCTCGCCCTCACGAAGGTGCATCGGCCCGAACATAGGGATGGCGGTGTAAACACCCGCGCGGGCGGGCGTTCGGCCGGTGAGCAGTCCGGTGCGGGTCGGCGAACAGTTGGCGGCCGGAGCATAGCAGGACGTCAGCCGGAGACCCTGCCCGGCAAGCCGATCGAGGTGCGGCGTGTACAGGTACGGGTGCCCGTAGCAGCCGAGGTCGCCATAGCCCTGGTCATCGGTCATCACGATGACGAAGTTGGGCCGGGCGTCGGCCATGACCGCAACGGTTGGCAACAGCACGGCAGTGATGCAACCTACACAACCAATGATACCGTCGACTAGCGGTCGGGACACTCGGGCGAGCTGAACGATCATGGCAATCTCCTTTCAGTATTCCGTTGTGACTTCTACGCGCCGTGCGCGCATCTCCGGGTACGCGTCAGGAAATGACATCTTCGTCGATATCCTGCCGCAGGTTCATCGCCAGGCGGCGGAAGTTGCGCACGCGATGGAAGGTGCAGTAGTCGGCGTCGTGCCGGCTGTGGGCGTCGACGCTGGACCGCGAGACAATGACCAGATCGTCCCCGTCGACCACTTGGCTTGCATACATGAAGGACTGCCGCAGCCGGCCGGCCCGCGCCACGCAGCCGGCCGGGAACCAGTTCAGCCCGTCCAGCCCGTACATGAGCATCAAGAACCGCCGGTCATTGCCGCCACTGCCTCCGCCCGTCTCGTGATAAGGCTGGCCCCTTCGACTACGCTCCTCGGAATCCTGGAACTCGAACCGGTGCTGGCCATCCACCGCAAAGTTGACCGTCGCCGCTGTGCAACAACAGCATATCACCGCCCCATCTCGGAAACGCGAACAGATACAGCCGTCCCTTGTGCTCCCACGGCACCGCGCTGCAATAGGGCAGTTCAGCGACGGGTTGGCCCCAGCTCCCGCCCCCATCGTTGCTCTGGACGATATGACAGATCCAGCCCTTGCCGCCCGGATTTACCGGTACAGCGGCAATCAGCCTGCCGTCCGCCAATCGGACCAGCCCGGGGCCGTCCAGGCCTCGCCCGCCGGCGGCATTGTGAAACACAATCGTGTAATCTTGAGCCAGGGGCATCGCCCAAGAAGCTGCGTCCGGAGCCGCTTGAGCGGCAGCCGAGTCCTGTGCCGCGTACGTCCGAGGCCCTGCGGCGCTCGCACCAAGCGCCACCATACCGCCCCCCAATAACGTTCTGCGTGTCATGTGCTGTGCCATTTCGGTTCTCTCCTGGCGATCTTAAGGTTTTCCGCTGTGCCGCAACCTACCGTAAAACGCGCGGCAGAAACCTTCTTACCAGTAGGATGGGCATCCTTGCCCGTCTGCCGGGTCGCGACGGGCAGGAATGCCCATCCTACCGGTGTATGTCCAATCACCGCTCGCCGTAACGGCTGCGGCGAGGGCGAGGTGGTAGCGATCAAGGGTTTGCAAGAAACTTCAGGCAGGCTTCCAGCAGCGCTGGCCCCAGTTCCTCGAGACGCTGCTGAGTGAGCGGTTCGAACTCTTCGGTGTGCGGGTTGAAGTGCCGAAGTGTCATCATCTCCACCGTGAAGCCCGGCACGCGATACCCGGACGCGAATCGCTGCCTGAAGCGTCCGCCGCGGAGGGGATCTTGCCGCAGGTGACGGAACCCCATGTGTTCCATCAGCAGATCCCCGAATCGTTCCTGCCGCGCGCCCAGCCCCGGCGCCAGCGCGTCGAGTTCCGCCGTCCGGGCTCCGCGCAGGTGCGGCGTGCCCGTGCCGCCGGCATGCCAGTCGATTCCGGCCACCATCACGCCGCCTTGCCGCGCCCAGTCTTCCAGGAACTCGACCACGCAAGCCGTCTCCGGCTGGCTGAGGTCCTGCCAGTCGCGGTTCAGGTTGATGCAGTTATGATTCAGCACGGTGTTCCCGCCTTCGGCGGCGTTGTCGACGTTGACCAGGGGCACGATCAGCAAGGCGATGCGTCGTAGCAGCTCGTCGGCATCGTTCCGGCCGCGGAGCGACCGCAGCATACTGGTGAAGAACTGCCCGCTCATGTTCTCCGTCTGTGCATGTTGGCCGTGGGTCATCACGATGGTCTGCTTCCCGCGGGGCGCGCTTTCCGGATCGGTGATGGTCCATCCGTGAATGGGCCGCCCGCCGTGCGACCGGCCGATCTTGCGCGTCCGGAAGGCGGGCCAATCGGCCAGCTCGGCTTCCAGTTCCGCCACGTGTTCTTCCAGGTAGGGAATGCCGGTCGCCAGCCAGGCGGGCGTTTGTTTCAGGTCGACGGTCACATGAAGCTCGCCGAAGAAACCCGCGGCCGCATCGACCGACGGGCTGACGCGCGGACGGACCCGCTGTGCGTCGGCGATCCGCTCCCACCGCTGGCGGTCGTAGCTGACATACGCCGCCGCGGCCATCGGCGTGTTGCCCTTCGAGGGCAGCAGGCGGAATTGCCGCAATCCCGGCTGGCCGTCCACCCGGAAATGGAACCAAAACGAGTCGGACGACTGGTAGTCGCGTCCGCTGCTGAGCACGATTTGCCCGGCCTGGTCGACCACCGGATCGCGGCCGCCGCCGCACGGGACATCGTCGCTGATGACAAGGTCTTCCGGGGGATGGCCCCCGAGCGTGCCAAACTGGTTTTCCGACTTCGTGATTCCGAACAGCGCCGCCTCGGCGATCCATCCGCCGAACCGCGATGGATCGTCGCTGCCGCCGACGACCAGCCGACCGGCTTCCATCCGCATGCGCGGCAGGCCCACATTCCGCTGCCTGCCGCCGGCCAGTTGCGCCAAGGGGCTTCCGGCCGGCGTCACGTAAAGCAGCACGGCGTTGTACCGGTGGGCCCTGTGGTTGACCATGTCGTCGTCCGACGAAAAAAGGCTCCGCAAGTTCCGGAACGCAACCGCCACGTGGACCCAACGGCCCGCGTCGTCCGGAAGGTTCGCAGCGAGGGGCGCCGAGGTGGACGCGGCCGTGCCGTCTTCGTCCTGCCAGTGGAAGGTGAGCCGAAGATGCTGTTCATCGTCTTCGAGGAACAGGCTCCAGGCCCGTTCCTCGCCCACGAAATACTCGAGCAGGCCCTGCCGCTTGTCCCCCGATGGCGGTTCGTCCGGCAGACGCACCCAGAGTTCCGCCGTGAACTCGGGCCGTTCGAAACGCGGCACAGTCACCGTGCGAGCCTCCGGCAGTTGCCCGGGCATCGGCAGCCGGCTGCCCCAAGGGCTGTCGAAACGTGGCGAGCAAGACACGGGGTCTCCGGGTTCCGTGCCTTGGCCAACGCTATCGGCGTCTGGACGCCAAAGGGCCATCAGAAAAGGCTCGTCGCCCGTGTAGGGTCTGGGAACGACACCCCGCGTTGCCCCTTCCGACTGCACTCGGTGCGCGTGATCCGTCGTCTCACTGACTTGGCCAAGCACGGCGCCATCGACAGCGGACGCTTGCCCCCACGCCGTTGGCACTCCACACAGGGCCGCGCAGCACCAGCATACGGCCAGCCCAAGGTACGGTCTGTTGATCATCATCGAAAGCCTTCCTGCTGCTCCGGCACCCGCGTGATCCGTGCCGAGCCCACCCGCCTTGCACCGAACCTCACCGTGCCGGAAAAACCAAATACCACGCCCTTTTTCTTCCAGACTACCCCCCCTTCACAATTCCAGTCAAGGGTCAATTTGCGCAATCCACTGACACTTTCTGCGTCATCAGAAAAGTCTTGGGCCATCAGCGTCGTGCACCAGGCACATATCGAGGGAACGCGAGCAAGCGTTGGCGCACTTGGCCACCGCCTCCCGGAGACCATCCAGCGGGAGTCGCTCGCTTTGTTGTGGATGATCCTATCACGAGGCACTGATCAATGGCCTACGGAGCCTATCTTCTTCGCTCGGATGCTGTAATCATATTCGACATTTTCCGGGATTGCAAAATAGCCTCGACCCGTTTTGTTGTACAGGATATACCTGCCGCCTCGCCAGTTGATAATCGAGGGGTACGCATCCACCAAGAGCGGTTCAGGCACCGCCGACAAAGGATATCGGGAAGCCTCCCCGGTATAGGCATACGGCGGCTGCGGGTAGACGTTTGCTAGGATATCATCCCAGATATCATGCATAGGCTTCAAGAACCTATCGTTCACCAAACCCTCGTTCATCGGAGCAACCATGGTGAAATCCTTTCCATTGTCTGAAGTCATCTCGACAGGATACCACGGGCCGATATAGCGGAATCGTGCTTGATTGGCCGCTCCTGAACTGTCAAGGTCTCGATTCTCCCACGTGTTATCCGGATGAGGGTAATCGTATCCCATCCGTCTTGCCCGATCGACGATTCTGGCCGAACTACGCTGGAATACGATCACGAAAGCCCGGTACAAGCCCGCATCTGCATCCCAGAAAGCGTTCGGTGAATAAAAATCGTACCTGACAAGGTTCTGATAGTCCTGCCCCAAGACCCTCGTCCTATCGTCGGCATCGACAAATGTTCCGGGCGCATCCAGAGGCGACTCGGCCGTATAGTCAAAAAAGTCCTTCGGGTCCGCGATGGTCTCTGAAACGCCCCACAGTGCATTGTCATTCCATGCCTGACCCTCGGCGCTCCGATGCAGAGAGATTCCCCGTCTCCTGGTGGTCTCGTCGCCGCTTCCTCTCCAACCTCCTCCCGCCTCGCTCGTGTTACCCCGCACCCGGCCATAATGGACATATCGGTGGAGATTTGCGTCATAGAATGTGTTGCCTTTGCCGTCGATCTTTCCTTGCGTGAAGGCAGTGCCCACGTGACTCCAGTTGATTCCATCCTCGCTTTCATACTTCACAAGGTGACCACCGACGTTTTTCGTGCCTTTCCATCCATGATGGTAAAAGACGGACATTAAAGAGGTGTCACATTCCACGGGGGCACACCATCCCAGCTCAAGGTCGCTGTTTTCGGTTTCGATATAATACAAGTTGTCATCCACTGAATCGATTCGAGCATGAAAATACACCCTTAACTTATCGTCATGCACCGCCGCGCCTACAGCCGATCCAAGCCAATTCTTGTTTCGCCAGGAGTTCTTCCCATCCGCAACCCCGGCCGCGATATCCATGGCAGTCCCCGAATACAGAGTATAATACTGCTTATCCGCCGAGTCGGGTACACCCGCTGCTGCCGGGATCGTATGATTGATAAGTGCACAACCCAGCAAAAACGCCAATTCCTTCGTCATTTTCAAACACATGTTCTCTAGTGTTCCCTTAGAGGCGGTAACAAAACTGTTCTCTGTTCGGCGCGGGTCTCAGGTTCCCCCGTTCATTGGTCTTTCACACCGGGGATCATTGAACTTCTCAGGCGTGTTTCCCTCGAAGACACTGCGTCCTGTGAACGATACCCCATAATTGATTAACTCGGCGGGTTCTCCGTTTACCAGAAACGTGTTCCCACGGACCAACGCATTTTCGAATTCCCCGACGGGGTTGGTTCGCACCTTTACGAAAGTGCGGTTCCTCACGTCAAAGTGGTTGTAGAGAAAGCGGACGTCGGGGAAAACACCGCGCACGCGGACCTTGATGTCGAGAAACGTACATGCCATGACCGTTACATTGGCGCAATTCTCCTTGCCTGTGAAGATCAACATGGAACCCCAGGTGTCGGTGTTCAACTGTCCGGCCGCACGCCCATCGAACGTGCAGTTCAGAATCAAGCCGTCGCGGACATACTTGCCGGCATTCGGCTCGATGTCGAAGTGATAGAGGCCCCAATGGGACCCGATATAGCTGTTGGCGAAAACAAAATCCTCGTCATCTCCGACCATGGAGACCACGTTACGTCCGGCGCGGTCGAAATGGCAGTTGGTGACCCGCAACCCCCGTGTACCTCTGGTATACAGACAGTCGTAACGGGACTCCATCGCGCGGACGTTGTGAATATGGACATCGACGCCGCCATAGATGCCGATCACGTGCAAAGCCCTTCCCGTGCCGCCGCGGCCGACGCCACCAGTCCCGACCTTCCAGTTCTCGCCCGACCCCTGTTCGTCCGGCGTCCCATAGGCGGAGAAATCCGACATCCAGCCACCCGTTGGACGGAACATCGTGCCGGTGCTCCAGGCGCGGAAGATCGTCTTCTTGCGCCCAGCACCCATCAGGTGAACGCCGGGCTTGACATCGATGCCGGCTACCCGGTACACCCCCGGGGGTATGATCACGGTTCCGCCGCCTTGTTCGGCCACGAAGTCGATCGCCGCCTGAATGGCGGCGGAGTCATCCTCTTCGCCCTCTCCTGTAGCGTCCGTCTCGTAAATCCCCAGTGGAACCAGGTCGTGACGCACGTCGACCAACAAGGCGGCCGGACCGCCGGGCAGCCCGCGGGTCACATCCGCCGCACCGCTGGCTTGGAGTAAGACGCAAAACCCCGCGACACACCAGGAAGAAACGCGAACCGCTCGCGTCCGGGTTATCGGTCGTTTCATGGTCGTCTCTCCGGTTTGTAAGTGATCGGAACCCTGCTTTTGTCACTATTTTGCCCTCGAGCGTCTTTTGGGTCAAGTTGTGGTACTGACCGGCGCAGCGAACCTTTGACGGCGAGCCGAACGGGGCGTGGAAGATAATGTTCATGCAGGACGAGCGAGCGGCAGTTTAAATTGGACCAGTCGGAGGGGCATTCTTGGCCGTCGTGGCCCGGAAGACGGGCAGCAGTGGGCATGCTACGAGTAAGAATGTTTCTGCCGCTCGCTTTCACGCGTGTAAAAACGTTCACCCTGATTATCGCTTGCCGAGGACTTCCATACCACTGATTACCGGGTTAAGCTCCGATGCTTCCGTTTTGCGTAGCTCGATACTGAGGGTTCCGTCGATAGGGACCGAAAACGTCTTTACCGTCCCACGCAAAGGACCACCGGTATCTTCAACAATATCGAACCCGTCCAGCATCTTCTGGCCGTCGATCAGCACGTCGAAGACGCGTTGCCCCGGCCCGACGTGGTCGTCGAGTTCAGCGAAATGCAGGCGCAAGGCGTATTCGCCTTCGGGCAGATCCCGGATCACGAGCCGTTCCTGGTTGTTGAACTCGCGGAGCGAGGACGCGACCCAGGCGAGACTGCCCCCGCTGTCCACGATTGCAGACGGGTGGCGGTATTTCGTACCCGGTACACCGTACCTCTGCAGGTCGAGGGCATCGTGACCCCGTTGCGACGGATGGCTGGGGTCCGCGTCCAGTTCACCGTACCACACTCGGCCCGAACCGGCGACATCAACTCTTCTTCCCGGCGCTCCGAAATTGAGACCGTGGTTGGTCGGGTCCGGTCGGGAACCCTCGTAGCGCGTCCAGAACTCGATGTTCGAGTCGCCCGGCATATGGATTAGGGCTAGAGAGGTCTGGATCGGATAACTGCAGACGCAAGTGCGGCTATAGTCCAGAGCGCTCAGCACGCCGTCAGCCGCGATCATATTCGCCGAGCAACCGGCACGGAAGCCGGTGAACATGCCGGTGCCGGTGTCGTGTTCCAGGTCGAAATAGCCGGCATAACCGGAACGGAAGAGAAGCAGATGAACGCTGGCGTTCAGGGCGTCGCAGTTCTTTCTCTGCGAGTAACGCCAACGACTTGTCTTTCCAGTATGAGGTTCCTCTCGCATCGACGGCTCGCCTGTCAACAAACAGACTGCCGTATGATCGTACCGCGAGGCGGAAATGAGCATCGTATCCCGCACCACAGCGGGCAGAAGAAAGTGTTCGCTTTCCCAGAGAACTTTACCGTCTCTGCCACGTCGGGCCGTTGCCCGCTTCGGCTCGTCTTCCCTTCTGGCGGCAGAACCGCCCTTCGTGAGGGTGACATGGCCCCAGTTGACGTCGAAGTTCCCACTCTCGACCAGGATATCGTAATCCTCGCTATACAGTAAAAAAGTGCCCAGCACTTTCCAGCCGCTGTTCCAGATTTCCCTGCCGCTAGCCAACTCGAGTGCCATAAACTTCGAAGGGGATTCCGGCTTTCGGCCCCGTTGAGGCAGGTGCTTGAGGGCGTTCTCCGACAAACCGTCGATCAGGAACAAGGCATCGTTGCTGGAGACAATGGTTTTGTGCCGAAATCCAACCTCCGCCTCGCGTTCCCACAGAACTTCTCCACTGTGGCGCTGCAACACCGCCAGACGGCGGCTGGAGGTGCCCGTGTAGGTCTGTTGGCCCCCAGACGTTGATCCTCGAAAAGATGGGGTTCGGCGGTGACTATCAGATAGTCGCCGCGCACACTCGCGTGCCCCCAATTCTGGCAACTTCCGGTCATCGTAGATTGCTTCGACCAAACGTCCAGGCAGCGCGAACGTACCAGTGGTTCTACCGGGTGGGGGGTCCGAGCGATAAATCTTTCCCTCCCAACGTAGATAGACCGCATCCGGCAAGCTGACAAACGGGCTGCCGATATAGGTGGCGCCTGGTTTGTTGGAGACGCTATTGAAGGGTTTCCCGATGCCAGGGAACTCGCGTTCCCACAGCTCGCGCCCCGTGTAGACGCAGCGAGCGCTGATCGTCTCCATCCCCACGAATACCTGGTTTCCCCGACGACCTGCGGTCGCGGAGCGCGACCTTTACGCGGCGGAACGTTGTGATTGGTCGGCCCACCGTACCACAGCACGCCCAGCGGCAACCGCACTCGCTGATCGCGTGAAAGTAACGTATTGCCGGCATCGTGATATTGATGCGTCCATTCCCCCGCGCCGCTGAGCGGACCACCACGCGTTGCCAGCATGTACTCGACGTTCTTCTCAACCGACACCGGGTCGACGCCTGCCGCCTTGGCGGCTTGGATGAGACGCGAAAGATACTGCCCCGATGCGCCAAACCATCCCAGTCCGGAATACGGGCGCAGCCTGTCAAGCAAGTGGTGCAGCACGGCCGCATCGGCGTCGATACCCGCCGCTGCCGCGTCCTCGGCCGCCACCAGCCGGAAAAGATAAGGCTGTACCGAAAGAGCTGCCGGCGCGGCCTCGATCACCGCCGCGCGCCGGCCGTACATTCCGGTACGCGCAAGTTCGTCGCGTCGGCCAGCGAGAAGCTGCGGGAGCGTTCGTTGGCGGCGGGCGGGGGCACGGCCGCCTGCAGCCGCTCGAAGCGTCGCGTCCGCGCCGCGGCGTCCCGCGCACCGGTACTGGCCCGCAGCGCGGGCGGGTGGGCGTAGCGGAGTGGCGTCAGCACCCTCTCCTGCCTACCCGCGGCCAGCTCCTGGAAGGGGCCGGGCAGCGCCGTCATCCCGGCGAGGTCTTGTTCGAAAGCGTCGGTCGCCATCTCCTTGCCCCCGAAATCGACCGTCATCTCGTCGACGGCCGGGCAGCGCATGGCTGGCCATTCCGGCGGGACGTTCATGCGCAAT
>SKKK01000471.1 GCA_007121535.1 Planctomycetaceae bacterium | reverse complement strand
GCAGGCGATTTCTGTGGTCGAAGCGATCGCGGAGAAAACGGAGGATCGGATGATGTACGACCAGCGATTGAAGGCACAGCGCGACTATCAATGGGGATTGGACAGCGCGCGACAAGAGGGCCGCGAAGAGGGCCGCGAAGAGGGCCGCGAAGAGGGCCGCGAAGAAGGTGCAGTGATGGGCAAGATTCAGATACTCCAAGAGCTACTTGGTGAAGCGTCGAGTTCCACCGCGAGTCTGCGGGAACGAACGATGGGCGAGCTGTCCACCATGCTGGCGGATCTGCAGCAGCGTCTACGATCGCGCGAATCGTGACCGAGCAGCGTTCGAGAGGGGCCGTCTTGATTCACATTCGTGCGTTGATCCGACCTGTCGAGGCAATGAGTGCTTGAACTTCGACGACGAAGCTTCGGCCCGGGGCTGCACCGCTTCCTCACCAAACAATTCCCCACGCCCACCCCTTCGACCACCGGACATTCCCTTGCCGAGAATTCGCTTGCCTCCCGAATTCCCCGTCTTACCGAATCATCGGGACGTCTGAAGAGTCAGCCAGTTCGGATGTGGTTCCAGCATCGCGGCCAAAGCCAATCCGTCGGCTGGCAACGGTCGCCTGTCTCGACTGCGAGCGAAGCATAAGATTTAATACTACCCGAGCACTGGCGAATGCAAATGACTTCACTCTTGCAGGTGGAGAAATAACTGTCGATTGGGTGAGCGGCAACAATGCCACATCGATGATGCGAACAATAGTTTGCGCCGAGGATGCAGGCGTTACGAGGATTTCTGGTTATGTCACTGCCAAACTGGGGCGCGCGTCAGTTGCCGCCTTAAAACGGCTTGGTGATCAGATGGCTCGGGAAATCGGCGGAGGTTGGAAGGCGACTGTCGAAATGATCGAGGGTCCCAGATATTTCTTGGTGGAATCGGGCGAAAGAGGGCGGGAATCGTTTTCGGGTGCCCCGCTTCCCATGTGGTAGATCGCTGGCCGAAAACGACTCCCGACCCCCTTCGTTCCTGCGCATCGAGCACAGGGGGGGCTGGGCTTGGAGATTTGCTGGCGACGTGCAACATGGGGTTGGCTGATCATGGTACGATGGGGCAAGCGATCCAATCCCTGTCCCACTTACAAGGAGAACCATGATGAGCGGAACGAATCGCCGTACTTTTGTGAAGACTTCGGCTGCAGTAGCCGGTGGCGCGACCGCGCTGGGCCTTCCCGCCTTGGCCTTGGGCCGGCAGGGCGCGAACGAACGCATCCGAGTGGGGTTGGTCGGATTGGGCGGCCGAATGCGGTCGCACATCGGCTGCTTGAAGGCCATGGAGCAGACCGACAACGTCCAAATCGCCGCCATCTGCGATTGCGACGAAAATCGACTGGCGAATGCCGCCACCACCTATCCCGATTTGGAAGGTCTGAAACTCAAGACTTATACCGACCAGCGGGAACTGTTCGACGACCCCTCGATCGATGCGATCAGCTTCAGCACCCAAGACCATTGGCACGCTCTGCAGACGATCTGGGCCTGTCAGGCGGGAAAGCACGTCTTCATTGAAAAGCCAGCCTCTTGGTGTATCTGGGAAGGTCGGAAGATGGTCCAGGCGGCTCGCAAGTACCGCTGCATGGTCCAGGTGGGCACTCAAAACCGGTCCAGTCCCAACGTGATCGAGGGGATGCAGAAACTCAAGGACGGACTGATCGGCAAGCTGTACATGGCCCGAGCGATCTCGTTCAAGCTGCGCGGCAATCTGGGCAAACACAACCCCCAACCGGTTCCCGAAGGCTTGGACTGGGACGGTTGGGTCGGACCGGCCGAAATGGTCGAGTTCAGCAACTTCCAACATCGACGCTGGTACTGGATCGAAAACTTCGCCAGCGGCGATTTCGCCAACCAATTGGTCCACGACGTGGACAAAGTCCGCTGGGGACTGGGGTTGAACGAACATCCGACCACCGTCATGTGCATGGGCGATCGTTATGTCCCGGGAGATACCGACGATGCCGACACCGCGAACTCGTTGGCCTTTCTGTGCCGTTGGGCGGAGAACAACGCCCTGGTCACCGTCGAGAACCGCCACTGGTACACGAACAGCGAAGCCGAGATGCGTGACACGTACCCGTTCATGGCCGAGAATCAGTGCGTCGGCGAAATCTTCTTCGGCAGCGAAGGCTATATGATCTTTCCCGACTATGTCAGTTATTACTCGTTTCTGGGTCCCAAGAACGAACCGGGACCGTTCAAGACAGCCAGCGCCGATTTCAATTGGGCCAACGAAAGCGTTCCCCACTTCCAAAACTGGATCGCTGCCATCCGCAGTGGCAATCACGAGGATTTGACCGCAGACATCGAAGAGGGACACAAATCGGCTACGGTCTGCCACATGGCCAGGATTTCCCAAAAGCTGGGGCGCAGCGTGCATTTCGACCCCCAGACCGAGCGGTTCGTGAATGATCCCGAGGCGGATAAATTCCTGAAACGCGATTATCGCCAGCCGTATGTCGTCCCCGAGCACGTGTAAGTCGCTTGGTGACCGATGGTTGCGACTACAGGCAGCCGCTTTCGCTTGAATTGGAGCGGCAACGCCGGGTCCTGAAGTCCTCGTGCCCGTCAGAAGAGGTAGATGTTTCCCCTTTTTTGACAGAGCTTAATCTTTCACCCTAATCCTTCAGCCTAGTGCGTTGTCCTGCCAAAAAATGCGGATTGTGAGCGGCACGGCGCT
>SKKK01000165.1 GCA_007121535.1 Planctomycetaceae bacterium | reverse complement strand
TGTCTTCCGGACTGGTCTCCTTACGGACCAGCAGGACCTTTTCGCCATCCTTCGTTCGCTGGACCGCTTCAGCGGCGGTAAAGGCCAGCTTGCCCACCGCAGCGCCGGGCGACGCGGGCAGCCCCTTGGCCAAGACCTGAGCGCCCTTCTTCGCCGCCGGGATGAAGCTGGGCAGCAGCAACTGCGTCAGCCCGTTGGCCGGGATTCGCAGCAATGCTTTCTTCTCGTCGATCAGCTTCTCTTTCACCAGATCGCAGGCAATCTTGACCGCCGCCGCACCGGTGCGTTTGCCCGTGCGGGTCTGCAGCATGAACAGCGTACCGCGTTCGATCGTGAACTCGATGTCCTGCATCTCCAAGTAGTGCTCTTCCAAGATCTTCTTGATGTCCAGAAGCTGTTTGTGGACATCTTTGCCCAACGTTGGCAGCTTGTCCGTCTTCCAATCGACCATCTCGTCTACGGGTTGAGGAGTACGAATCCCCGAGACCACGTCTTCACCCTGAGCGTTGATCAAGAATTCGCCGTAGAACTTATTCTCGCCCGTCGACGGGTTGCGGGTAAACGCGACCCCTGTGCCCGAGTCCAGGCCCATGTTCCCGTACACCATCGATTGCACGTTCACCGCCGTTCCCAGCAAACCACGAATGTTTTCGACTTCGCGGTACTTGATCGCCCGCGGCGCCATCCAACTGCGGAACACCGCCTCGATGGACAATTCCAACTGGGTCAACGGGTCTTGGGGGAACGGCTCGCCCGTGTGCTGCTGGTAAACCTCCTCGTAGGCTTGGCACAACTCGATCAATCCCTCGGTCGGAACGTCGGTGTCCAGCGTGGCGCCATATTTCTTCTTGATCTTGTCGAAAGCGTGCTCGAAATGCTCGTGATCGATCCCCATCACCACGTCGCCGAACATGTTGATCAGACGGCGAAAAGCGTCGTAAGCGAAACGCTCGTTCCCCGTGGCTTCGGCCATCCCCTGGACCGTCGCGTCGTTCATGCCCAAATTCAAAATCGTATTCATCATGCCCGGCATCGAATCGGCCGCGCCCGAACGAACGGAAAGAAGCAGCGGGTTCTTTTCGTCGCCAAACTTCTTACCCAACTCTTTTTCCAACGTCGCGATGTGCCCGTGCACCTCGTCCATCAGTCCTTCCGGAAACGTGCGGCCGCTCTTGTAATAGTCATCGCAGCACTCGGTCGTGATGGTAAATCCAGGGGGGACAGGCAAGCCAATGCTGGTCATTTCTGCCAGATTTGCGCCCTTTCCGCCCAGCAAGTGTTTGCTGAGCCCCTTGCCTTCGGCGCTTGTCTTGCCGAAATAGTAGACCATCTTTTTGGCGGCATTCTGTTTTGCCATCTGTGAGATTCCTCCGATCAAAGTGTTAAGAAACTTGTTGGTCAGTCACCGCCTTGAGTTCGAGCCAACGATACGGCTTCGAGGGCGGATGGATTGTGTTCTGGTTTTGGTTTCGCACAAGCAGCGAGCCCAAATGGGGCTGCTCGCATCCGTTGGTCCCGCAGAGTTTACCAGTCGCCTGGATGACCGTCAATGAAGGTGCGGGGGAAGCTCTAACGAGGGCACGGCCGAGCGGGCTTCGGCTTCCTGGTTTGCCATGTGCGCGGAGATCCAGGCTTCGAGTTCGTCGAAATCGACCGGCGGAAAGGCCCGCAGATCAGGCCGCAATTGCTTGGCCTGCTTGATATAGGTATGCACGATTTCTTTCTGTTTCCTTTCGGTGTTCCAGTTGATCAGGACTCGAATACATCGAGGCAGCGACCCGGGAACGTCGATTTCGTAACTGCACAGCAAGGGCACGTCGCTCCAGCCCAACTGCCGTGCGGCCAACGCTGGAAACTCGGCGTTCAAGTCCCGCGTCACCGTGAAAATCGCGCTCGACACGTCTGCTGGATCGATGCCGTTCGAGCGGATCATCAGCGCCAGCAACTGAATCGAAGCCGTCAGAATATCGTCTCGCGTGTTTCCATCCGCAGTGGTCGCCCCGCGGACTCCCCGACACATCATCGTCATGTTGGCCGCTCGAATTCCAAGTCGTCTATGCTCGGCGTCGGACCACGAACCACCACTTATGGTGTGGTTGCCGCAGCGCTTTCACAGGCGCTCCATTCCCTGTTCTTTCCTAAGATAATCAATTCACTCCGAAAACAGTAGCGCCCGAACCGGTTCTTCGAGCCGTCGAGAGATCGACGTAGACGTACGAGCCCGAGTTCTGGACGGCCAGACGCTGCATGAAGGGCTCCTCCTGTGCGGCCGGCCCCCAGCCAAACTGGATGCAGTGGATCGACGATCGTCGTGCAGCCAAGCGGCGAAGATTGGTCAATTCGATTTCCGTCAGATAAGGGTCGCCTCCGTCGCTCAGGAAAAACACCACATCGGGCTCCATCGCCAGTGCGGCGCGCAATGCCATGTCGTGTCCCGAGCCTCCGAACGCTAACAGGCCTTCCAAAAAAGGCCTCACCGCCGCCTTCTTCTCATCCGTCGCAGGCAACAACCTCGGTACCTTCAGGTAGACGCACTGATGATTGTAGGCCACGATCTGAAATCGATGGGTTGGTAGTAATGGATCGAGCTTCCCGGCCAGTTCTTGACGAGCGGCGCTCAATAGGCTCGAACCGGAATCGCTCATGCTGCCCGACCGATCGATGACAAAGACAAAACTGTAACCGGTGGTAACAGCCGACCCGAAGATCGACAGCTTGGCGGGCGGTCCTCGAGCTTCGATGGCCGCGCGTCGAGCCGCCTCGTATTCCAGGATCTCCGCTTCGTCCAAACCGGGCAAAATCGCTCGACTAGGTCCCACTCCCGACAATAGCCGATCGACGACCAAATCCGGACCGCTGCCTGCAACTTGTGTATCGTCCGGCAACATGGGCTCGGTGATCGTCAACTCGGCCAAGTCCCCTATTCCAGGGAGCGTGGATGCTCGACGTTCCGAAGAATCGGACGGCTCAGCTCGGCTCGCCGAATCTGCCCCGTTGGAAGCATCCGGCTCGTCCGTCTCGGTCTCACTGCTCGCCCGCTCCGGCCGAGGCCCCGTCAATACGATGCCCACCTCGCGACGCTCCGAGTCTTGAACGTGCCGATCCCCCGAGCCAAATCCCGCGCCCACGAACAAGAGAAGTATCGTGTGAAGCCCGAAGGAAAGGAGCCACGCGGGCAGGTATCGTCGATTTGGGCAGAGGGGATCCTTCACGGTTTCGATCATGATCTTGCTTTGTCAGCATCCAGAAACGAACGGATGGCCCGATTGACCTCGTCCGGGTTCTCCAAGGGGGCCATGTGTCCGGCGGCCGAGATTTCGACGAATCGAGCCGCGGGGATGGCGTCGGCGATCTGACGCATCTCGTCCACGGTCGAGATCGCATCGTGCCGACCGCAAACAACCAGCGTGGGGACATCGATCTCTGGTAACATTTTAGTCGCGTCCGAGCGTTGGGCCATCCCGCGGGCGGCCGCTGCGATGCCGTCGGGGACGGTGTTCAAGATGGTGTCTCGCGTGGCTTGGATACGTTCCGGGTGCTCCGAGTGCGTCGACGGTGCGAACAGCTTGTCGATCATCGCATCGGCGACGAACCCGGGACCTTCCGCCACGACACGTTCCGCCGTTTCGCGACGGATGGCGGCCGCCTGATCGGTATCCGCTTCGGCACGTGTATCGCAAAGGATCAGCCGAGCCACTTTGGCACGATGCCGCTGAAAGAACTGCCACGCGATATAGCCTCCCATCGACAACCCGCAGAACGTGACCGGATCGCGCATCTCCAAGGCATCCAGCAGGCAGGCGAGATCGTCAGCCATCTGCTCCATCGTGACCGTACCGGCGGTCACCGTGCTGGCGCCGAAGCCGCGCAGATCGGGGGCGATCACTCGATGCGTCTCGGCCAATTCCTCGATCTGGCCAACCCACATCGTGTGGTCCAACGGGAACCCGTGAACCAGCAGCAGTGTCGGCCCGGTGCCCTGGTCCATCCCGTTCCATCGCATGTTGGCCCTGTCGTCAGTCAGTTGGAAGCGGGGCATTGCCTGTTCCTGTAAATGGATTGAACCAGAGATAATTCAAGTGGCGGTACAACGCATCTTGCTTCAGCAACTGCGAGTGCTCACCCTGAGCATGCAAGCGGCTTTCGTAGAACACGAACACCTGATCCGCCGTCCGCAAGGTGTTCAACCGCGAGGCCAGCAGGATGCTGGTCCGACCGTCGGTGGCGGCAGCCAAGGCCCGTTCCAATTGGCGCCGCGCATCTTCGTCCTGCGGCTCGTTGGGCTCCTGGATGACGATCAGCCACGGATCGGCGGCCAGCGCTCGAGCCAATCCCATACGAAAGGCGATCGCAGGGTCCAAAGTGCGCCCGCCGGGGCCGATCGTGGTGTGGAACCCGTGCGTGGTCTGTTGGATGAAATCCAGCACGCGGCAACGGGCTGCAATCGGTTCGAGATCTTCCAGCAACAACCCGGGGCGACCTGCGCGAAGATTGTCGGCAATGGTTCCCGTTACCAAGTGTCCGTCGGATGGTGCGAAGGCGACGCACCGGCGGATACTGGATAGCGAAAAGTCTCGCCAGTCCAACTGATCGATCAGGACGCGGCCCTGATCCGGGTCGCGGTTTCGCATCAGCACGTCGACCAACGCCAGCAAAGTCGCCTGACGGTCTGCTACCCAAGCAACTCGTCGACCCGCCGGGATTTCCAGACTGATCGAATCCAACTCCGCAGCACCGCCTCGGTGAACCGTGACCCGCTCGAAACGGATCGGCCGCGCTGTGGCGGGAAGTTCACGAGTGGCCGATTCCGGCGAAACGACCGGCGAGCATTCCAAAAAAGCCACGATCTTCTCAGCAGCCGTCTCCGCTCCACTTGGTTTGGCCCACACTTGCAGCAGCCGACGAGCCGGGAGATAACCTCGGGCGTACAGCAGCGTCAGCAGCAACACTCGCGTCATGCTGGCATCGGAGGACAGCCCCACGACCAAGGCCAACAGGCCCACGCCCAACGAGATGATCAGCGCCAGGATGGGGATTCGCGTAGCGTCCCATGTGGCCGCCTGCTGCAGGGGCTGGCGATAGCGACCGGCGATCTCTTCGAACTCGGCGGCCGGCTTCGACTCCGGGTGGCACGTGGCGAACAATAGTTCGGTATGAGCCCGATCGCGGAGCGCCTCGCTTCGATTTTGGGCCAACTGGTTGCAGGCGGCGATGCGCTGACCGATCCGCTCGCGATACAAGCGGTAGACCCAGTAGGCGAAAACACACAGGATCAGCGTGTACAACGCCAGGAAAAAATCCATCGCCAAACCGACCGCCAACAGACATGGCAGCAGCACCACCGTGCGCGGCACGACTTTCCAGCGGGCGGACAGTTCGCGGCGAAGTTGGTCGCTGACACTCGTCAGCCATTGACCGGCAGAATCGGGCGGCACCTCACAATCGCCGCGCGCTCCCAATCGAACCGATTGCTGGGCGATCCGACTTTGCAGCCGAGCCATGACTCGGAAACTGGCGCGTTCCGCCTGGCGGTGCAATGCCCACAGCAACCCGGCTTCGACCACCGCCAAAACCGTCAGCATCGCGATCAACAGCATCAGGCTGGTATCGTAGCCGCGCATCCATGCCGTATCCGTCCATCCCTGGACCGTCCAACCCCCCAACAACCTTTCCAACGTCGGCGTGATCGGATCGTCCCGCTTGATCAACAAGTCGCATATCAAGCCGACCACCAGGATCAGCACGGTGGTCGTCAAGGCCGACAACACCGCCCACAAGGTGATGCTCCACTCGAGGCCAAGCGGCCCTGCGAGACGAATGGCGCGCCCAACAGCATCGCGATTCATGGCGTTTCGCCTTATTCCCGGGAGGTCACATCGTCGGTGCCCGTCAGATCCGTCCGTGGTACCAACCCTGCGGATCGCTGCTTCACGCCAAGTCGCGATCCTCGAATAACACTAAAGCCAGCAACATGGCGATCACCGTGTACAAAATACAGTACACCAACGCCACCGCCAGATAGAGGAACGGAACGGGTAATCCCGCCGCCACAGCCGCCTGGATATCAAAGTGATCCAGGTTCGGAAAGACGGTCGCCACAAACTGACCGAAAAACTGCACCGGCACCAGTTGCCCGATCGCTGAATTTACAATCAAAGGCGTCAAGTGCCCGATCAGATAGATTCCCAGACACAAAATGAAGTTGGCCAGCAACGGCAAACGGGTCGAAATCGCGACACTGATCGCCGCCATCACCACCGTCTCCATGAACATCAACGCCAACCCGGGCAACGTGTACACCATTTCCAGGTGGCACAACTGCCACGTCAGATCCATCGTCGCACCCTCGCGCGATTCATGAATCGGTTTGTAGGCAACCACGACCAACAGCATCAAGCCCAGGAACACGAACAACACCGTCACCAACCAGACGATCCCCAGGAATTTGCCCATGACGAACGACCGCCGACCGATCGGCTTCGACAAGACCGTCAACGCCGTCCTTCCCTCGATCTCGTCGGCGATGGAATTACTGGCTGCCCAAACCGCCAGAATAATGCCCAAAATGCGGATGAGCACCAAACCCGCGTCCTTGAGCATCTTGATGTCCTCTCCAAACGTATTGTAGGGGATCCAGATGAAGAACCACAAAGCGAACAGCCCCAACACCAGCAGGATCGCAAACAGCGGCTGAGCCACTTCCGATTTGTACGCCGCCAACGCAATGGCCGACATCCGCGGCGCCACGGCACGTTGCCAGATGTACAGCAGGAATACGATCGCCACCAGCACCGCCACGATCGGGATAATCGCTACCTCAGGATCGGGCGGCTCGGTGACGATCGTCAAATTCAAATTGGCCGTATCGCTGCCCAAGTTGCGTATGAACAACTCGGACACGTCTTCATCGATCATAGGATTGACGTCGCCGGGGCTTCGACGCCACGTCGTCTCCTCCCCCGCGTTGACCTCCAACGATGCGCCCGGCCGGACATCCAGGAACGGACGCGAGGCGACGGACAGCCGTTGGTCGCTTTCAAAAGTCAACGACCGCAACTCTTCGACCTTGATCGAAACGGGGATTCGATGAGCCTCCAATTCGCTGAACGGATCGTCCGGATCCTCCAACTGCGAAACGGGTATCTGAAAAGGTGGCAACGTGGTCGTGCCGACAGCAGGTAACCGTGTCAACGATGCCAGCAAACCAACCGGATCCTGGACGAACATCGCGCCGACGATCCCAAATGCGGCAACGGATACCGCGGTCAGAAAAATCGGCCAAAGTGCCCCTTCGCGAACGGCCATGGGAATCTCTGCAACCGTCTGCCGCGAAAACAGCACCTGGATCGGCCGAAACAGCCAATAGCCTATCGAGGATCCACTTGCTCCGGTCGAAGTCGACTTTGCGGGATCAGTAGAACCACCAATCAGTGGTACTCTGGAAAGCACGAAAGCCAAGCCCCAAAGTACCAACAAAAGCACCAATCCAGCTAATGTGCCCACACCCAATAGCCAGAGGGGAGTCAACCACACGTTCACCCAATTTCCGGTTGTCCCCAAAAGAACCAGCGAACTCATCATGACGATTTACTACCGTAGTTGATTCAAAAAAAGACGATGATCTGAAATCGCTATTACGGCGAACGCTGTTGAGCGGTTCGCATCAAACCCCACCGTGTACGGCGAGTTCGTGACTAAAAGCGAATACCGAATCCCTTAAATTCCCCCGTAGCTTCCAGGTCGTTCACTTTCGTGCTTCGAATGTAGTGGTCCATCTTCCGGGCGATTTCCGTTGACATGTCGCGGATCTCCGCCGCAGTCCCCTCGATGACGACGTGAACCCGCCCATCTGGAAGATTGCGAACGAACCCCGAAACGTCATAACGCTCAGCCACGTGGGACACCGAATAGCGAAATCCCACGCCCTGAACGTGTCCTGAGTAAAAGATCTCGCGGCGTTGATTACCGGAAGATGTCACTGCAATACTCCTGTAAGTCGCCCCAAGTATAAATCGCCGTGGCTCTGGATACCAGAGCCGACAGCAAGTTCCATCTTCTTCTTGGCTCAAAAGGTACAAGGTCTTCGTTATAGCCACCGCTATTGACGCTATCCATACGCCAGTTCTATACTTGCGGCAGACAGGGAATTTGGTGTTTACCCCTCCTTTCAGCAGGGATCGCTCGACGAGATGAAATCTCAACAACGTCACGAAATGCAGACCAACGTACTGGCCGATCGACTTGGCAAGTGGCTTCAAGGCATCAAGCCGTACGCAAGTCAAATCGCGCTCGGCACCGCGATTGTGGTCGTGGTTGCGGTCGTGGCCATCTATTTGAACAACCAGCGAATCGCCAGAACCGCAGCCGGTTGGAGCGATTATTTTCAAGCTTTTTCGATGCGAGACCCGCAGGCCCTCAGCGAAGTAGCTCGTCTGCACAGTGGAAACCCCGCCGCTTTGTGGGCAGAACAGGCCGCCGGTGACCTGATGTTGGCCACCGGCGCCGGCCAGATGTTTATCGACCGCGAGGAAGCTGAACAGGCGTTGCGCACTGCGGAGAGACACTTCCTGGCAGTCGAACAAGCTGCCGGCCGACAACCCATGCTGCTCACGCGAGCCCGCTATGGATTGGCCCAAACCTACGAAACGCTGTCCGATACGGAAAAGGCGCGTAACTATTACGAAAAAGTCTTCCAGAGCGATCCCGAATCAGCCTTGGGACGGGTTGCGAAAGAGCGATTTGATCAACTGGCCGGAAGTGAAACCGAACGATGGTACGCTTGGTTCGACCGGCAAGAACCGCCTCAGCCGGAAGACGGGATCGGTGGTTTCGATCCTCAAGTCCCCGACGATTTCGACTTGCTGCCCCGATATCCCGATCTATCGTTTCCGGGTTCACCCGCCCCTGAGGCGGTGCCGTTCGTCCCAGCGGACGGACCGTTGTTCGAAGACCCAGTGGACCCAGTGGACCCAGTGGACCCGGTGGACCAGTCGGACGAATCGGACCCGTCAGACGAATCGGACCCATCGGACCCATCGGACCCGTCGGACCCGTCAGACCCGTCAGACCCGTCAGACGAATCAGACGAATCGGACCCATCGGACGAATCGGACGAATCGGACACGACCGAATCGACTCCATGACGGTCGATCCGCTTCGCGACAGTCCGGTGGTTCTAGTGGTAGCGGACCAGCACGCCGGCCTGCGTCTGGATGCTTTCTTGGCAGCCCGTTTACCCCGTTACAGCCGAGTCCAACTGCGTCGAGCGGTTTTGAAGCAGTACGTCACCGTCGATAACAGCCCGGTCAAGGCGGCTCATCGACTGCGAGCCGGGCAGCGAGTCGAGGTCCGTTTGCCCGATGCGCCGCAACACGGGACCAAGCCGGAAGAGATCCCGTTGGACGTGCTGTTCGAAGATGACGATCTGATCGCCATCCACAAGCCTCCGGGAATGGTCGTCCATCCGGCGCGAGGACATTGGAGCGGCACGTTGGCAGCCGCCTTGGCCTACCGCTTCGAGCAACTCAGTCAAGTCGGCGGCAGCACGCGGCCGGGTATCGTGCATCGCTTGGACCGCGACACCAGCGGCGTCATCGTCGTGGCCAAGCATGATGCGGCCCACATGGCATTGGCTGCACAATTCGAGCAGCGGACGGTGGAAAAGCAGTACGTTGCCATCGTGTGCGGTCAGCCGGATCACGACAGCGACCTGATCGATCTCCCGATCGGCGCTCATCCTTACCAGCGCGAGCGGATGGCCATCCGCGCGCACCACCCCACGGCGCGTCCGGCCCAGACGTTCTACCAGGTCGAACGTCGATTTCGCGGTTTCGCTTGGATTCGCGCTCACCCCAAGACAGGGCGAACGCATCAAATCCGCCTGCACTTGGCCCATATCGGCTGTCCCATCCTCTGCGACCGACTCTACGGTGGCCGCGCTCAGATATCGCTGGGCGAATTGACCACCGGACGCGAAGACGCTCAGATCATCCTGCAGCGACAAGCCTTGCACGCCGACCGCATCCGTTTACAGCATCCGGTCAGCGGCGAACCCATCGAATTCACCGCACCGATCCCCACCGACATCCAACAAGTTCTGGGCTACCTTCAGCAGCATCGTCAGCCAACCTATTGACAACCCGCGAGGTCCCCCCTAACATCTCCATCACAACGTTTTGTCCGCAAAGGGGGGCAGACCATTCGGAGGGTCACGCTGAAAGCAGGGAAAACCAATGTACCCGCAATGTATCAGCCCCATTCCTGACAGAACCTAGTGCGTTGTCCAGGCGAAAACTTGGGGTCGCGATGAGTGAGCGGCACGGCGCTAGCCGCCGGTGTCGTTCAGAATCGGCGGCTAGCGACGTGCCGCTCACAATCCGCATTTTTCGCCTGCACAACGCACTAAACCTC
>SKKK01000647.1 GCA_007121535.1 Planctomycetaceae bacterium | reverse complement strand
GCTTCCCTGAACTCTCCCATCTCCGCCAAGCACTGTGCTATGCTGGCCGCGGATTCCGCACATTTGTAATGGTCCCAAGCATCACGAAGAATTCGGTAAGCGGACTGCTGCAAACCAGTTCGTGTCGCTTCATCGATGTCCGATCGGCGAGATGCCAGCAGGTCGCTCCAACCGCGCATCAACCGGGCGTCTCGAAAATCACGGCGATGCTCCAGGGAACTGTCGAGCCATAGGTTGGCTTCTGCAAAGTCCTGCCTCTCCAAGGCGCCCCTGCCCAACTGGTAATGGCGCAGATAGGCCGGGGGTTGGGAATAGTTCCAGACGCCGAAGACCGAGGCGGCGATCAACAGAATCAACGCCGCGCCGCTTAACCAGACTCGATGGGCGAGAATCCAACGGCCCGTTCGAGCCGCCATTCCCAGATGCCGGCGAAGATCTGCAGCGACCACTGCCGCCGACTCGGGGCGATCCTGCGGATCGAAGGCCAAGCACGCGGCGATGCTGCGGGCGACCGGAGGGCTGACCACCTGTTCCAACTCTTCCTGCCACGAGTGTCGGGCTCGCTGCAGTTCCAGCAATTCCCGTGCTGCCTGCTTGCGATCTTGGTCCAGATGCTCGGTGGGATAAGGCAAGCGACCGGTGATCAACTGGAAAACGGTCACCCCCAGTCCAAACAGGTCCGTCCGATGATCCACCGGACAGGTCGTTGGACCATCACCGGCAAGATACTGCAATTGTTCCGGCGCCATATAGGGCAAGGTACCGCCCATCACCTGGGCTGCGTGATCGTGTTGCATCGCCAGATTAAAGTCCAGCAGCAGCGCGCGACCATCGTCGGTCAGCAACACGTTCGAGGGCTTGACATCACAGTGCCAGACGTTTCGGCGATGGGCATAAGCCAGCGCGTCGCAGAGTTCGGCGGCCTTGCGAACGACGAAATCGATGTGCGTATCCGAGCCCAGTCTAATCGCTTCGCGACAGGTGCGACCATCGGCCTTGTCTTCGATCAGATCGGCCAACGTGGTGGTGCCCAAATACGGCATACAGATCAGGGTGAACGGTGGAAAAGCATCGCACTGTACCGAATGAACGGGCACGATGTGCGGGTGATCCAATTGTCCCAGACGGGCCGCTTCCTCATTGGCTTGGCAGCAGATTTTGAGGACCACTTCCCGGTCACCCAAGGCCCTTTCCCGAGCCAAAAAGACTCGGGAAAATCCGCCTCGACCGATTTCGCGCACCAGACGAAACCCCGCCACGTCGTCGCCCACCTCGGGCCAGTCCAATTCGGTCACGGCCCCGAAGGCGTGGGGATTCTCGTCCAGAAAAGCGTGAACCTCCAGCAATTTCCGTAGCGGGCCGGCCACACCGGGGAAACGTCCGATAAATTTCTCCGGGTCGATCCGTTCCCCGCGATCGACTCGACGGCAGAATTCCTCATACGCCAAGTCCACAACGATCGACGGGAATTCCTGAAAGTCAGGATGCGTGCCCAGGATCGCTTCTGCGTCGAAGTCCGGATCGTCGGCATGATCGGCGATGATCTCAGAAACCATCGCCCTGGCGACCGCCGACGGGGGTGCGTTGTCTTCCAAGCGGGATTTCATTGGCCGACTCCCACTCGAACCTGCAGTTTGGAAAGAACGCGTCGCACCGTACGGTCGCTAATTCCCAACAGCCGCGCGATCTCTTCGTGCGTTTCTCCGGCAACGCGCAACTCGAGAATCTGCCGGTATTGCGAGGGCATTCCCTCCAGCATCCGTTGCCACTGCTCGTTGCGAATCGCGATTTGGCTGGGCGCCGGTTCTCGACCGGGTAGCGGAATCTCTTGGGAAGCATCTGAAAAAATCGCCTGTTCCCGCGTCACGTCCCTCTTTTGCGTCTGCAGGCGTTGCCGGCTTTCGTCCACAACTTTGTTCCGTGCCATCGTGGTCAAGAAAGCGACAAAATCGCCCGAGTGCTGAAATCGACTCCACTGATCGCGTCCACAGAAGAACGATGCCCATACCGCTTGGACGAAATCGCTCGTGTCAAACTTCGGCCGTAATCGCGAGTTCAATCGTCGGCGGACGGCCCGACACAACTGGCTTCCATATTGCGCGATCAAATCCTCGACCGCCGATTCCGAGCCGGCAGCGATCTGCTGCATCAAGTCGTGAAAACCGAATTGCCTTGTACTCATCAATGTCCTCGCTGCTTCGCCTGAGCATTGATCGACAACGAACCCGCTTGATTTTCGCTTACGCCGCGACAGTCGAAACTCAGTCGAGTATAATGCAACGGGAGAAGTTTTGCACGCCCAGCGCACAGAGAATGAACGATTACCCAATTTTGGGTGCAAGATTGTAGCCCCCCTCCATGTGCCGTCGCGCCATGGAAACACACCCAATGGGGATTGTTTCTGCTGAAGAAGGTAGCTATGGAAGACCGCAGACGTCAAAATGCCCAATCCGACGTCGACGCCTCAGGCGAGACGAATAAGACCAAAGGAGCCCATGAATCCAAGTTGACGAATAGCGAAGTCAGGGATCGTACGCTCGAATTGTTGACCAACCATGACGCGAAGTTGCGCGAATTGGCGGAATACCTTCACGACGAGATTGGTCAGTTGTTGGTCTCTACATCGATGCATCTTCATTCGTCGTTGAAACCTGCGTCCCATAGCCCGAATCTGACCACCTGCTTGACGATCGTCCAGCAGGCCATCGAACGCCTTCGAGACCTAACCCGTCAACTGCACCCTTCCATCCTGGAACACCTGTCGCTTCCCGAATCGATTCGCTGTTCGTTGAGTGATCGAGAGCATCGCGACGGTGTGGAGATCGAGCTGTTCGCACCCACTCACTGGGTACCTGCGCTTCCGCCGATCGAAGTCACTTGTTACCGAGCCGTCGTGCAGTTGGTGGAACATGCGGTCTTTCACCGGTCGAGCGATCGCGTTCGAGTCGATATGCGGCAGGATGCCGAGATGATCGAAGTGACCATCTACGATCTCGACTCCACGTCTGGATCGGAATCGTTTCGTTCCTGCCACGACTGTTCTCGTTGCGATGGATGGCGGGAAAGTCGCCGACGTATCGAGTGGTTGGGTGGAGATTGGCAGATCGAGTCGACAGTGGACCAGGGGGAATCGGTCCACATCCATTTGCCCATCACGGTGGACGCGGGGACCATCGAAAGTGGCGACGATTCACGGGAACCAAGATGAGAACAACCCGAATTGTATTGGCCGATGACCATCACTTGGTACGAGCTGGCTTGCGCGCGCTGATCGACCGTTTGCCGGGCCAGGAAGTGGTAGGCGAAGCAGAAAACGGTCGGCAAGTCATCGAAATGGCCAAGAACTTGCAGCCGGATATTGTATTGATGGACATCGCCATGCCGGAGATGAACGGCTTGACCGCAGCCGTGAATTTGAAGACCGTGTCGCCCGATACCCGTGTAATCATTGTGTCCATGAATTCCACGGTCGATTCGGTGTTGCGAGCGATGCGAGCCGGAGTTTCTGGATATTTGTTGAAGAGTGTCAGCCCCTCGGAATTAGAACTGGCTCTTCAATCGGTTGCCAAAGGAGAAACCTACTTGTGCTCCGCCGCGTCACGGCACGTGATCGATGGCTACCTGCACAAAGTGCCCGAGGAGGGTGATGCGTTGGAACGGTTAACGCTGCGGCAACGAGAGGTCCTGCAGTTGGTCGCCGAAGGCTGTACGACAAAGGAGATCGCGCGAAGGCTGAAAGTCGCAGCGAAGACCGTCGAAACGCACCGTACTCAACTGATGCGTCAATTGCGAATCGGTGATCTCGCCGGTCTGGTTCGTTTCGCCGTCCAATGCGGATTGGTGTCGCTAGACGACTGAGCGGCTTTTTCCCGGAAACGGTTTTGGGTAAACGTTGCAAGCACAGTCTTGGCGCCCCCAACGCGATCTTTGTCCAAACGAACAATCGCTTCCGCTACCTGAATCCGGCTGCTTGCCAACTATTGGGGGAAGAAAACCCTGGCAAACTGCTAGGGCAAAGCGTGCTGGACCGAGTCCATCCGACCTATCACGACGTTGTCCTAAGAAACATCCAAATTTTGCATGTCGACAAGAAGGAAGTTGCCGAACACGAAGTGCTTTGGGTTCGATTGGATGGAACCGAGGTTCTGGTCGAGGTCTCATCGGTACCCACCACGTACGAGGGGCATGATGGCTCTCTGGCATTCGCCCACGACATCACCGCTCGCAAAAAGACCGAAGGGCAGTTGCGGGAAAGCCGCAAGACGTACCAGGACTTGATCGAGAACCTGAACGACGTCGTCTTCATGTTGAGCTTGGATGGGACCATCGAGTTCATCCGTCCCGTGGTCCAAGAAATCATCGGTCATGTGGCACACATCGAACAATCCAGCGAAGCCGTTTCGATCTCCGGCATCGACGGCACAATCAAGTACGTGAACAAAGCCTTCGAGACGGTGACGGGTGATTCACAGGGGCAGGCGGTTGGATCGTCGGCCGCGATGCTGATGAGCGATCAACAGGACAGGGCCTTCTACCAAAGAGACTCTGATGGCAGAATCACCGGCTTTGTTGGTGTTGCTCGCGATGTGACCGAGCTTGTCGAGATCGCTTGAACCAAATCCGTTATGCCGCGGAACGTGGTGCAGACTTGACTCGGCAGTTGTTGGCGTTTGGTCGCAAACAAGTCCTTCAGCCCGTCCCGTTCGATCTGAACACGGTCATTCTTCGAATGGAGACAATGCTTCGCCGGGTCGTCGGCAAGGACATCGATTCGCGTTTCGAACTCAATGCAAACAAAGGCAACGTTTTGGCCGATCCGGGCAAATCGAACAAGTCATCATCAATCTGGTCGTGAACGCCCGCGATGCGATGCCAATGGGAGGCAAGCTGATCGTCGAAACGAGGGATTTCGATGTCCGAGACGAGCTGTTGGCCCAAGACCTGCAAGTCAAACGCGGCCCGTACGTCCAACGGGCCATCAGCGATACGGGTATCGGAATGGACAATGCGACGCTGGCGAAGCAGGCCATAGCTATACCCCCCCCAGGTGTACTTCTAGTCGACATGAATCTGTCTGATGAAAATGGCGAAGATGTCCTTCGCAAGATCCGCGAAGCGGGCTGTCGCGTGTCAGCCATTATGGTTACCGGCGACGCCGGGTCGGTGGTCCTCGAAACGCTGCGTCCGCTGGGAGCCGTCGGCGTCGTCGAAAAGTCTCACGATACCCGCCCGCTGATCCAAAAGATCGAGCAGATTACCTCGACGAATTCAGGCCGAAACGGCTTTGCTGGTTGATTGCGGGACCTTTCCGTCTGATTTCAGGGTTTTTCCACCGATTTGTCAGGGGAAGACCCGATTTGCGCCAACCTCAATAAACGGATAATGAAGACAGGACCGGAAATGTCCTGCGGAAAACCAATTGGGGACCGATCATCACGCCAAGAAGGGAGGTAGGCTAGGTGTTCTGACGAAACAAATGAAAAGGAGTCCATCGTGGACGATCATAAGATTTTGTTTGTGGGGCAGGCTGGAATCTTCACCGATGGAATTCAGCCGGAATTGGCGGGTCTGTTGCCGCGTTTTTCATCCCATGTCGTGCCCACCGTCCATGAGGTCTTGCCGGACATTAAATCGAATCAGGTCGTCGCTTGTCTGGCGTACGTCGACGATCCTGGAGACGAAGCTGCGGTGGTGGCACTGTTGCATCGAGTACGGGACAAGCGGCTGCATGTTCCGGTGTTCGTAATTCTGGCCGAAGATGATGTGTATCGACGCTTGCGATTCTTCGAGTATGGCGCCATCGACTGTTTGACCTGGCCGTTCGATCTGTCTCGATTAGCCGCGCTGATCGATATCTTGTCCGTGCGACGTCGCATGGAAGCTGCGGCGACCGCGAACACCAGCTTGAAAGAGACTTTGGACCGTACGGTCCCAACACCACCATCCCCGACAAAGAATTCACAGCCCGTTGTCGCTGGTTTCATCTTTGCCAGTCGAGCCATGCGTCACCTGTACGAGCAAATCCAGGCGGCCGCCGATTCAGATATCAATATATTGTTGACCGGTGAGACGGGGACGGGTAAGAGCCACGTATCGCGAGCGATCCACGACTTGTCTCCTCGGCGGAAACGACCATTCGTCGTGGTGGAATGCGGCGGTTTGTCACCCACTTTGTTGGAAAGCGAATTGTTCGGACACGTGCGGGGCGCGTTTACGGGTGCGGACCGCGATCATGTCGGGAAGTTTTCGGTGGTCGAAGACGGGACGATTTTCTTGGACGAGGTGGATTGCGTGCCACTAGAGGCACAGGCGAAGCTGTTGCGGGTGCTGGAAGACCGACTGTACGAACCGGTCGGATCGAATCGTGTCGCCAAGTTTCGTGCCCGCGTGATCGCTGCGACCAACCGACCTTTGGACCAGTTGGCGGCCGACGGCCGGTTCCGCTCGGACTTGTACTATCGTTTGAACGTACTGGAATTCCGTCTACCACCGCTTCGGGAGTGCCGCGAGGCGATTGGTCCTTTGGCTGAACGATTTTTGAACCGTTACGCCCAGCAAGCTCGCCGCCCGGTGCACGAAATCTCCTTTTCCGCCATGGACGCCATGATGGCTTACGACTGGCCCGGGAACATTCGCGAACTGCGAAACTGCATCCAGCGAGCCGTTACGTTGTGTCGCGGCGAATCCCTGGACGTCGCCGATCTGCCGAACCTGGTGCGCCACGCGGACATCTTTTCCGTCACCTCGGGGACTCTGTCGCACCCCCTACCCGTGCGGAACGACCTGGATTCGGCTCGCCAGCGTGCTGAACACCAGCGGATTATGGAAGTGCTGGCCAAGCACAACAACAATCGCACCCGAGCCGCCAAAGAACTTGGCATCAGCCGCGTGGCGTTCTACAAGAAGCTGCGAAAATTCGGCATCACCGCAACCCCGGTGTGAACGAACTGCAGGGCAGAAAACCCGCAAAAATCTCCAGAAGCGAGGCCGACGGGACTCGAACCCGCAACCACTGGATCGACAGTCCAGTACTCTAACCAATTGAGCTACGGCCCCAAACGCTTGGGTTGGGCGAATTATACATATCGTTCCAAGGCTTGCAAAGGGGCATGGCAGAAATTTTCAGCACCGGAAATCCGCCGCCTCGGTCGAAACGTAAATGGCTTATAGCAAACGACTTATGCTGGAAAACCCATAATTCTACCCGAGTTCGCTGCGCAGGGCCGTGAAGCGTTCGTACATGACGTCCAGGTACATTTGGGCTTCGTCCAATGGCATCACCAGCGGGGGGCTGACGCGAATTACTTTCTTGGCCAGAGGACCCAGCAGGTGGACGGCTCGGCCTTGATCGTCCCCGACATAACAGGTGCGAACACAGTGATTGGCGACTTCGGCCGCCGAGTGATCTCCCACCGGATTACACTCGATGCCCCAAACGCACCCTTCGCCGCGAACGTATCGAATCAGTCCCGTTTCCTTCAAGCGACATAAGCCCCGTTCAAGCACATCGGCCAATCGTCTGGCGGTGCCGATCACATCCGACGTCTCGAATTCGTCCAGGGTCGCAACCACAGCAGCACTGGACAGCGGATTGGCACTCCAGGTGTCCGAACCGGCACCGTAGGTCAGTGTCCCAAGCACGTCCGAACGGCCTACCGCCGCACTGACAGGAACACCATTGCCCATCCCCTTGCCCAGACAAACGATGTCCGGTTCGACCCCATAGTGCGTGTAGGCATACATCGGACCGGTACGTCCGAAGTTCGATTGGATTTCGTCCAAGATGAACATGATGTCATGCCGGTTGCAGAATCGCTGCAGCAATTGAAGGTATTCGGGCTGCGGGTGATACGACCCGCCACCTCCCAAATAGGGCTCGGTGACCAAGCAGCAAAATCGGCTTCCGTATCGGTAGAATAAATCGTTCAGTTCTTGCTCGTACTTGTCCAAGTCGATCGGTTGGCGACGGCGCTGGACGTCGCAGCATTCTTCGATCGGAAACCCGAAAAAGCGGACTCGCGGATCACGTTCCGCATCACACTCGGTCCCGGTTATCGCGTTGGCCAACCCCTTCTTGCCGTGGAAACCGTGACGGGGAGCCAGGATCATCTGGCTGCCCGGTTGCCGTGCCATCGAAGCCCAAATGGCCTTTTGAATCGCTTCGCTGCCACTGGCTGCCCAGAGGACCTGTTCCATGCGCCCACCACCAGGCTCGCGTCGCATGTTCGCCAACAGCCGTTCGTTGGCCAACAGCTCGATCTCCGTCGCGGCGTTGTACGAAGTCAACGGAACCATCTGCTGGAATTCCAGCGTCGCATCGATGGTGGACAGACCGAGGTAGTCCAACACACGGTGCCACCATCGGGTGGGGTTATGCCCCAGGTTGGCAACGAGGACGCCCGAGGTGAAATCCGCCAGCTTTCGGCCTTCCGGGGTCCAGTGGTAGGAACCCGCACTTTTTTCGAGCAATGCCAGCGAGGGAGTGTAGGTGCGCATGCAAATGGGTTCAGTCGCACGCAGACGACAGCGAGCTTCGTTCGAGGCGCTTTCGCCGTCGAAACGGATGCTTTCAGTGGACCGGGCGAGGTGTTGGTTCATCGGTTTACTTTTCTCAACTGAGTTCCATCGTTTGCAGGTGAAACCATCCAAAGATAATGAATGATCCCGACCTTTGCCAGACGCCTGAAACCGTTGTAACCGCCAAGTTCCGCAGACTCTTCCCAACGATCCGTATTTCCGGGCGTCTTCCGAGTCATTTCCGACGCGTGGCTGCTTCATCGTCGGCTAGACTTCCTACAGAAGAACCTGAGTTGCTGGAGGTGGAAGAATGAAGGGCAAGCTGTTGGTTTTCATCTTGGTGTTGGGCGTCTGGACGGTTGGGTGGCTGGGTTTCCCCCAGCAGACCCGAGGGCAAGGGCCGATCATCGCCACGGGGGAACAACGTCGCCAAATCGCGGCGACGCCGATCCTCGAACGTCCCAATCGACCGCTGCACGTGTACGGCAATACGGTACGCCGCCGCTACCATCGCAGGCTCCAAGCTCCGAGGAATCGCGCCGTGCCCCGCGCGCTGGCGACAAGGGCGCCGTGAGCCACCAGCCCGGCGTTATCTTGTCACTCCAGGGCGTCGCCAATACGGCTCGTAAGAGAAGCTGGCGAATGTCCGAAACAGAGGACTCGGCCCGATTCGTCCGAAAGGTACAAGCGGCCTGCGGCGGCGATCAATCCATCATAGGCGGGCGGTGATTCCAATTGGGCGACTTCGCCCACCTTCTGCCCGCTGTCTGCGGCGAAAGCCCATAGCATCGCTCCCAGCCGGCCTTCGAATGCAGCCAGCGGGTCGTCGTCCGGCACGACGTCGGGCGGACCGGCCACGAACAGCTTGTCTCCAGCCGCCACCATCGCTCGCACGCGAACCGGAATGAAGACCGACCACGAGTCCTTCTTCGCATCGTGTTCCCGAGCGAACAGGCGATAACCCTTGGTGCCCGGGAAGAAACCGCGACGAACGCGCACCGTCTCGGTGAACACGTTCACGCCGTACAACGTCTGCTGATCGAACGACAGGATCTGCCCGTAAGCCGGGACCCCGCGCATGTGCCGGTCCCAGCCCGGCCAACGATCGCCGTAGGTCCAGTAGGTGCCCTCGTTGTACGAATCGTCCAGGAATCCGCGCGTGGAGATCAGACGTTTGGCACTGGAACCCCGCTCGGCGAACGAGGGATAAACGCGGAACCCGCCACGTTCCCGTTCCAACTGCTGCATCGGCGCCGGGAAGCGCTGCAGATCGCTGCGGAACCGCTCCTGATGCAAAAACATATCGCTGCCGTCACTGACCAGCAGATCCGATTTGGCGCCATCAATGTACCCGGCCCCTCCCACGTCCGCCGCCGGGTCGGGGCGCGGGCCGCTCAAGACCGTCTGATGGATCGTCCGGCCCGTCTGTGGATCTAGACCGTACACGTGGATGCCGCCATCCAGGAACGTCGATCGGCCGGCCGTAAAGTAGACGAGCCTGCGCGGTGGCTCGACGGTCTCGTCGTCTTGGACCAGCACGCTGCCGTGGACGGGCCAAGCCGATTCGAATCGGCCAAAGGCGGCGATTTGCCGCCGTTCGGGAGCCGCCTGGAACCGCCAGACTTCGACGCCATCCTCGGCGCGCAGGCAATAGACACAGCCATCCGCCGAACCAAACAGTACCCGATCGCCGTCGATCGTGGGCGCCGAGTCGATTCGCGCTTCGGCCGTGAAGGCCCACAGACGCTGACCCGTACCGGCATCCAGCGCATGGATCGTGTGGGCGTCCTTCTCTGCGACCAACAATCGCCCGTCGGCCACCACGGGCGGCGTCACGCGATTGCCGAAAGCCACTTGCCACAACGGCGGCAAATCGTCCGCCAAGGTGATGCCGATGCTGCCGCTGCGTCGCGGATCGCGACGATACATGGGCCAGTCGTTGGGACTGACCCTTTCCATCGATCGATCGTTCATGGTCCCGTAGGCCGGCCCTTTTCGAAGTCTTGACGCTCGGTCGGACGCTTCACTGGTTTCGGTTTTTTTATCCGGGCCCGCGATCAGTGCATTGAAATTCGACAGCAGGACTCCCTGGTAACAGACGCACTGATGCGGCGCGACATACAGCATCCCGTTGCAAGGCAGCACGCCGTAGATGCACGGCGCCCGCAGCCAGTCGTGTCGCATGTGGTCGTCGCCCACCAGATCCAAGAATTCAACGCCTCGCTTGGGCAGCATCAGATAACGCTCGGTGGCTTTGCTACGGTAACACCGATAATGGTGTCCCGGACTCTTCAGCTTGGGCACGGAGACTTCGCGGACGACCTGACCGGTCAGCGGATCGTATCCCGCACGCCACACTTCCGTTGCCATGTTGTCCACCGGCAACCGGGTTTCACCCAGCCAGACCAAGTCATCGATCACAAACAGGTCGGGCGGATTGGTGATTCCCGGGCCGGAGTAGCGAGGACCGGTCCAAAGCAACTGACCGTTTTCGGCCGAGAAAGCTCGAAGTTGCCCGGCATGCCCGCCGCCGGAAGATGGCACTTGAGCGTACAGCACGACATCGTGGCGAGCCACCAACGTGCCACCGGTGCCGCGATGTCCGTTGCCGCCATCGGTCGACTCGCTTCGCCAAAGTTCGCTGCCACTGCCGCGATCCAAGCACACAACTTGGTCGTAGTTCGAGTAGAAAACCCGCGAGCCTTGGACGGCCAGCGTCACCGGAGCCATCATCTCGGGCTCGGTCTGCCACAGCACCTTTCCGCTGGAGACATCGACGGCTGCCACGCGACCGCTCTGCCGGACAGCCATGTTGCTCCAAACATCCCGATCCGGGCGATGATCCGGGGTGCGAACGCGCACGACCAACATGTCATCGACCAACAGCAGTTCATCAGCCAACTCCGTTTCGTCGAACGTTTGCAGCAACTGGCCAGTGGCAGCATCCAGCACACTGACCGGCGCGTCGTAACCCAAGGTCACGTACAAACGGTCGTCGGTGGCTACCAGACGCCGTGGCAGTGTGGCTGGTAGATGCCGTAACATCCGAGCCCGCTCGCGGGGATCATCCCACCGCGAGGCCGCATGCCACTGCTGCCAACCCCAATCGGGCAGCGGGCGTTTCCAAAGTGTCTTCCCGTTGAACCCGTCACGCGCGATCAGGGCCCATTGAGCGGGAAAACGCGGATCGGCCAACCCCAAGGGCCCGTCGTCCCAGATGTAAAACAAACGTCCGCCCGCCGATACCATTCCGGCCATGCTGGAATTGATCTCGTGGCTGCGAGCATAGGCCGGGCCTTCGACCCATTGCATGCGCTGTGGTGGTCCCACGGCACTGTCCCGAGCCACCGCGTTATTGTCCGGCCCCCTCAAGTAATGCGGCCACTGATCGAACTCGTCCGGCCAACGCTTTACCAACACGTCATTCAACAACGTTCCTTGGTCATCGGTCACAAAGACAGCCACACCACCGGGGCGAAGCACGCGTTGAAGCTCCGCGCGATCGACGGGCGAATCGTCACTGACCACCAACAGATTCACCAGATGATCCGCATAAGGCAGTCGGTCGGCATCGTCCCAATGGCGAACCGAAACGCGACCGTAAGACCCTGATTCGCGGATATGTCGACGAGCCTGCTCGACCCGCTCGGTAGCCGTCTGTAATCCCTGAATGGCAAAGCGATCGTCGCTACCCAGTGCCGCGATCAGTCGCCCATCGCCGCAGTTCAGGTGGACGATCAACCCGCCTTGCACCCCGCTCTGCTCGAGAATCTGCCTGGCCAGGTCCTCAGCAGCATCGGGCTTCGCAACGCGAGGAAGCAACACAAGCATAGCGATCACAAGAATTGTCGAGCGGTTCATGGTCAAGACTCCTGTTATGCACGCACAGGCGGTTCTCGCGATGCCTGCGCAACCATTTGGTCTCTCGGTGGTCCCACTTCTCCACGCCTTCGGTCTGTCCACCGACGCTTATCTTACTGCACCAGCAGACCTATAGATGGCGACCACTATTGTCGCTGGTAACGCTGGCGTGAACAAGCCCCTGTGGCCGTTGCTTTCCGATGGAAAACAGACTAAGCTGACCGGGTCGGAATGTTTTTTCCATTCGAGCCTCCTCTTGCTGACTGTTCTGCTGGTTGGAAAGGCAGGTCCAAGCCATGAAATGGGATTATGTTTCGTTGATGTCGACGCTGCTGTTGGCGCTGCTGGCGGCGGATGTTGCCCAAAGCGAGGATGCGTCGGCAGAGGCTCGTCGCATCCTGGACGATACGGGCGTCCAGCGGGGTATCTGTCTTGTGTTACGTGACGACCCGGCGCCGCTGGCCATCAGCTTGGCGAAGATCAGCGATTTGCGGATCTGCGTCCAGGTACCTACGGCTGACGAAGCTTTGGCCGTCCGCGAGTCGGCTGATCGCCAGGGTCTGTTGGGCACGCGGATCTTCGTCCAGCACGGGCCGTGGACACGCTTGCACCTGGCGGACAACTTGGCAGACCTGGTCATCGGTCCGAATACCGGAACATCACCGCCCGACGTGCCTGGGAACGAGGTCCTGCGCGTCCTGCACCCGGGTGGCATCGCGTGGAACGGTGCAGAAACCGCCGCAGAACCGGTGGTCAAACCGTTCCCCGCCGAGGCTGGCGACTGGAGTCATCCGTACCACGGGCCGGACAACAATCCGCAATCCACGGACACGTTGGCTCGAGCTCCGTACTTGACGCACTTCCTGGCCGAGCCCTGGTACAGCCCCATGCCGCTGGTGACCGTGGCATCCGGCGGTCGGTTGTTCAAAGCGTTCGGCCACATTGCGATCAAGCAGCGCGAATGGCCGCTGCTCAATACGCTGGTCGCTCAGAACGCCTTCAACGGCACGATCCTGTGGAAGCGCGAACTGAGCCCGAATTTCATGATCCACCGCAGCGCGATGGTCGCAACGCCGGACGTGCTGTACTTGGCGGACGACGTGTCCTGCAAGATCCTGGACGCCGCGACGGGCGACATCCGCGGCGAGATCGTCGTCGGGCCGGAAGACGGGCCCGTGTGGAAATGGCTGGCGCTTTCCGACGGAGTGTTGTACGCATTGGTCGGCAGCGAAGAAACGCCCGATCCTACCATCCGCGGCGACCGCCGCGCCCGCGGTTGGCCCTGGGGGCCGGCGTTGGGGACCGGTTACAACAGCAAGACCTATCCTTGGGGCTTCGGCCGGACGATCCTGGCCATCGATCCCCAAACCAAGGAAATCCTGTGGCGGCATCGCGAACAGCAGCCGATCGACACCCGAGCGATGTGCATGGCGGCCGGCAGGATTTTCATTTACAGCCACGACCAGTTCCTTGCCGCCCTGGACGCTGAAAACGGCCGGGTGCTGTGGCGTACCAGCGACCCTGACGTGCTGCAAGCCATCGGCCAGCATCGGTTTGCTCAGAATCCTCGCGAGGGATTCTCGTCGTCGTCCTACGCCAAATGCGACGCACGTGGTATCTATTTCGCCGGTCCGACACGCAGCGACCTGGTAGCCGTCTCGGCCCTGGATGGCCAACTGTTGTGGCGGATCGCCGAGGCGGGCAACAGCCAATTGGTGCTTCGCCCCGATGGCCTTGTCGCGATGGGAACCGGCGGCAGCGTCAAGCTGGACTATCTCAGCGGCCAAGTGATCGAGCATTTAGGGCCGCGAGTCAATTGCACTCGAGCCACGGGCAGCGTGGACAGCATCTTCGTGCGCGGCGGCCGGGACGGCACCATGCGTTACGATATGCTGCAAGGCACCCAACAGCACATCTCGCCGATGCGGCCCTCGTGCCAGGACGGTGTGCTGATCGCCCACGGCCTTCTGTACTGGGGCCCGTGGATGTGCGACTGCAACCTGACTTTGGTGGGCGTGATCGCAGCGGCGCCCGCCGGTGACTTCGATTTCACGGGCAGTGTTGACGAATCCGACCGATTGGAAAAGGCTGCGGAGGATTCGCCGTTGGCCGCTTTCGAAATCGGCCCGGCGGACTGGCAGACATTGCGGGCCACCAACGCCCGGACCGCCGTCTCGCCCGTAGCCGTTCCTCAGCAACCGCAGCACGTGTGGACCTGGCAGTCCTCGTCCAAGCTGCCCATGACCTCGCCGACCGCAGCGGGCGGCCAGGTTTTCGTCGGCAGCCAGGACGGCACGGTTCGGGCACTGGATGCGGCGACGGGCGAGTTGAGCTGGACCGCTTACACGGGTGGCGCGATCCTTTCGCCACCCACCTTGTGGCAGGGCCGCGCCTTGACCGGTTCCGCCGACGGCTGGCTGTACTGCTTCGAGGCGGCGACGGGACGCCGGTTGTGGCGGTTTCGAGCCGCGCCGGTGGAGCGGCTGATCCCGGTGTACGGTTCCATCCGTTCTACCTGGCCCGTGGCCAGCGGAGTGCTGGTCGATGACCAAGGCGTGGCCTACGCGGCGGCGGGCATGGCGAACTATGACGGCACCCACGTGTTCGCCCTGGATGCCGCGACGGGCCGGGTCCGCTGGCACAATCATTCGTCCGGTTCCCTGCATCCGGAAACGGGCAGCGGAGTCAGCGTCAACGGTCACCTGCTGCTGCACGGCGACCGATTGCACCTGGCCGGCGGGAATATGGTCCCGGTTGCCAGCTACGACCTGGCAGACGGGACCTGTGTCACCGATCCGACCGCACCGCAATCGCACACGCAGTACACGGCCGGCTCGGATCTGTTTGCCGTCGGACAGCACGTCCTGTGCGGTGGCCCCGCCTTGTATGCCGCGCGCGACGACTACCGCATGGTCAACCATGCCGTGCTCCAAACGCCCACCGGCGACGTCGCGTTCGTCTACGGACCGCACGATGGCCGAGTGGCGCTGTTGGAACCGGGTACCAGCCCGCAGCCCGGCGCCTCGCCTCGCTGGGTTCAGCAGCCGTTGAACCGGGTGCTGGGCGTCGCGGTGACTCCGCAGCACGTCGTCCTCGCCGGGCTTCGCGACCCCGAAGCCCCGACCGGCGCCCCCGAACCGCGGCTGACGGTCGTGACCGTGGCCGACGGCGCCGAGGTCTGGAGCCAGCCGCTGCCCGCCGCGCCCGTCCCCTGGGGCGTCCTGGTGGACCGCGACGGCCGCATCGTCGTCAGCCTGCAGAATGGCCAACTCGTCTGCTACGCGGCCCAATAGAGTCATCGCACCCGTTCGTCGTTGTTTCGCCAGCCCTTTCTTTCTAAAATCGTTCAACGATGCCAAAAGCAAGGAAGCACCCACCCAGAAATATCCGGCCGGGTGCTTACACGTACAGTCGCGAATGATTATCCTTGCCCCGCGATGGCTTGTTCCGATAGAACGCTTCGCTGAGCCTTTCGATCTCCTTCCGCCAGATGATCTGCCGCTCCACGATCTTGTCGAACAGGTCATTCAACGGGCCGGATTCGGCCTGCTTGCCCACCGTCGTCCGATCGTCATCCGGTTTGAACGCCTCGTCGATTTCATGCGACTCGCAACTGCTTCTGCACGATCTCCAGGTGGATGAAACGAGCCAGGATGTCCGGCCTCGAATCACGCTGCCAAACCTCTCGACGGGCGAACTCCGTGTCCAAGGCGATGCGTGCTGGACCTGGCCACTGGACATCAGCGGGACTTTTCCCTTTTCCTCGGGCCCCGGTCAGCGGAAATCATCCTTGACTTTTCCGATGTTGATCAGAAAGTACGCGCCGAGAATCGTGCCGATTGGAAAATGCAGCAAGTACAGAATCGAAATGAGTTGGCAGAAGGGGATTCCCCAACGACTACGTCGCAGCACCCCCACCGCCGAGACAACTCCGCAGAGGGCCAGGACGAGGACGAGGCTCTCGAAGGGGCCTGGAACGCCCGCGTTATCCACGATCAATACGGCGAAGGCGCCAAGTGCAAACAGAGAACCGAGAACGATGTACAGGATGCAGATCGCACGAATGTTGCGTGCAACCCGGCTCGAACTTGACAATCGCTCGGACGCGATCGCTGGTTCGTTCGGAGATTGATAAGGATTGATCTCGGACATGCGTCTTCCCCGTGGATTGGTCCGTTGCCCAAACTGGGCAAAATTGCGTTCGCCGATTCCCCGGACTAATGGGGATGAGCGCCGCGTTCATACTCCTACCAGACGCAAAACCCGAAGGCAAGTCCCATCCGGGCGGCGTGCGATGACACGGCATGAGTCGTTTTCGGGTGAGCCGGACCCGGAAAAGGTGTCAGGAGCCTTTTTCGCGTTCGTTGCTGCCGTCGTGCTCCGAGGGTGTGAAAAAATGGGGCTGGTTCCGAGCGGCCCGCAGCCGATGGAATATAATCGGGCGGACATGGACGCCTGCGACCGTTTTCCAGGGTAGAATGGTAGCAAGGGTTAAGAGGTCCGAACGGGCAGTCCTACATACGGCCGATCGTGGGTGTTTTCGATGAAGCGAGCATTTGTTACCGGTGCCAGCGGCTTTGTTGGTCGAAACTTGGTGCAACGACTGGTCCAACACGGGGTGCAGGTCCGCTGTTTGGTGCGCGCCAGTTCCTCGGTTCGATTCCTGCGACGGATGGGCGCCGAACTGTGCTACGGCAGCTTGAACGACGCGTGCTCGCTTGGGGAAGCGATGGCCCAGTGCGATGCGGTATTCCACGTGGCCGGTTTGACACAAGCGCTGCGGCGTGAGGAATTGATGCGAGTCAATTCCGATGGTGCTGGAAAGATCGCGTTGGCGTGCAGCCGTCAACCTGATCCGCCCGTCCTGGTCCTGGTCTCGTCGCTGGCGGCCGCCGGTCCCTGCCCGCGGGGTTCGATTCGTAGCGAGGCCGATCGGCCGGCGCCCATCTCGCATTACGGGCACAGCAAGCGGGCGGGAGAATTGGCCGTCCAGCGTTACGCCGACCGTGTCCCGGTGACGGTGCTGCGGCCTGGCGTCGTGTTCGGACCTTGGGGACGGGCGATGCTGCCCGCTTTTCGGTCGATCACCCGGCTGGGGGTCCACCTGGTTCCCACCTTCGCTCCGCCACCACTTTCCATGATTCATTCACAGGATCTGGCGGAACTGTTGATTTTGGCCGCCCAGCGAGGCCGGCGTTTACGTCCGGTACCGGCAGACGAGGTGAATTCGGACGATGCCCGAGGGTACTATTTCGCCTGTGACAACCAATATCCGGATTATGCCGAATTGGGGCGCATGATCGGTCGGTCTGTCGGGCGGCCGGGTGTTTTTTGTTGGCATTTGGCCGATCCGTTCCCGTGGATGGTCGGGGGAATTGTCGACCTGGTCTCCCGGTTAAGGCGACGCGCCGAGATCGTCAACGTGGATAAGATGCGTGAAGCTCACGCCAGTTCGTGGGCCAGCAGCCCGACGGCAGCCCGAGAGGATCTGGACTTTCGGCCTGCGATGGGGTTGGACGATCGGATTCAAGCGACCAGCGACTGGTATCGTCAAAACCGCTGGATGTAGGGATCTTCAATCCACGTTGGCCATCGAGACACGCTCCGCCCAAAAGTCGCGAGCCGCGCGGTGGTACCGGATCACCGACTCGCGTTGTTGGGGATCCGGCAGATCGATTTCGCGGGCTCGCAGGACCACCCAATCCGCGAAGAACTCGGCCGCGCGGCGGCTGATCCGCGGCTGATCGCCGATCTCGACATAATACGGTCCGGTCGATGCGAAGCGGTAGGTCCGCGGGTGGTCGGTCACCGCGCGGACCAGCATCCAGCCGCTGGCATCGAAGGACACGACGGGCAGCCGACCGCCGGCACGCGCCACTTCGTCCAGCCGGACCTCATGCTCGACGCGACCGTTCTTGATGATCTCCAGGTACTCGACCGATTCGCGGATCGACAGACTGAGCGTGGCCATCAATTCAACTGTCTCACCTTGGTCAGCGCGAAACACGTGGCCCGGCAATTCTCCGTTGACCAGCGGCTGGCGGATCAACGGTCCGTTGGTCACCATGACCCGCCCGGCGCGCAGATTGTCCCACCAAGCTGTGTGATCCAGTTTCGGGCCGCAGTGGACGTAGACCCGATTGTAACCCGGCGGGTTGGGACCGATGCCCGAACCGCTGCCAGCGGATGGGGGCAAGCGGATGCCGCTTTCCAGTAACGTGTAGTAGATGTATTCGGACCAACGACCGTTGCCGTGCGGTTCGGGGAACGAAAGACGGTCGCGAGGTCGGCCGCCGACCTCGTCGCTCAACATTCTTTCGCGTTGCATGTGCTGGTTGCACAAGCCGATGGAATCGATCATCCCGCTGGCGATCCAAACCGGCAGATCCCATCCGAAGGGCTTCTCGATATCGACGTGTACGTCCGGAAAGCGCTGGGACAAGACCAAAAAGTGGCCCGACGACGGGACCTCGGGTTCCGCGTCCTCGATTGGCAGCGGTTGGGACAGATTGAAGTACGATAACGGGCCGCCCGCACGATCGTCCTGGCCAGCCATCACGTGGTACAGCCCTCGCGGTTCCGCTCGCCGCAGCAGATCCTGCGAGATGGGTTGATCGGACCACAGATTCTGTTCGTGGTTCCAGGTCATGACCGGCACGACGTTCAAGTCTTCGGCGGCCATCAACAAGGGGATTTCGTCGACGTCGCGGCGGACCAGAAGATCGCCTGAGTACCAGCCCTCGTCGTTCATGTCCACAAAACGTTCCATCCTCAGTACCGCGTTGTTGGCATCGCCTCGCTGGATCGTAAACCCGCCCGTACGGATCTTGTATTCGGGGCCGCGTTCCATCTCGAAAGTGTAGATACCGGGTCGCAGTTCGAGCACCGCCATGCCCGGGATGATGAAATGGTCGTGCCAGTAGACAACACCCGACGGCCGAACCGGTCTGTTGCGCGCGTCGCGCAGATGCATCCGCACTGCGATGGGCTTGCCGGTCTGGTCATCCAGCACACGAATCTCCAGTTGCTCTCGCGGTCGTGCCTGGCCCCAAACGGTCGGCAAGGTGACCCAGACGAAGGGCTCCGGCATCCATTCAGCCAGCAGACAGAATGCAAGCATCGCGAAAACGGCCTGCGCGGGACGGGTTTTCAAGTCGGCTTCTCCATGTAACGATAACGGCACCAATCAGAAGGACTCTATATATCATAGGATAGCAAAGAATGGACGATCAGCGGTGGTATCGGGACGGATTGCGGTTCGAGTGTACGCAATGCGGCAACTGCTGCACCGGCGCGCCGGGCTACGTGTGGGTGAACAAACACGAAATCCAGCAACTGACCGCCCAGGTGGGCATGGCTACCGAGGAAGAGTTCGAGGACCGTTACGTGCGACGGATCGGGATTCGCAAGAGTCTGCGCGAGTTTCCCAACGGGGACTGCGTGTTCTTTGATACCCGGTCGCGTCGATGCACCGTCTACCCGGCTCGTCCGCGACAATGTCGGAGCTGGCCCTTTTGGGATTCGAACTTGCGAAATCCGGCGGCCTGGGAGGAAACGTGCCGGATCTGTCCGGGCAGCGGTCAAGGCCGATTGTACCCGATCGAAACCATCGAGGCCCAACGGCAAACAATCCGCGTGTGAATACCACGCCCGACGCCGGTGGGGCGCGATGGGTGAGCGGCACGGCGCTAGCCGCCGGTCCCGGACGTCACCCGCGGCCAGCGCCATGCGGCTCGCGAACGGCGGCTAGTTGCGCGTAGCCGAATTCCCGAGAATTCGGAGCGTTGTGGAGCGTGGCGTCTTGGTCGCGACCTCCCGAATTCACGGGAATTCGGCTACTTTCGGCGGCGATGCGCAACTAGCCGCCGGTCCTGGACGTCACCCGCGGCTAGCGCCGTGCGGCTCACCGGCGGCTAGCGGCTCACCGGCGGCTAGCGCCTTGCCGCTCACCGGCCGGAACGATGCGTTCGACCCGTTTGCGTTTTCTCGGGCGATCAGGGCTCGTCGGTGGCGGCGACCGAAGATTCCAACTGCTCGGCCAGCTTCATGTGCTCGTCCGCCAGTACTTGATTCCCCAGATCCTGATACAGGTCGCCGAGTGTGCGATGGATGCTGGCACGGGGTGGCAGCTTGCGCAAGGCGGTTTCGAATTGCGTAATCGCTTCTGGCTTGCGGCCCATCTTGGCCAGGATCGTGCCCAGCGTATCGTGGATCTCCGGGTGATCGGACATCTGTTCGGCCAATTCGGCCAAGCGCAAGGCGCGCTCCAGGTCCGGGGGAACGCGATGAGCCAGGCCCCAGGCCAGATTGTTCATGACTTCGGGAGTCCGGGGGTTGCGTTGCTGAGCCTGTTCCAAGTGCATCACGCCGCGGTCAAGATCGCCCTGCGTGATGGCTCGCATCCCCAACGCCAAGTGGATCGCGCCCGGAGCGGCGCCGCGAGCCAACATCTGATTCAGCATCCGGACCGCTTGCTCGGCGGGCTCGTCATCTCCGATGGCCAGCGAGCCCAGCAGCGCCAAAGCGCGCTGGTTGGACGCATCGAATTGCAGGATGCGTTCCAGGAATTCCAATTGCCGCACCGGGTCCGGTTTGTTCGGATCGCTGGTGGCGCTTAACCATTGCAGGTACACGGCGCTTAAGGCCTTTTGGAACGGTTCCGGGTCGGCCGAGTTCAGTCCCTCGGCCAACACCCGTACGGCGTCTTCATACTGCTCTTGCAAGACCAGGCTGTTGGCCCATGCTTGCCGATGCATTGGTTCGTCGGGTTCTGCGTATGCACGAGCCTGGAAGAATTCGCCCGCTTGCGTTGCAGCTCGCCGCGCCTCGACATTTCGACCGGCCTGGGCCTGCAGTCGCGCCAGATCCAGTAACAACGCAGGCCGTCGCGGCGCCACCTGCTCGATCTGGCGGATCGCCCTATCGTTTTCGCCGCGAAACAGGTAGAGCCTCGTCAAATGGACCCGTGCTTCGGTCTCGTAAGCCACAGCCCGCGTGGCCTGCATCAGATGGTGCTCCAAAACACGAGCCTGATCCGAAGTCATCGGCGTCGGTTGACGCATCAGGTCAGCGGCCAGCCAGAAATGGGCGGGCGGATGTCCGGGCAGGCTATCCGAAGCGATCCGTCGCATCCAGCTTCTGGCCGCATCCAAATCGCCTTGCCGTTCGGCAGTCAACGCCAAACCAAAACTGGACGTCGGTGATTGCGAGTCCAGAAAAGCGATGCGTCGAAAGGCCACGTGAGCCGCTTGCAGATCGTCGTCCTGCAATGCCGCTTGGCCCTTCAGATCCAATTGTCGAATCCGTTGAGCGGGCAATGTGCGGCTATGGTAAAAGGGAATCAATAGAAAAACGATCGCCGATGCGATTGCCGGCGCCCCCAGCACCAGCGATACCCAGCGTCGCGTCGCCCACCATTTCAGGAAGAACAACAGCAGGTACTCAGGCAAGATCCACAGAACCGATGTCAGCCAAGCCAACCAATGCAGCCTTCGCCGTTTCTTCCTCTTCATTTTCGGCTCGGTCACCGTTTACCTTCCTCTTGGCTCGGTCGTAAGCACCCGGCCAGGAGTTTCTTGTCAATGAAGCATGTCGAAAATGGACAATCCCGCCTATTTTGACACTCCAAGTCGAGCGATTCAAGTCAATTCGCGCTTTGCCATCGATCTTCACTCCCGATTTTGCACCCAAAGTGTTCGCTAATACCACAGCCGAAAGTACGTCCGTCATGGCGGATGAACCGTTCGACGCCGCAGGTTCTGTTGCCCGATGACCAATTGGTTGCGGGGCATTTCTGCTTGCAGTCGCTGATATTCCTGAAGGATAGCCTGATGGCGCTGCGTTGCGGGCGGATGGCTGCGGAGAAAATCGGGTAGCGGCAAATCGACCAGATCGCCCCGTTGGGCCAGGCGGAGGAACAACCGAGCCATTTCGCGGCAATCATACCCGGCTTGATAGGACCAGCGAGCCCCATCTAGATCGGCTTGCCGTTCATCTTCGATCCGAAAAGGACGCATCCAGGCCCGCATCATCACCATTCCGGTCGCAAAGAATTCCTCCATCGGCATCAAGGCCCCACGGCCCGAGAAGGTCCGTTCTGTCAGCTTGAACCGCCGGATGCGCCGCGTATGATGGCCTCGATCCAAGTGAGACAACTCGTGTCCCACAATGCCGATCAACGCCGCCTCGTTGTCCGCTGCATCCAACAAGCCGCGGAAGAACACCAGATGCCCGCCGGGAAACGACCTGGCATCGCAACGCTCGGAATCCACGAACCAGATGTCGATCGTCGGGTATCGCCGCCGTTGCTCCATCATCGGATGCAATCGGGCGACCAACTGGCGCAGGTAATTCACCTCCCGGCCACGCGATGTGACCGCCAGCCCTTGACGACGCAGATCGGTCAGGTACGCCTCGACCAATCGTCTGCCGATCTGACGCTCTTCGCGAGCAGATACCTCGATCTCCGCCAACACCTGCTCGTCGAATTCATCCTCCGGTCCAAACAGGTCTTCAAACATCGCGCGGGGGTCCGCCCAAAACGGCGGGTCTGCAGCCATTGCATCGGTTGGCGGAAAGTGGCCGGCCGACGCTGCGAACAGAAATGCTTGAAAGACGAAGAACCCGCCCGATCCTATCGGTCTTCCAATCATCCGCTTGCCCAATCCTGTGAGACGAGCTTAGTCACCGTGCTTGGCTACCGCCGATTCGTATTTTTCACCGAAATCACGAAACAACTGTCCGAGCCCTTTCCGCACGTGGCCCATCACGATGGTCTGGTTGGCTGTGGGCATGAACGACGCCAATTCTTGCTCCCGAAGCCAAAGCGTCACCTCCTGACCCGATTCGTCCTCCAGCGTCATTGTCGCTCGCATTCCCAACAGAATGTTGGGGGCCTGCAACATGATCAGCGGCTCGATCGTTAGCAACGGAGCTTGGTCTGATTCGATCCTCAAGCGATGACGTCTGCTGACCGAATCTTCCAGTTCCCGAACCGTGGCAGCAACCGAGTTTCGCAGCAGGGGGGCGAGCTGGGGAGGGATCTTCCCGCTTGGTTGTCCCACCATGCTCCAATCCTTCCAATCGACTCGAAAACCCTCGATGTTCGCCAGATGAACCTCAGGGGGAACGACGGGTCGCGGAGGTTCTGGCTCCGGCGTTTCCAGCGCCGGATCGTCCGTATCGGTGTCGTCCGTCGGTTCCGACACATCCGGTTGCGGCTCTTCGTACGGCGGCACCTCGGTGCGAGGGTCGGCCGTCGCCGGGTCGTCCTCTGAATCGGGTTCGTCCTGCGGATCATCCGGTTCCAACAAGATGGCAGGCTCGGGTTCGGTCACTGGCGGCTCCTCCGGATCGATTTCCGGTGGATCTTGCTCGGCCGGCAACTCATCGACGCCCGTCGGAGGATCTTCGGGTTCGACCGTCGGCTCGACCGCCGCTTCGGGAACCGGCTCGACGTCTTCCTCCGTCGCCGACGAGACCGGTTGGTCGGAGGCGAGTTGCGGCGTGTCCGGGACCGAAGACCTTGGGATCAGCGCCAGGATAATCAAGACCAACAGCAAACCACCGGCGCCGCCGATCAGGATGGGCATGCCGATCGTCGATTCCGAAGCCGAACTGTCTTTGGACACCGAGGATTCAGACCGTCGATGGCTCTTCGATGCCGACGAACCATCACGGCTCAACGAGACCTGGCGCAAGTCACTATCCATCGCGCCCAAGCGATCATCGTCCGTACCCCCGAGATCCTGATGGTCCAGATCGCTCAACAAATCACCGGCGCCCAGCGAATTGAGATCAGCGACTTCCAGGTCTTCCAGCGGTTGAATACCGGCGGTGGCTTCGTCCAACGGTGGCAGGGAAGGAACATCCGCCGCACTGTCTGACACGCTTGCCTCTGCCGCCGAGTCGGCCTTCTCGCCAGCAGCCCCTGGCTGATCATCCTCCAGCATGGGCGAGAGATCGCCACCTTGTTCGCTCGAAACGGCTCGACGCAAGCCAGAACTCGAAGAACCACCCGCTTTGCGGACTCCAGAACCCGACCGATTGAGATCCGAACCCGATCCACCGGGTGCCGAGACCGTGTCGGAATCTTCGGCATCATCGTCTTCCAGCGGCGCCAGTTCCAGTTCGGTTTCGCTCATCGATGATCGGAAGGCTCGCGTAGGCTCGCGGGACTTCAACAGCGATATCAACGCTTTGTCTCCGGCGATTTCCGAATGCTGACGTTTCCAGTCTTCACCGCCGAATTCGATCAGCCAGCCGGCCAGAAGCGTGGCGATATCAGCGGCAGACTGGAACCGTTCCTCCGGCCTCTTGGCCATCATCTTATCGATAATCGCCAGCAGCGACGGAGGCGCATCCCGCCGCTTTTCCTTGATGGGATCAGGCAATTTGACTTGGTGAGCCACCAGACGCTGCGCCACGGTGCCGTCGGGAAACGGTGGCGTACCGGCCAGCATGAAATACGCGGTGCATCCCAAACTGTAGATGTCGGTTCGATGATCGACCGTATGACTGTTCAACGCCTGTTCGGGTGACAGGTAGTCCGCCGTGCCCAGTACGGTCTCGTTGAACGCTTTCGTCAGCGACGCCTGCTGGCTGTCGTCGAAAAACCTGGCCAGCCCCAAATCCAGAATCTTGACCACGCCCTTCGTGTCTACCAACAGATTGGCCGGCTTGATGTCGCGGTGGATCAGTCCGGCTTCATGGGCGTGGGCCAGTCCATTGGCCGTTTGACGCAGGTACTCGGCCGCGTCGACGTAATCCAGCACTCCCTGGTCCTGGACCAACGTTTGCAGGTCATGGCCCTCGACGTATTCCATGACCAGATAATGCGTGTCTTTGCCGTCCTTGGTTTCGACCGCCACGTCGTAGGCCCGGACGATGTTTTGGTGATCCAACGCCGCGACCGCCTGAGCCTCGACGTAGAATCGCTTGAGGACCGACGAACCTTCTTTGATCTGCGAATGCGGCAGCACCTTGATCGCGCACCGCCGCCGCATCATCTCGTGTTGAGCCAGAAAGACGGCCCCCATGCCGCCGCGGCCCAAAGGCCGTAACAGCCGGTACGACCCCAGAAAGAACCCTTTATGCTTTCCTTCCAGAACCTTATCGGCTTGCCATCGAGTCAACGCCTGTTGCTCGACCAGCGCATCGGCGATCTTCCTGGCGTCTCCAAGGTCGACACCTTGAGCCTCCAGGTCCTGCCGCAACGGCGACATTTCCTCTTTCGTGATCAGGCCGCTTCTCTGAACGCGGTCCAGAAATGCATTGGCATTGGCAATCTTGGTCGACATGGGATTCCGTTAAACACTCGAACGAGAATGAGAAACCGGACACCTAAATCTTAGCACGCCGGGCGAAGTTCGGCAGTACCCTCCCCCCGTAGTTTATTGTCGAATCGTTTGCCAGCTTATGCAAGTACCTTTTCGATCCAAAGGACGAGTTTCTGAGCCCATTTTTGAACCAAAATGACTCGACGGCCTTGATTCCCCCCTAGAATAACCCCAGTATTGCAACAGATCGCCAGATTTTTCACAATCAATAAGGAATTTGAATTCGGGTCGAGATGCCAAGATCGCTGCGCTGGTTGGCATTTCAGGAGATGCGTTTGTGCCAGATTCGCCCACTCAACCAATCGTCTGCTGTATCGGGCAACCCGTGGCGGGGAACCCGACACAGTTCATCATGGAGCGTGCTTTCGCAGCCGCAGGCTTGGATTGGCGTTATTTGACACTCGAGGTCCCACCGGATCAATTGGAAAAGGCCATCCTGGGCATCCGAGGGATGGGTTTTTTGGGGGCCAATATCACCCATCCTCACAAGTCGGCGGTGATCGGCTATCTTGACAAGGTCAGCAGATCCGCCGAATGGACTGGTTCCGTCGATTGTGTCACCCATTCCGACTCGCTGCTGATCGGGGAAAACGTCGATGGCAAGGGGTTCGTCCGGGCGTTGCAGTCCAAGATGGATCCAACGGGAAAGAAAACGGTGATCATGGGGGCCGGAAGAACAGCACGAGCGATCGCGGTCGAATTGGGAATGGTCGGTGCCAGCGAAATGGTCATCGTCAACCGCTCGGCAGACCGCGGGCGAGCGCTGGTCGATTTGCTGAACCAGCAAGTCCACGTTCCATCACGTTTCGTCCACTTGAGCGGTGATTATGCGGTCGAGCCGGACACGCGGATCTTGGTGAACGCCACCTCGATCGGCATGGAGGACCCCGAAGCTGCGGTGCCGTTGGACATGCAGGCCATCACCGCAGACATGCTGGTCGCCGATGTGGCTTTCAACCCATTCGGTACCCGGTTGCTGCGCGACGCGGCCGCACGTGGTTGCCAGGTGGTGGACGGCTTGAGGATGCTGGTGGGCCAGGCGATGATCAGTTTCAAGATCTGGACGGGCGCCGATCCCGATCCGATCATCATGCAGGAAGCGCTGGAAGAGTATCTGGAGATTTGATACCCCGAGACTGGACACGTAGTATTAGCGAAAGGACCGTGCCGATGGGATTGATCGAAAACATCCGGAGCGATCGTGTCCGCAATCTGCCGCTGCGCGAAGCGATCAGGATCACCGCCGACCTGCCGGTCAGTGTCGCGGTGCAACGGATGCAGTCGCAAGAGTTGGGCTGTGCCATCTGCGTTGACGATCAGGACCGGCCGCTGGGCGTCTTCACGGAGCGCAGCGTGATCGATTTGATGCTGCAACCCCCGGTAGATTGGGACACGGTACCGGTCGGGGAGCACCTGGAATCCGATTGGTTCCGAGTGTGTCTGGACGATCCGTTATCCGAGTTGATCCACGCGATCTGCGAACGTCGGGCTCGTTTTCTCTGCGTGACCGATGCAGCAGGTCACGTGGTCGGCTTGACGGGCCAGAAGGCTCTGTCCGAATACATCGCCGATCATTTCCCACAGTTGGTCATGGCCCAGTCGGTTGGCAGCAAACCCGGGACCGAAACACGTGAAGGAGCCTAGTCCATGGTCAAAGTCCATCATCACCTGGGCGAATTCGAGGATCCGCTGAACAACTACGAGCCGGTCGAGTACACCGACGCGCTGGAGCGGGCATTGGTCGAAGAGACGATCGCCGGCATCCAAACGCGGCCGTACGTCGAGATTTCTCCGGACCACTCGGTCTACCGAGCCCTGCAAGTGCTGGCCGGCCTGCGAATCTCCAGCCTGCTGGTTGTTCAAGCCGGAAAGCTTGTGGGCGTGTTCACCGAGCGGGATGCGCTGCAGCGCGTGGCCAGTCGCTACCGGGAGATCGAATCGATGCGAGTTGCCGACGTGATGACCTGTCATCCGGTGGTCGTTTACGAAACCGATCCCGCCGCCACGGCGCTGGGCGCCATCGTTGCCGCCGGATATCGGCACGTGCCCGTCCTGGATCTTCACGAGCAAGTCGTCGGAGTGATCAGCCCTCGCCGCGTGTTGGCATTCCTGCAAGACCGGCACCGACAACAACGGGAACCCAAGGACTAGTGCGGAGGATTTGCGAGCCGGAGAGGGCTCGCCCGGTCCGCGTCCGCGACCTAAGCACCCGGCCAGATATTTCTTGGTGGAATCGGGCGAAAGGGGTCGGGAGTCGTTTTCGGGTGCCGCGTTTCTAATGTGGCCCCCGAGCGCCGAACGGGGGTCCAGTCGGGTCCCGGTCAGCGTTCGGGACCCACACAATCGTTGGCCGAAAACGACTCCCGACCCCGCTGTGTCCCCTGTGCAAAGCTACCCTCAATTTGCGAAGAAACGTCTGGCCGGGTGCTTATCAACCAGATGCTAGTGTTACAAACCAGCCTCCTGGGGGATAGCGGTTTCAGTAAGATTGGTCGTGGACAACCCGCTCCATCTTGTGCAACGTGGGAGCGATTTTGCCCAGTTCCATCGAAATCGTCAATTTCGAGGCTTTTCGAATATTGACTTTCGTGCGGTGGAGGAGAATAATGCGGATTGAAAGCTATCGATGAGTGATCCGGAGGTCGCTCGCACTGGGAATCTCCCTTGCAATCCTGTGTCCGATGCGGAAACTGACACGATATTCTGTGCTCTGGCTGGTGCTCGCCACGCATCTGGTTGCGTTCGAGTGGGGTCCGAGTCTGCATCGATGGCAGTGTATGGCGACAGGTTCTGCCAATTCCGCTGGGGATTGTGGTCACTGCTGCGGATCGAAGGACGCGGGGGATTGCTCGGATATCGAGTTGGCGGATCCGCATTCGGGTCAGCCGGGTTCGGTCCCCGTGCCTCATGATCCACGTCACTGTTCGATTTGCAAATTCTTTGCTTATTCACCGGCCGCGCCGTTGGCCGAAGCGGTTGTGGTCAGGATCGAGGCCGCTCGGGAGCTTCACGTCACGCATCGGCCGCTGATCGTGAAAACGATCACCCACGGCCATTCTGCTCGCGGCCCGCCTGTGTGGTCGTAATCGCTTGCGTTCATCGCCTGTCGTAGCATTCATCGTTTGCGCGTCATCGTGCGCCCGTGATGCAGCGGTGGGATCTTCTGCACCCAAGCATTGGACTCGATTGGTTTCGCCAGGCCGCGCTGCTTGTCGAGTAACCAAGGTCACCTAGCAGACACCGCTGCGCGCGGCGTCTGGAGTTTCACGAGGTCCGACCAGTCCTGTAGGTTCCAGCGTCCGCGCAGCGGTCCTTTATGATCGAACGAAAACCTGGTACGGCTGCTGCCAGATATGACGAAGTGCAGCCATGATTCTATTTT
>SKKK01000198.1 GCA_007121535.1 Planctomycetaceae bacterium | reverse complement strand
GTGGCGATCGCCGTGGTGCGGACCTGCGGATCGGAATCCCGAAGCCCTCGTCGAGCTGCGTCCACCGGAGCACGTCCGTCATGCACGCCCAGCTCCAACATGGCCGTCGCTCGAACCATCCCGGGAACCCGCGCGTCGGTGGCGATGTCGACCAGCTCGGGCACGGCCTGCGGGTCGTCCTGCCGCGAAAGGGCCAAAGCATGGGAGAAGTGCGGTCTTTCGCGTGGTCCCGGCGTCTTTTCGCCATACCACTCTTGATACGCCTCGTTCATCTCCGCGTCGACGCGCGCCAATTCCTGCTGGACCAGGACATCGCCGTCGCGAGCGGCTAGAATCCAGTCCAGGTACTGCTTCAGATCGTCGCGATCGGCCAACCCTTCCGCTTGCGTGTCCAGGTGACACTGAGTGCAAGCGTTGGGTACTCCCAAAGCCACGCTCAGATCGGGACGTGGATTGCGGATGCTGTGATCGCGGCGGGGATCGACTTCCATGTAGGTCGTTTTCGGCATGTGGCATTCGACACACGAAGCCCCCAACGTGCCCGGCTCGTGAAAATGGTGCGCTGGCGTGTCGTACTTTCCCGCCGGGTGTTCGTGGCAGGATGTACAGACGGCGTTGCCTTCATGGATCGTACGCGTCGTATGCGGGTCGTGGCAGTCGGTGCAGCGGATGCCTTCGTGGAACATCTTGCTTTGGATGAACGATCCGTACACGTAGTTTTCGTCCAGAACCTGGCCGTCGGCGAAGTAGGTAGCCCGTTCGATCAATTCATTGGCGAAGTGGTCGTAGTAATTGTCGCCGGGCAGAAAACCGGGATGGACGTAACGGCGGCGGGAATGGCACGGAGCGCACGTCTCGATCTCGACCTGCGGATCGGATTTCAAGTCGACCAGCCCGAACCCGCGTTTTCGATCCCAAAACAACGAATTCCGATTCGCCAGATCGACGTGTACGCTGCCCGGCCCGTGACACGCCTCGCAGCCGACGTTGATCTCGGACCAGGTGGTGCGGTACTGGCCCGAGTCGTGATCGTAGTTCTTCTGCAGATTGGTCGAATGGCAATAGGCGCACATGTTGTTCCAACGTTGGGCAACGCCCGTCCAATGCAAGTCGTCGTCGGGAGCAAGACGCTCTTCGACATCGGGCGGTGGCAGGTAGAACCACTCGCGCCGCTCGGTGTCCCAGGTGATGCGCAGCACCTGAACTCGCGCCACTTCGTCATCGGCATGATCGTCCGTTCGATCGAACTCGACCATGTACTGCTGCAGCGGCGTGACGCCGAATACCCACTTGATCTCGAAGTCGTCCATTTCGCCGTCGGGGCCTTCGGTATGCACCATGTACTTCCCGTCGCGGCGAAACAATCGCGAGTGGATTCCATGGTGCTCGAAATGAACGTCGTCGAAATCGCCCAACACCGTCTCCGGCGTCGCAAGATTCATGGCCAGATCGTGATGGGATCCGCGCCACAATTCGTAGTAGTCCTGGTGGCATTCGATGCAACTATGGCTGCCCACATACGTGGCGACGACGTCGTCCGGCAAATGACGCCACCAATCCGCAAAGACCAAACTACCGCTGATAGCGGCCACAGCCAGCACCGCAACAACGATGCGCGTGCCCCAACCAAGGCGGCGTTTGGGCTGGGGCACCGGCTGTTCCGTCGTGCTGGTCGCGTGGGTCAAGCTCTGTTTTTTTGTCGGTTTTTTTCTTCTGGCTGGCATGTGCTTTCGTATTCCGGGGGGGAACAATCATGATGGAGGATGACGAGCTGAAAATGATAGGTGCGGTTCATTATGGTCGATCGGTGCCGGTGGTTCAACTGAGCCGATCAGGTCGCTTGTGCGATCCAGGAACTCGCAGACGACTTTGAATGTGGCTCCCCAGATGCGGAAATTCTCGAAACAGAAGCAGGGCGTCAAGAATCGCAGCGAATGGCGAGCGACCCACATCCGATCATAGTGCGATGGGTCCAGCCACAGCGACAGAGGAATCTCCAACAATCGCTCGACCTCGGTGCGATCCGGGCGAAACTGCACGATTCGCGAAGCCATGGCGACCAGGGGCTGGACCAAGAAGTTGCTGCGGTAAACGTAGATGGGCGATAATCTTCCCAGGATCGACGCAGCGATGGCGGGCACACCGATCTCCTCTTCCAGCTCGCGCAGTCCACATTGTTCGACGGATTCGCCCGCCTCGCGTGCCCCGCCCGGCAAGCTGATCTGGCCCGCGTGGACGCTGAGCGTCTCGGGGCGCAGCGTGAAGGGGATGCACCATCGACCGCCCTGAGGGTAGATCAACAAGACAACGGTCGCAGGTCGAACCCCTGGCGGCGCCGGGCCTCGATGCCGACCGTATTCCAGTTGCGTGGGGAATCGCCGTCCGCCGATCGTACGTTCGGCAGGCGATCCCAGTCGCTCGCGCAGCGCTTCCGCCAGCGCCGAATGGTCGAACGAGGCGGAATTCATGGTACCGTCTCCGAATCGGGATCGGGATCGGGATCGGATTCGGGATCGGTCTCCGGCGGCACGCGATACACCGCGTAAGCCGGGTTGATGGAATCGATCGGCGGGTAGATTCGTGGCAACATCAACTCCCGAACGCTACGGTCTCGATCGACCACGATATGCGTCGCCCCGTAATGTCGAGCCAAACTGACCAGACGATCCTCACCCAACGCCGCGAATCCCCAGCGAACGACTCGGTGGGGATACAACCAACGCTGGCGCTGCCACCACTGGACCACGGACTCCGGGTCTTGCGGGACATCCTTCCACGAAAACACCTCGGCTCGCTCCGCGTACCATTTGAACGTTTGTTGATGCCGAGGCGTAACGAAAACCGCATCCGGGGGCGTATGGTCGCGAATCCAGCGGCAGACCTTTTTCCAGGATTCGTACTTTTGTTGGGTGCGAGCCGGGTCGTCTGGCCAGCTAGGCAACATCTGAATGTCCGCAGCGGGCCGCATGTCCGAACGACGATCGAGATTCCACCAAGCGAGATAACCACCCGAAACGAGCATCGACGCGACCAACACCCAACGGGCCGTTCCGGCTCGCGTATGCCACCAACGGTGGATCAGCGTGGCGATTCCCAACGCCACTCCCACGGGCAGGAAGACATCCGATAATCGGTACCAGTAGTACTTCAGCAAGGACGCCGCCGTGTCCAAGTGGTACAGCAGCGATTGATCGATCAGGATGCCAATCAGCGCGATCAGCACGGCGCCACCGACGAAACCACGCAGCGGTCGCTGCCGCCAAGTTCGCAAATCCGCACCTGATGGGTTGCTGATCCCTCCTCCAGCTTTCGAGCTTCGGCAGGGGGTCAAGACACTGATTCCAACCCACACCAGCAGCAGCAGTCCATGGCGAAACATGAACCAGTAGGGAAAGCGGTGAAAAACCAGATGGTGTCCCAAACGATGGTAAACATAAATGATGTTGGCATTTCGAAGCGTCTGGGCATCCACACCGTGGGACAGCATCAAACCGGCGATCAATCCGGGCAGGGCCAGCAGGATCCCGACGATCATCGCCGGCAACATGGGACGTTCATCGAAGCAAGCTGGGTTCGTTTCACAGGCGCCGGTCTCTTCGGTTGCCGCCCGGGCTCGGCGGCGGATAAGCGGAGCCCGGGATCGGCCGCATCCCAGCCAAGCCATCATCGCGGCGATCCAGGACCAACCGCCCACCAAAACGTGCAACGAAGCCGCGATCCCCAGCAGAATCCAAGGTCGCCGCCAACGGTGTTGGACCAAGTCCCCCAAAGCAAGAAGCACGAACACGTAGGCCAATCCTTTGGCCTCGACACCGCCGACCACCCATTCGCCTGCCATGTGAAATCCACTCTGGAAGAACAAAAACAGGTTGGCGGTCAGCACGGACATCCAGGGACGCGGTATCAGCAGGTAGCTCAGCCGCCGCCAGGCCCATGCCAGGGATACCCACGTGACCAAGCGGCCGATCCAAGCGACGGCGGGCAGAGGCAACAGCAGGGTGAGCCAGCCAAAAGTCCAATAGAAAAACAGGTGGGCCTCGCCCGATTCCAGGAACAGATCCCCTTGGCACCACTGCGGATCCCAGTAATGTTTCGCTTTGGTCAAATAGTGGGCTTCGTTCACGTCCGGTGGAGGCCAACCGGCAAAGATGAAGAAAAGCAGAAAAATCAACGCGGACTCCGCCATCGCCCGAAAAGCAGAATCTTGGGGAAGGGGCGTTTTCTCAATCGCGTTCACGAGTAAAATTTCCTGCTGAACCCTTTGTTCATGATTGTTGCCTATTACAAGAGTAAACACTGTGTCCGCTTCAAAATCCAGTCGTCGGCAGATGCTGATCCGGCAAGCCCAGGGCTATTTGGATCTGGTGCATGCTTGTTGTGACCTTTGCGAATTGACGCCGTCGCTCCGCGATCCGTTGGTCTACCGAGCCATGGACGCCCTGGGGCGTTTGAGCAAGGCCGATCGGCGAAAGCCCGATGCGCTGCTCTTGACGGGTCAAGCGTTTCGTTCCATCGAGTTGTATCGTGATGCCATCGGATCGTTACGCGAAGCATCGCGGATCGAGCCGGATAATACACACACTTGGCTTGCGCTGGGCTGGTGTTATAAGCGGATCGGGCGCTTGGATCGAGCGATCGAATCGCTCGAGGAGGCTCTGACGATCGACCCCGGCGACGGCTTGATCCATTACAACCTGGCGTGCTACTGGAGTTTGGCGGGCAACGCGGATGTGGCGCTGAATTACTTAGCCAACTCGCTGCAGATCGATGCAGCGTTTCGAAACTTGATCGACGCCGAAGCGGACTTTGATCCCATCCGCGAACATCCGGCATTCCGCGAATTAACCGCCGTGGTGGTGTGAATTCGAAAAGCGTTTCCTCGCTCAAGCTTCGGGTTTCGATCGTTACCGCGCTCGTGGTGGTTTTCGCGCTCGCGATGCGGGTTTCGGTCGCAAGTCGACGATCAAGGCCGATTGGGGACTTATGCACGGATCCGGCTTTCCCAACCGTTGTAAACGACCGACCATGGACCCAAAAGCAGTAGTTTGGCTCGTGACATAGATCAACCACAGTTTTGGCACGGATAGGTGGGTGGCACCTTTCTCCTGTGCCCGTGGCCATATGTTGGGGGTTGTCGCCCCCACCCTATCGATACAGCAAACCACAAACGCCTCCCGCAGCCTGGAGCCTCCGCAGGAGAATCCGCTGCCTCTTTTCATCCGCTGTCGTATTTAGCTCGACAGCCAGTAGTTAAGGAAAACGGATCTGAAACAGCTCCAAAGTCCGCTGTCGATCCCGCTCGACTTCGGTGGGGACGAGGATCCCGTAGTGGGCGGAAAAGAAGGGGTTGTAGAACGGGACCGGGGACAGCTTGACGATTCCCATCGCTTCGAAATCTGTCGCAAACGTTTCCGCTTCCAACGTCTGAGGATCGATGACCATCCAGTGCCGCCGGCAGAAGCAGTGCAGCTTGCGGCCATCGAACAGCCACGAGGTCCCGTGAAAATCGGTTCGTTGGGCGATGATCTCCTTGCGCCAGTTCACTTCGCCGTCCAGCGGATCGCCGCCGGTCAGAGCCAGTCGTTCCAGGATCGTCGTACCACGCACGCTGAGCAACAACTCGTGCCGGGCGACCAGGATCGCGTCCTCAAGATAGACCAGCGGACGGGTGTTGCCGCGAGTCTGCAGCAAGTTGGTCACCGAGGTTCTATCGACGTGCATCCGCTGGGGATCGTCCACGTCCAGCCACAGGAACGAATGAATCCGACGATCCGCCCACATGTTGTTCGGCGCCCGGTCGCTTCGCGGAATCACAAGCCACCGGCCGTGCTCCTTCAGATCGAACACGTTCAGAGAGTTGTTGGGATAGAAGAACACGTCCATCGGCAATTGAGCGTCCAGGGACGAGTCCGGGGCACGGCGTGCCGCGCGAAAAACCACCTCGAACTCCCCGCCCGACGGTCCCCCACGCTCGGCGATCGACGCTCGGCCTACCCAAACGCTCGTTCGTTTCTGCTCGACTCCCGTCAACCAGACTTGGCCCGGACGGTGCGAGGTGATCGCGAGCGGCACCTCTCGAATCCGAAAGGTCTCGTCCGCAAACCGGTTTCGGACCTCTCGCCAAGTCGCTCCGCGCCGTGGCCCACCAAACGGTGGCAACTGAAACCGGCCGGCGATCTCGCCCTGACGATCGATGGCCAACACCTCGAGATCGCCGGTCATAATCCAAATCCAGCGGCCGTCGTAATGGACGCGATAGATCCAGTCCACCGGCGAAGGAAACCCGCGCTGATCCCGACCGAAAGGCAAGTCCCGACCGAAAGGCAAGTCCCGACCGAAAGGCAAGTCCCGACCGAAAGGCAAGTCCCGACCGAAAGGCGGGTTCCGACCGAAACGGTTATCCGGACTCGCGCGGTTGTCCAGCCTGAAAATCGTCGTCAACTCGCCGGGCGCAGTCATCAGACAGACTCGAGTCGGTTCGCAGATCAAGTCGGTTCCGTCGTCCAAGGAAAACGCCTCAAGCCATTGGCTGATCTCAAGATCGGGGACCGGGCGCGCGGTCACCCGCGGCACGCCGCCCTCGTCCGCCGGATTGACAATCGGCTTCGACGACGGAGGGCCGCTTGCTGCCGAGGCGTCCGGTCTGGACGGGGCCGACGACTGGTCATCATGCATCCGCAAGGCGAGCTTGGTCCGGGAATCGAACTGGTTCACGACGATGCTCGGGCGTGGGGAATTGACGGTCCAGCCGTCTTCGCCCAGGAGTCCGCACTGCTTGGCCAATCGCCGGATGGGTTCCAGATGACGACGTGCCTTGTGGATCGGCTCGGGGCGAATCAGTGGAGGATGGAATCCGGTCGAACGGAGCATCTCGTGATGCTCCAGGCCAAAGAGCCCCAAACGGCCGGAGAGTTGAAGCGCAGGATCTTCCTCCGCCGCCAGACGTTCGTACAGACCACGGTACCGCTCGCAGATCTCAGGATGATCGTCCAGATGGTAGAATCGAGGCGCCGAGTAGCTCCCATCGAAATTCCGCAGTACGAAATAGCCCAGCTCCTCGGCGCTAACTGCATTTCGCAACACTCGTTCCTCGAAAGCGATCGCCCAATCGTCCAGGGCTGCGCGCTCGTCCGCCCGGTCCGGATCGATCCGCGCCGCCAGGTAGTGGACGCGATCCTTCAACTCGATCGCCCGTTGTACCCACAACCCTGTTTCGCGGCCGCCTCGGTCCTGGTTGGGCGCATCCTGCCAATTCCGATGCATGGGCCCCAAAGCGTATCCCAGCAAAATCTCGTCGTGCTCCCCCTCCAAAACTTCCGGGACTTCCGCCGCCCGTTCCAGCAGCTCCAGCGTCTGGTCCCGGTAATCGCGGATCCAGGCCGGATCGGCGTACCGTACAGGTGCAGGCAAGGTCCGGCCGTGGTCCGGCTCAGCCCGTCGATATCCGAAATTCGACGGAGGTTCGAGCACCCGTAGCAGGCACGCCGCCTGCGACCAATCGACCAAAGCGTTGCGGATCAGGTACTCGCCGTGATCCCGCAGACGCTGCCGCACAACGGCTCGAAGACTGGTATCCACCCGCACGCCCTCGACCGTTCGGACGCTGATCGTTCCCTGGACCCGCTGAAGCTGCCGCCGATAGGCGCCCAACAACAGCCAGCGGACATCCGCCTGCTTCACGTCCAGCAGCAGCGCCGCCTCGCCGATCGCGATGGCTTCGTCGAGTGCTCCGGCCTGTGCCTGCCGCCTCGATTCTTCGAGCAACACGCGCTGTGTGGCCGTCAACCGGTCTGGCGAGGCCCAGTCGATATCGGCCGCCTGCCGCGCCAGCACCTGGTCCAGAAACGCCAGGACGCTGCCCAGCACGTTTGACGGTACGGTCACGTTGGCATGGTCGTCCCGGGCCAACGTGAATTCGAAGCTTCCGCAGTTCTCGCCCTGCTGCGAAACGTCCAGCCGCACATGCACCTGATTGGGCATCTGACGGTGAAACTGCACCCGGTAGCTGCCGCTGACGATCGTAATCGGCGCCCGAGTTTCCGGAACCGTGCCCAGCAGCCGCTCGCGTTCCACCAGCCGAGCTTCCTCGGCGTCGATCGCCAGCACGCCCGATTGCTCGATCAGCACCTTCGTCAGCAGATTCGGCAGTCCCGTATGGAGCTGCTCGATATGCCCCTGATCGCCTTCCGGAACCAGCGGCGTCAACCCCAGAATCTGCGTGACTCCCCCGGCATACTTTTCGCACGTCTCGCGGATCATCCGAGGGACCAGGGTTTTCAGCGATGCGGGCGAATGGTCAAACAACCGGTCGGCCAGCCGCACGCCGTGGCGGCAATCGACGATCACCACCTGGATCTGCGAACCAGCCTGGGAGGGCAGCATCGTCTCGAACCCCTCGCGGGTCCGCAGGATCACCAGCATGTCCGCGCCCAGCGCCCGCCCCAGCGCCAGACGCTCGCCCACGGCACCAGGCGAGCAGAACGCCGCCAAGTCCAGTTCCCTACGCAGCCGGTCGATCTGGGTGCGGTCGACCAAACCGTCCCGGATCTCCTGTGCCAGCGACGCGGAAACCACGTCCTCGGCGCCCGATTCCCGAAGATCATCCGACCCGATCATCGCCACATGCAGACGATCCGGCCGGTCACCGGCAGCCGCTGACATGCCACAGGCCAACAAAAACCCTGTCAGTACCAGCAGTTTGTTTGTGCGATGCATTAGCGTTCCTTGAAGTCCTCGCTGGTCTTTGCGCGTGGGGTGCACGCGTCCCAAAACACCAGCAGCTTGGCGAAAAGCTCCGTATGAAAATTCGCTGTCTCTTTTCATCCGCTGTCGTATTTGGCTCGACAGCCGGTGGAAAGAGACAGCGAAGGTCTCCTCGGCCACTCTCATCAGCCCCCATACCTTTCCCGTCATCTTCCTCACAACCGCACTCCTAACCGAGTCAATTCTACCATCAAACGGTATCGGCCGGCCTCGTCTGGCGGCAGCCGGTCGTCCTCGATCCAGAAAACGTCCGGCTCGGGGGCGTCCTTTCCGGTCAACATCGGATCGGTTCCCAAGACCAGTAACGGGCGATGTTCCAGGGCACGGATCAGCTCCGAACGTTTTGCCACCGGAATCGACTCGCCGCGCAGATCGGCGACATGCAGCGTCCTGGCCACCGGTTGCTGGCGCTCGAGCAGCGCGTACAGGATCGGCCGCTCAGACTCGACAATGTCGGCGGGCCGAGGCCACACGAGACTCAACGCCACATCGGGAAGCGGCTCCCGCGGCTCCGAAGCCAGCCGCACCAGCCGTTCGATGATCGCCGAGAACACGATATCCGCCTGCTCGCTGCGGCCCAGCCGCTGCTGCCACGGCAGATAGCTGACCAAAACCCGCCTCGATCCATCCAGCAACAGTTCTTCGACCAGCGGCAGTTCTCCCTTGACGCCCAAGCACGGCCGCCGGTTCACCAGCGCCATCGCCGGCTGGCGGCGGGTGGAGAACCGCAGCGGTGAAAGATCGCCCAGCAGTTCGAGTTCCTCGGAAAAGGGACCGCTCGGCACCGTTCGAGAAATAACTGTCCGATGTCCCCTCGCCCCTCCGGGGAGAGGGCAGGGTGAGGGGGCAGAAAGTGCGTCAGTTATTTCTCGAACGGTGCCCAGCGCGTCCAGCCTCAGCGAGTACGGCTCCGGTTCCGAAGGGCCGTACCAGTCCGCCTCCAGCACCAGCGCCGCGTCCGCCCGATACCGCTCCATCACCGCCAGCACGCAGCGCGGTCCGCCGCCCGCCGCGTTCTTGCCCAGCACCAGCGGCTGCGTGCCACGCGCACCCGTCGTCTCGACTCGTCCCGTGGCATCCGCCCATTGTTCAAACCACGCGGGAGCGTCCTGGCACTGCACCCGGATCGGCCGAACCCCTTCGCGGCCCCACACCTTGTACTCCTGCGGGTAAACCACCAACTCGGTCACCTCACGCCCCGAGCTGTCGTACCCCTTCAGAACCAAGGGAGCACGAACTGACGGCAACGTGAACATCTGCCCGTTCGCCGGCTTCAGTTCAAAGCGATGAAAACGCAACGTTTCCACCCCCTCCAGAACCACTTGGTCCCCAGACCTCGCAAAAAACCGCTCCGCCCCGGCTTCATCAGCCCCCACCTGGGCGCACGTCATCGACAGCAGCAGAAACACGCACATCGCATCGTTTCCCTCAAAACACCCAACCACCCGCCGATAACTCCAGCAACTGATCCTCGACCACCATCTGCCCCAGCGGGACCGCCTGGACGTCCAGCCGTCGTTCGCCGGACAGCACCGCGTGTTTCGCCAGTTCGTCGTCGCCCGTCGGAACGGCCAGCGCGTATCGAAAGCGGATCGCCTCTCCCGGCCGTTCCACCTCAGGCAGCAAATGCACTCGCAACGGGCGTTCTTCGAACGGCAGATCGACCGTCGC
>SKKK01000448.1 GCA_007121535.1 Planctomycetaceae bacterium | reverse complement strand
TTCCTTGCGACCGGGCACGGACGGGAACATGTCGAAGAAAAACAAACGAAACCGCGGGCAACGTGTTGATATCGATCATCTCCAGATCGCTCGGCGCGAACTGGGTAAGCGGAACGCCAAGCTGGCGGTGAAGCATGCCCGGTTGCAGCACCAGCAGTCTCCTAACGGGGAAAGTCGCGATGTACTGGAAAGGGCGTTGCTGGCGCGAGCCGAACAGTTGCATGAGCACGGCAACCAGGATGCTGCCAAGAGCCTGATCGACGAACTCAGCGGACTCGGTGTTACGGTCGCCGAGGTGTCCACGTCGCTTGATCGGCTGCGGGTTCTGATGGGGTTGCCCGCGGCGCAGGGCGGGACGAGCGTTGGCAGCCCGGCAGAGCCCCCGGAGGAGTTAACCGCGTTGTTGGCGGATCGGGCGGTTTTGTACCCGCAGAAGCGTTCGCCAACCTACGCCGAATTGAACGCCCAAGCGGACATCATCCGCGCAGCGCTCGACGATGTCGAACGGGGTGAGGATACGGCTGCCGTCGAGCGCTTGGCGGGAATTCCGCGAAAGAGTCCTTTTGCCGAATGGCGTCTGTTCGTTCGCGGACTGGTGGCTCACTATGCGGACGATGCCGAGCGGGTGGATGCCAACTGGAGCCGGCTGGACCCGCAGCGTCCCGCGTCCCGCATCGCCAACCAATTGCAGGTCTTCAGCGGGCGGCGGAAGGCCGCAGCAGAGTGTCCGGGCGACATGGCGATGGGCCAGCGGCGTCTGGAATATGCCGTGTCGGGCAGCCCGATGGTCGAACGGCTGGAACGTATCCGCGATTGCTTTCAGAGCGGCCGCATCGATCAAGCGTGCAAGGAATTTCGCACGGTGCGGCAACGCTTCGGGCAGTCCCACAAGCGATTGCTCGAGCGGCTATCGGACGTGATGTGGAAGCGTCTGGTGGCCCAACGCGACGAGCGGGGTCTGAGGCAGTTGACCAGGGCGGTTTCCGGGCCGCCGCTCGATCCGCATTGGCACCGAGCCCGTGCTTTGCTGTGGTACCAAACGGATTCCACAGATCTGATTCAGATCGAGGATTTGTGGACGGACTATGTCCGGGATCTGCAGCAATGCGAGGCACTGAGCGCCGACGAGCGGAGGATCGCGGTTTCGTTGGTGCATACGCGACTGGCCGAGTTGCTGGCCGAAGCGGCGAGCCAGCATGACTCTCCGGAGGAACCCGGCTTCGATTTCTGGGACGAGGACGACGAGGACGAACTGACGCAGGAAAAGTGCGTCGAACTCATGCGCCAGCAAGCGGAAACGTATCTTCGCAGCGCTTTGCAGGAGTATCCGCAACTGCTGAAGGCTCACTGCGACTTGGTGAAACTGTACCAAGACGACGATCAGCCGAAGAAGGCGGTCCAGGCGGCTCGCCGCTTGGTGGAGCACTTCCCCGAGCACTTCGACACGCTCTTGTGGCTGGCCAACTACTTCATCGAAGCTGACCAACCGGCGGACGCCGAGCCCTATGCCAATCGGGCGTCCGGCCTGAGACCGCGCGACCCGGCCGTCCAAACGCTGCTGTGGCACCAGCGGCTGGGGATGCTGCGGCAACTGACTCGCAAACGCAAATTCGACTTGGCGCAGACGCAATTGGAAGAGGCTTTCGCGGTACCGCTGCCCGGCGTCCACCCCTACACCAAGGATTTGCTGCAGGCCACGATCCAGTACAAGGCCAAAAACAACACAGCGGCCGAAACCCACTTGCAGACGGCGCTAGGCCAGGTCCGCGAACCGACGGCGATCTGGCTGATGATGCACGCCTATGCGGATCGATTCGGCGTTCCGCGCGAGGTGAAGAACGACTTCCGCGACCGGTTCAAAGCGGCGATCAAGAAGCGTCTGGACAGCCAGACGGCTGGCCACATCGCCAGATTCTTACGGGATTTCTTGGTGCGGCGAGTCAAGTACACGGGGCTGGCGACGCATCAGCGGCTGTATGTGGACCGCTTGCACCGCACCAAGAGAGTCGATTGGCAGTTGCAGGATCTTCGCGACGTTTGTGAATTTCTGCAATCGCATGATTCCTATCGTACTCGGGGCTTGCGTTTGGGGCTGTTGTCGGATGGAATGCGCCGGTTCCCCAACGATCCGCTATTCCCGTACTTGTACGCGCTGAACCGGTTGCAGGCGGGACCCTACCGCACGGACTACCGGGACGTGGTGGGACACCTTGAACGGGCGCTGGAGCTGAACAAGACCGCCGACCTTAGGTTGTCCGATGCGGCAGTCGAAGACGCCAAGCAGAATCTGGCGGCGGCCCAGTTGGCGAGTGACACGTTCGCGTCGGTTCTGGAACGGCTGTCCGAATTGATTCAGGGAGGAGGGATCGACATGGACGGCGACTATTGGGACGGTGACGATGAAGATTGGGACGATGAAGATTGGGACGATGACGACGATTGGGATGACGAGCACGATGATTACGATCCGTCGTACGGCCGTCCCCGGGGCAAGCAGACGGATTCCGGCGGGCGGCAACGGTTCTTCCCGTTCTTCTAAGACGACTCTACTGGTTTTGACACAATGACGAGGTGACGATGATCGCTGATCCGTATCAGGTTCTGGGGGTCGAACCCAGCGCCGACCCCGAAGCCATCCGCAAGCGATATTTGGCGCTGGTGCGCGAGTTCTCGCCGGAACGTTCCCCCGAGCGGTTCGCCGAGATCCGCGCCGCGTACGAAACGCTG
>SKKK01000683.1 GCA_007121535.1 Planctomycetaceae bacterium | reverse complement strand
TGGCCTTGTTCTGCAGCTTCGACGCGCTGAATTGGCTGCCGGCGGGCTACATCGTCGTCTGGCCGCAGGTGCGGCAGTCGTCCAACTACTGCGGGCTGCTGATCGACGGCGACGATTTGCTGGTCGCCGCCCGCACTTCCCGCCAGAGTCGCTGCCAACACGACAACGATTTGACGACTTTTCACCGCGTGCGGAATTTCCGCGAGCGGGCGGCGTTCCTGCTGCCGGGAAACGAATGAATCGAAACGCGAGAGCACGCAGACAGATGACGGCAGCCAAAATCCCGATCTATACTACAGACTTCGGTTTCGTGACTACGACAGAGGAGTATGACGATGAATTTCGACACAAGTAGACCTTGCGGACGGAGTAGTAAAGCGTCGGCGTTGTCGGCCTTCATGAGCTTGGCGATGGGCGTGTTGATACTGGGGTTGGCTCGCGGAGAAGAGCCATGCGAGACGGTGGTGACGACCGCCGCGGGGAAACCGGCGGAGGGAAGCATCGAGCCGTTCCTGGGCGAACCCCGCTTCGACAAGCAACCGCTGTTCGTCGGCGAGCGATTTCCTAATGTCGTGGTGGCGACCGACGGAACGGTGCTGGCCACCTGGGGGAGGCGAAGCTATAAGGTCCGCCGCAGCGAGGACGGCGGCACGACCTGGGGTTCGGAGATTACGATCCGGGAGCCCGGTTTTCACGCCGGCGGCGCGATCGTCGACGAGCGCAGCGGCGACGTGTTGGTCTTCGTCGACGAGACGCACCCGCCGCGCACGCCCCAAAAGACAATGGGGCCGTTGAGGGTATTTCGGAGTGCGGATCACGGCAGGAGTTGGGAAGAGGTGGATGTGGTCATTCATCCGAACGAGAAGGGGCATGTTCCCAGCATGCATATGAGCGAAGCGGGCGTCACGTTGCGGCACGGCAAGCACGCGGGCCGGTTGTTGCGGCCGGCCCGGGTCTACGACCGGCCCGAAGGTGCTCCGCGGAGCGGCTACAACACGGCCATCTACAGCGACGACGGCGGCAACACTTGGCGTACCAGTTCTCCCTTTCCTGATCGCGGCACCGGCGAAGGAGCTGTAGCGGAGCTGACCGACGGCCGCATCTATTATAGTTCACGGAAAAACTTCTTTTACGAGCAGGTTCACGAGTACTGCTCCAAGCGGCGATTCGCCTTCAGCTACGATGGTGGTGAGACTTGGCAGGATCTGGGAGTGAGCGACGCGCTTCCCGATGGGCCCCGCTATCGAGGGGCTGAGCGGCGCGGCGCGAATTACAATGGTCACTTTGGGATGATGGCTGGTTTGGCGCGACTGCCGGTGGTGGAAAGGGACATTCTTCTTTACAGCAACGCCGACACGCCATGCCACGAGCGTATCCGCATCACCGTGTGGGCGAGCTTCGATGGGGGCGAGACTTGGCCCATCAAGCGGCTGGTGTTTGAGGGCCCCGGCGCGTATTCCTCGCTGGCGGTGGGTCGGCCGCAGACGCCCAGCGAAGGGTGGATTTATTTGTTATTCGAAGGTGGTCCGGAAGGGATGTACTCGGCAGTGCTCAAGGACGCGACGTTACGGGCATTGAGTGCGGCTGAGTTTCCCTTGCTGGTCGCCAACGTCGAAATCACCACCGATTTGCTTCCGCCCGTCGCGCCCTACACCGTCCTGCAGATGGACAACGACCTGACCATCGCCGTTTTGGGGCTGGGACGCGCCGTCACCAAGGAAGAAGTCTGGGCCCGCGACCCGATCGCCACCGCCCGGGAGTACGTCCATCTGGCCGACGAACACGATATCTTCGTGGCCCTGACGCACATCGGCTACCGCACCGACCAGCAACTGGCCGAGGCGGTTGGCGTAAACAAGGGCGGGCCTTCACCATCATTGGGCAGCAAGGGTCATGACCCGTATCAGCGGCTCCCGAGCACAGGGCCGGGACTTGGCGGCGCATCGGCTGCTTCGCCGTACCACCGCCACGCTACGGGGTTATACCGCCCGCGATCAGAACTGTCCCATCCTAGCGCGTAATGTATCACAACACCTTGCGCTGGGTCCCCGACGCATCCCGTGCACCACGTTTGTGGCGTGTTTGCCCGGGTTGATAGGGCTTTCTTCCCGGGTACCATCCAAGTTGCAGCATGGAAACAGCGGGTAACGGTTGCTCGCATGCTGTGCTCAACGTTCGCTGCCCGGCCGCCAACCACACACTTGACACCTGAAACCCGTTGCCATACATTGGACGGTAACGCCTGGGTGGCCCGGAGTCCGCTCGGTGCGTTTTCAAGACCTGCCAACCAACAAACGGGGAGACTGAACCATGAAATCCGTCGCGCTGTTGACCATCCTCCTTGCAATCCTGACCGTCCAGCCGGTGGCGGCCGAGCCGCCGATCGCCACGCGGCAGGAAGCGCCGTTTCCGGTCGTCGTGGACCCTCCGGGCGCACCTGCGGCCGAGGGGTCGGTTTTCAAAGTTCTGCGAGGCGACTTCCATATCCACACGCCGCACTCGGACGGCAAGTTGTCGCCGGCCGAGCGAGTGACGGAGGCTTGGCGGTACGGCTACGACGTGATCGCCATTACCGACCACGGCAACTTTCGCGCCTACGACGAGGCGCTTCCGCACGCCGAGGCTCTCGGACTGATCCTGTTGCGCGGCATCGAAACCGGCATTGCCGGCCAAGAGCATCTTGTCGCCCTCGACTTCTCGGCCGATTACGAGCCCCGCAACCCGCACCGGTGGGCGGAGGCCGAGGGGCACGAGGCCGTCTACTACCGCGACCAGATGCGGCGGCTTGCCGAGGCGGGCGCGTACGTCTTGTATGCCCATCCGCACGTCGGGCTCCGCGAGCCGATGCGTTGGGCGATCGATGAGGGGCTGCTCCGCGGCGTCGAGGTCAAGAACGACGTGGTCGGCAAGCGCTGGAATACCGTCGAAAGCCACGGAACCTGGTGGTACCCGTTCGCGCTGGAGTGGGCGTTGGAGCACAATCTGGCAGTCTTCGCCAACTCCGACATCCACGGCGCCCGCGGCGACGCCGACCAGGCTACCACGCTGGTGCTGGCCCGGGAACGGTCCCCCGAGGGCGTTCGAGAAGCCTTCGAGGCCGGCCGCACGATTGCCCAGTTCAACGGGATGCTGGTCGCCCGCGAGGACCTGCTCTCGCTGCTTGTCGCCAACCTTGTCGACGTACGCCTCAAGGGCGACGCCGAGGTCGGTCAACGGCTGCGGGTGGAAAACCGGGGACCGGTGGCCCTGGAAGCCGTCTTGGAAAGCATCCAGGAGGAAGCGATCTCGTTGAAGCCCTATCAGAAGGTCCTGCTGCCCGTGGACGCGACGCCGGAATCGGTCCGCATCAAGTGGAGCAACCTGTGGATCCGGCCCGCCGACAACTTGAAGACGGCACACCCGCTGACGTTGCTTCCATGACCGAGTGCAGCTCGGGTTCGAGGTACCGTAGTGGACCAAGGCCGAGCCGGTCAACCATGCCGGGCGGGTTGGGATATCCCGTAGGACAGCCAACCCGAACCCGGCCACGAAACCGGAGCCGGTGGTCCGCGAAGTCCCATCAGACCCTACTTTGCGGCTAGTTAGAATCTTGCAGTTGGCAACACTTCCCGCGCGAGCAGAGTATACCGCAGCCACGAGATCAGCGAGAAGAGCACTTCGGACGCTCAGGGGAATTTCTCGTTGGTTACCGCCGGACAGCCCGGTGCTGTGCCCGGACCGGCCAAGGTGGCGATCACGGCCGTCGAGGAACTCAGGTCGATCGAACCCAGCGAAGAGCATCCGGAGGGCGTTTCCGAGGTTCGCTCGCTGATCCCCCAGATGTACTCGATGATTGCTTCCACCCCGCTTCAGGTCGAGGTGTCAGCGTCCGGTGAAAATCGTTTTGATTGGGAGTTGACAGAATCCACATGAAGAGAAATTCGCCTTTACTGACAATCCTGATAGCGGTTGCAGCAGTTCCCCTGTTTTCATGTACCATCTTGGCGCTTGAATCGGATGATGCCGACTGGCCCACGTGGCGATTCGACGCCGGGAGACGCGCTCAGACACCTCACGAATTATCTGAAGATCTTCAACTTCAATGGGTACGCGCACTCCCTGAGCCCGAACGCGCCTGGCAACATCAGACAGACGACCTGGGAAAGCTGGATTTCGACGTATCCTATACACCCGTGGTTATGGGAAGGAAGATATTCGTCCCGTCAAATGTAAACGACAACGTCACGGCATACAGTATCGAGGACGGGAGTGAGATTTGGCGGTTTTATGCAAACGGTCCGGTACGTCTGGCGCCCTCGGCATGGCGCGACAGGTTGTTTTTTGTTTCGGACGATGGATTTCTTTACTGCGTGGGGGCCGAAAGCGGCAATCTTCTATGGAAGTTTCGCGCCGGACCCTCCGACCACCGCTTGCTGGGTAACGGGCGTATTATCAATTTCTGGGCAGCCCGCGGCGGGCCGGTCGTGAAAGACTCCACCGTTTACTTTGCCGCCGGCTTATGGCCGCTGCACGGTATATTTATCTACGCCCTTGAGGCTGAAAGTGGCAAGATAGTGTGGGTGAACGACAGCACCGGTTCCGATTACGTACAGTTGCCTCATGGCGGCGCACGTGGCTACGGAGGCCTGGTGCCGCAAGGTTATCTGGCAGCGTCAGAAGATCGTCTTGTCGTTGCCGGGGGCAGAACCCCGCCCGCGTATTTTAACCGGCACACCGGTGAGTTGGAAGAAGCCGAATTCCGACCCTACAGGAGTGTAAGCGACAGCAAGGGCGCTGGCGGGTATGCTGTGCACGCCGGAGGGATGGGAAAGCAGAAGAACGAAATGCTCCAAGAGCGGGTTGACAAGTTGTCGGGGGAGATCGAAGGAGAGGTTTTTTACAAGCTGGCCGCCCACGGACGGCTGTTTCTCACCACCGAAGACGGCTTGCTGTATTGCTTCGGCACGGAAGAGAAAGAAGAAGCTGTGCGATATGATTCTACACCGGTCAGTCTCAAGCTTCGATCCAATGATTGGGCCGAAGTGGCAGAATATCTTCTGGAACAAGCAGGAGAATCCGGAGGTTACGCGCTGATGCTGGGCGCCGGCTCGGGCGATTTGCTCAAGGAGTTGCTCGGACGCGGTGAACTGCACGTCGTGGTGGTTGAAGAGAAAGGCGAGAAGGTCCGATCTTTGCGGGATGAACTGGTCGAAGCCGCGATGTATGGTCGGAGGGCGGCCGTTATTGAAGCCAGCCCGGCCGCGTTTTCGGTGCAACCCTACCTCTTCAGTATGATTGTCAGTGAAGATGCCAAGGATGCAGGGATCGTTGCGGATTCCTTGGTTATGGATCGTATCCTCGATTGTTTTCGTCCATACGGTGGCATAGCCTGGCTGGGTGCATCACCTGTTGAATTGCCGGCGCTTTTCCAGGCGGCCTCGGCCGCGAATGTGGATCGGGTTCATCTGCAAGCCGGCGAAGACCACCTTTTCGCCAGACGCGAAGGCCCGCTAAGCGGCGCCGGACAGTGGACGCACCAGAATTCGGATCCTTCCAACACCAATTCTTCAAGAGACAGCCGCGTCAAGACACCGTTGGGCGTACTGTGGTTTGGTGGTCCTTGTAACAATAACATCCTGCCCCGGCATACACTCGCCCCGGTGCCGCAGGTCTCGGGGGGAAGAATCATCCTGCTCGGCCCCGAGAGTGTAAGCGCACGGTGTGTCTATACCGGAAGGGAAATCTGGGAGCGCCATTTTCCGGCAATCGGTTTCGCGTTCACCGATCCGGAATGGGAAGAAAAATGGCGCGAAGGACAGTACGTCCATATGATCAACGCCAGCGGCGCGGGCGCCAACCAGTTGGGAAGCCCGTATGTGTCACTGTCCGACGCCCTATACGTCCGCTACAAAACACGTGTGTACCGCCTGGAACCGAAGTCAGGCGAAGTATTGGACGAGTTCCAGCTACCGGTTGGGACCGGGTTGCAGGGAAAGGTCGACTGGGGCCATATAAGCGTTTGGGAAGACCTGCTGATCACAACCGTTGAACCACAGGTCTTCCATGCAAACCATTACTCCGCGGTATACCAAACCATGGATGACATAGCAGGTGAAACGGAGAGAAGGCGCAGGAGGAATCCCTCTTGGGACGGGACCTCCAGCGCTCGTCTTGTTGTCATGAACCGCCATAGCGGGGAGGTTGTTTGGAGTCGCGGGGCCAGGACCGGCTTCCGTCACAATTCGATAGTCACAGGTGGTGGTCGTCTTTTCCTGATAGACGGGCTTACCGAAGGTGCCGTTGACCTTCTGCGGCGCCGGGGGAAAGAGCCCGAGGATGCAATTCTTCTGGCACTCGACCCTTACACCGGTGAGGAGAAATGGACGAACAGCACCGATATCTTCGGTACATGGCTGGGCTATTCTGAAGATCACGACATTCTTGTGCAAGGAGGGCGCCAGGGCGGACTAGCGTTACTCCGGGACGAACCCGCAGAGCGCGTGGCTGCTTACCTTGGCAGTTCGGGCTCGATGATTTGGCAGCAAGAAACTGACGCCTATTGGGGGCCACTGTCAATTCAAGGTGAAAACGTTTATATGGCACCTACGAATCGTGGTGGTAGGCGAGGTGGATCGCCCGCAGGTAGTTCACCTGTGGGATTCGGCCGTGCACTGAACCTGCTTGACGGAAAAACGAAAACGCGTGGGCAACTGCATGTCGCCGAGAGCGTTCCATGGACCTATTGGCGTCGCTATGGCTGCAACAGCCACAACGTGAGTGAGCATCTCATCACGTTTCGTTCGGGTTCAGCCGGTTTTTTTGATCTTGAGCATGATTCCGGGACAGGTTCTTTAAGTGGCTTCCGCTCCGGTTGCACCAACAATCTGGTGATCGCGGACGGGGTTTTGATTGCGCCGGACTACACGCGTACCTGTGCCTGCAGCTACGCACACCAGACCTCTTTGGCGTTTATCCATATGCCGGAAGACTCGAACATCGAGTTCTGGACGCGCTACGAAGGCGGTGCTCCCGATCCGGAGGGCCACGGCATAAATTTCGGCGCACCCGGGCGCAGGGTGGATTTGGAAGGTGGGGGACTGGTATGGCATGACGCCGCGGGTACGCGTCGCCGGCATCCGTCGGCCATTACGCAAAGCAACGGCACTATCGACTGGGTTGCCGCATCTCTAAGAGAGGGGGAGGATGACTTCCACATAGGGGACCTGCTGGATATGCCATACACGGTGCATTTCCATTTTGCCGAACTCGACGAGGGCGTGGAGGCGGGGGCAAGGGTTTTCGACATCTATATCGACGGCAAGCGGGTGCTCGAAGGATTTGATATCGTCGAAGAAACGGGCGGGCCTTTCCGCGGGGTGGTGAAGAGTTTTTCAGTGGCCGTTGCTGACGAAGGGATACGCGTCGAGCTTCGTAGATCGGCAGACGCGCGGCTCGATCCTGTGATCAGCGGCATCCAGGTGATGGCCTATGAGTAAGAACTGGAGTTGTTTCCTTTTTCCGGCCTGGCCGTCCCGACAGACCGGCCCTTTCCGCCATGTGCCGAGCGAACGTGCAGCCCATTGCGAATTTCCCCCGGGCACCCGGTCTGCGGCCGGGTGCCCGTCCCGAGGAGAGGAGTCCCCGAATGTTTTTTCGACGAGTAGGTTGTTTTATGCGTAATCAGGCAAGTCTCTGTTCCGTAAACCTTCTGCGGACGCCCGGATCGTTGGCAGTTATGTTGCTGATGATCGCTTTTCTGTTCGTGACGCACACCCGTGCGGACGGTGTATCCGAGGGCGATTGGCCCATGGTCCGTTACAACGCCCAGCGGACGGCGTCAAGCCCTCACGAGCTGAGCGGCGATCTTCATCTCCATTGGGTGCGGCAGCTCCCCGAACCGCGCAGGGCATGGCCCTGGCAGATCGACGATTTCGAGAAGCTCGCGTTCGACAAATCGTACCAGCCGGTGTCGGCGGGCGGGTTGCTGTACGTGCCTTCGATGGTCACCGACTGCGTGACGGCCTACGAGGTGGAATCGGGCGTTGAGCGGTGGCGTTATTTCACCGACGGGCCGGTCCGCCTGGCGCCGTTGGCTTGGCAAGGCCGGTTGTACGTCGCCTCGGATGACGGAGCAGTTCATTGTCTGGATGGCGAAACGGGCGAGCGGATTTGGAAGTTCTCAGCGGCTCCTTCGGACAGAAAGGTTCTGGGCAACGAGCGGATCATCAGTCTCTGGCCGGTTCGAGGCGGTCCGGTCATCGAGGAAGGAACGCTGTACTTCGCCGCGGGCCTGTGGCCGCATGAAGGGGTGTTCGTCTATGCCCTGGACGCGGAGACCGCCGAAATACGATGGGTCAACTCGGGCAGTGCCAGCGAATTGATCATGGATTCCAAGCGCTATCATTCTTTCGGCGGCGTGGTGCCCCAAGGCCACCTCGCCGTGCAGGGCGACCGGCTGTTCGTGCCCGGCGGGCGGACTGCTCCCGCCGTCTTCGACCGCGATTCCGGCGAACTTTGCTACTTCAACGTGGCGTCGGAGACGACGGGCAGGTCGGCGGGCGGCCATGAAGTCTTTGTCCGGGGAGACTGGTTCTTCAATGTCCGCGATGCCGCGCTGACTCACATGTATGCCATTGCCGACGGCGCCCAGTTCGACGCAGTTCACGTGCATCTGGCCAGCGAGGACGCATTGATCGGCGTCGAGCCGCAAGCGGGTCGCATCCGAGCCTTTTCCTCGGAGCTGGAAAGCACCCGTGAGGAGACTTCCGAAGTGCAATACGACCGGCTGGGAAGGCCCTTGTCGGAATCGCGCTGGGATGCTTCACGGCGGCCCAGCGGCCCCAGCGGCCGTCTCCGGAGCCGAGCCCTCCGAAGTTACTATCAGGTTCGTCCCCTGTGGGAGTCGGACGCGATCGACGGCCTCCGCCGCCTTCATCTCAAGGCGGGTGCGACGTTGTACGGCAGCGGCGAGGACGGCCGGGTCTTTGCCGCGGGCGTTCCCAGTGATGGAGCCGCCCCGGAACTCCGCTGGACAAAGGCCGTGGACGGCGAAGTCTTTAGCATGCTCGCCGCCCGCGAACGCCTGTTTGTCGTGACGGAGCCGGGCCGGATCTACTGCTTTGGCCCGGGGGAGCGTGAAACAACGACCTACGACGACACCCGGGAGGCGCTGGATGCCTGGGAGGCCAGCGAGGACGGTTGGGCCGAGCGGGTAAGCGGGCTTCTTGCGGAACTGGACTCCGGGTGTGGCTACGCCCTGGTGTTCGGCATCGGCTCGGGCCGTTTGCTCGAGGAATTGTTGCATCAATCCGATCTGCACGTCACCGCTTTCGATCCCGACCCCGAGAGGGTTGACGCATTCCGCCGGCGATTCGCGCGGGCCGGGCTCTACGGACGCCGCGTCGCCGTGCATGAGGGTGATGCAACGTCCGTTGCCCTGCCACCCTACATTGCGAACCTGATCGTGTCGGAGGATTCCGAGGCGGCGGGGGCAGACGGTGGCGCGGCGTTTGCCAGGGCTCTCTTTCATCCATTGCGCCCGTACGGAGGCACCGTCTATCTGGCGCTTCCGGACGGCCGGCAGGACGCCTTTGCCGCGGCCGTCGAAGCGGCCGAACTCGAGAACGCTCGGCTCAGCCGCGGTGCGGATCACGTGCTGTTGAGCCGGCCCGGCGCCCTGCCGGGAGCGGCCGCCTGGACGCACCAATACGCCGATGCGGGAAACACCGTTTACTCGCCGGACGATCGGGTAAGAGCACCGCTGGGAGTGACCTGGTTCGGAGGACCGACGAACGACAAGCTGGCGCCCAGCCGGCACGCGAATTTTCCGATCCCCCAGGTCGTGCATGGCCGCGCGATCGTGCTTGGCGAGCGTCACATCTCCGCGAGATGCGTTTATACGGGCCGGGAACTGTGGGAGCGGGAACTGGAGGAATTCGGCTACTTGCAGCCGCCCTACCTGTACGACCCCGGCGCGAATTTCATCGGCAGCCCCTACGTATCGACGACCGACAGCGTCTATCTGATCTATCAGGACCGCTGCCTGCGCCTGGATATCGGCAGCGGAGAAACGCTGGACAGCTTTACCATGCCCGATCGGGATGCGCTCCATCGGCGTGCGACCGACCCGCCGACGCAGCAGAGCGGCGGTTCCTTCGCGGCACAATTGGAACAACGGGGCATGCCCGGCGAGGTCACCGATGACGCGATTCCGCGCGCCATCGCCCAGTATCCCTTCGCTTACGACGTGACCAGCCCGGAGGATCTGGCGAGGATCGAACCGGGGGCGTATTTCGTGGGGATCGTGGGCAGAACCGGACACCGGCATCGCAGCAACCGGCACGTCAGCGATTACCGCCTTTCGGTCGACGGGGCACGAATCGAGTTGAGCCGCAATACGCCCGAGCGGGGGCGGTTCTTCGAGGATATTCAGGCGGATTACCGATCCGACGCAATCCGTCACGTGCATCACGCCGCAGG
>SKKK01000543.1 GCA_007121535.1 Planctomycetaceae bacterium | reverse complement strand
GGTGGTTCTGGTGGTTCTGGTGGTTCTGGTGGTTCTGGCGTCAGTCTGTCGGTCGTGCTCGGTGGCGGATCACAGGCGGCAGGCGGTGTGCTTGGTTGCGGACGGCGTTCGGGGATAGGGGCTGGCTTGGTTGCGGTAGGTTCGGCTACCGACGAGCGTAAAGGTGACGAGTCTGGGGCTTTGTCCCCCTGGTCAGCCGCAGGGATCGTGATCTGACGTTGGCACTTGGGACATCGAGCACGGAGACCGGCCTTGCGTGAAGCCACGCTCAATCGAGACGTACAGAATTCGCAGCGGAAACGGATCGGCATCAAGACGAACAGAACTAGAGGGCATCAAGGAACCGGTATTCAGCCATCACCAATCTTTCGTTTGTAACACCCCGATCGCCTTCCGGCTACCCTTGTCCGTCGCCCGGGCCATCCCGGTCATCCGGTTCGTTCAGTGCTCGCATCCCGAGGACCAGCAGCAGCATCAGGCTGTCGGCAACGCCCACCATCAGAAATGCGGCGGCGATCCAGGTCAGCACCAAACCGCCGGCTTCATCGTTCATGGCTCGCATCAATGCCGCGCCTCCCATCAATACAGAGAATCCAATCACGGTCAGAGGAAGTATCATGACCAACGCGAGTAGTGCCTTCTTAGGGACCACGGAAGAATACTCCAGCCAGAAAAAACGGGCAACCTAGGAGGATTGTGACGTTTGGTACTGCGACTGTCAACCGCCTGTCCAGAGTGAGGGCAAGACGGGCTCGATCAGAAAGTAGGCACCCGGCCTGGAGTTTCTTGTCATTCCGGGTAGCCTTGCACGGGTGGCTGCGACGCTCGCCAAGTCAAGCTGTTCTTTGGCCGGGCAGTGAGTACAATCGTGGTTCTCAGCACCAACAATCGGGAAACCAAGATGGCTCGAAACGAACAACTGATCCGGCAGCACAAGATCCTGCAGATTCTGGAACGTTACCGATTTGGGCGAACCTTGGACGAGATCCGTCAGGAGTTGGTCGAGGAACTCGGATTGACTTCGTTGCACTCTCGCACGGTGCGCCGCGATCTGGAGGCTTTGCAGGCTGCGGGAATCGACGTAGACGTGCACGACCAGCAGCGGGGACGGGTCTGGAAATTCGGACCGGGTGTCAAAGGAACGCACAAGATCGCGGCTTCGGCGACGGAGTTGATCGCGCTGTCCTTGAGCCGCGATCTGATGTATCCGTTGGCTGGTACGCCGTTTTGGGTCGGGATCGAATCGTTCTGGAACAAACTGCGCGAGCAGTTGCCCGCGGCGGTCTGGAGTCATTACTCGCGGTATCGCGAGGTCTTGTTCGTTCGCGGGATGCCGGCCAAGAGTTACCGCCAGCATCATGGCATCTTGGAGACGCTGCACCGCTGCATCCAGGAACATCGGGTTACCGAGATCGAGTACCAGCCGATCGGCAAGAACGCCAGCCGTCGCGAGATCGAACCCTATGCGGTGGTGTTTTACCAATCCAGTCTGTACATCATTGCAGCGGCGGCCGAAATCGCGGAGGATCAGCCGGATCGCATCCGCCATTGGAAGCTGGATCGATTCGTCAAAGCCACCGCCCTGGATCGTTGGTTCAAACGGCGCGAGGACTTCGATCTGCAACAACACTTGGGCCAGAGCCTGGGTATTTTTTCGGCGGAAGGTCCTGCCAAGAATTTCCGTATTCGCATCGGCTCGCGTGCCGCCCGCTGGGTCATCGAAGATCCCTGGCACCCCGACCAGGAGATCGACCGTCTGCCGGACGGGGACATCGTCTTGACGGTCCGCGCGGCTCATGAACTGGAAATCATTCCTCGCGTCTTGAGTTTGGGCAGCGAGGCGGAAGTGTTGCAACCGTCCTCGTGTCGGCAGGCCGTCGCCGAGACGATCCGCAGCATGGCCCAGCGTTACGAATAGCCGTCCGTCGGGCACGACTTGCGTCACCGTGAAGGGCCGGGAAACGCCGTGGGTCGACAGCGGAAGATCCGCTAGAACCCAAGTGGAATTCCTGCCGCGAAGAATACGACTAACAAGCTTGTCCAGACGATCAGGAAGACCATCGAGTAGGGCAGCATCAGCAGGAGCAGATCGCCCAGCCCCATCTCCGGACGGTATTTTCGCATGAATGCCAAGATGACTCCCGAGTAGATCATCATCGGCGTGATGACGTTCGTCGAGGAATCGGCCACTCGAAAGGCGGCGGCCACCAGGTCGGGCGTCATGGCCGAGTTCACCGAATACAGCATCGGCACGAAGATCGGACCGAGCAGCATCCACTTGGACGTCAAGCCGCCGATGAACAGATTGATCAACGCGGTGGTCAGCACGAAACCGATCAGCAGCAGTACCGGGAACCGTTGCAACCCCATAGCCACCAGGCTTTGAGCGCCAAGATACGTGATGTAAGAACCCAGTCCGCTGTAGCTCAACAGCCCCAGGAAATTATAGCAGAAGAACGTCAGCACCAGGATGTAGCCCATCGTATTGGCCTGCTTGACCATCGCCTGGACCACATCCCCGACGGTGCGGAAGCTCTTCGAGGCGAATCCGAAAAACGCACCGACGATGACAAAGAACAAGGAAATCTGCAGGATGATGTTGTTCAATAGCGGCAGCACCCGGTTTCCCGCCTCGTCCTCGTAAGGCCGCAACGGTCCGAAGGCCAAGCCGCCGATGATCAGGGCGGCCACCACCAGCCCCCACCCGGCAGCCCTCAAACCGGCTCGTTCTGCATCGCTCAGCTCGAATTCCCCGACGTGAATATCGTCCGGCACCAGGAACGTCGTTTGCTCCAGTTTCGGTTGGACGAAGCGCCGGGTCACCCAGGCGCCCGTCAGGGCAAGGACGACGGTCGATGTCGCGATAAACCAGTAGTGCATGGTCGCCGGGCGCAACGGCACACCGTCGGCCGTAGTGAAGGGGACACCTTGAGATTCGGCGAACACCCGGGCGTTCATGCCCACGATCACGTCGACCGGCGTCCCGGGGATCAAGTTCGCGCTGAACCCCGCCGACACGCCGGCAAACGCCGCTGCCATGCCGATCAACGGATTCTTGCCGATCCCCACGTACAGCAATCCGGCCAGCGGGATCAGGATCAAATAGCCGGCGTCCGTCGCCACCGAACTGGTGATCCCCAAAAACATCAACAGCAAGGGCATCCAGGCTTCGGGAATGTGGCTGCCGATCCGTTTGATCAGCGCTGCCAGCAACCCGGAATGCTCGGCCACGCCCACGGCCAGCATCACGACCAGAATCACCGCTACCACTCCGTTCCCGAAGCCCAGCCAGTTGTTCAGCAGTGCGTTGTCGAAGATCCAACGAACGTGCTCGGCTTGGTACATCGGCAGGATCGATTGCGTCACCGTCTGACCGCCCTCGCCCACCGTTTCGAATTGGTATCCTCCCATCAACGCGGTGATAACGAAGGCCAGAGGATAAAAGGCCATGAAAATGATCACCGGATCCGGAATCCGATGCCCGACGCGTTCTACGAAGCGAGCAAAACCATGAAGAAAATGTCGCCGTTCGCCGCTCATCCGGTTGGTCCTAGGGTACCGCTGTTGCTGAACGATCGTCTAGCATATCGTCTTTCAATGGGGTTGACCATCCTTGACAAGCGTCATGATCGGCGGACAATGACGACAAGACGCATCGATCCCCCGCCTTGGACGCAGCACGTTAGACGGACAAGCATAACCAACCACCGGAGTCTCGCTCATGATCAGACCGCTGGCTTGTATGGTACCGTTTACGGCAGAATCTTCTGCGGCTCTAATGTTGTGGGCGACGCTGTTCGCATGCTCCTCGGTCGTTTCGGCTGCGGATTTCTTGCTGATCGACGACTTCGAGTACGCGGATGCTGCGGAAGCTGCAGAGCATTGGCGGAGCGCGGAAGGTTCGCCGCCGGTGCAGATCATGGCTCGACCCACGCCGACGGGAACCACGGCATTGACGTTGCCCTGCGACTTTTCCCGTCAGCGGCGAAACGATCGCGTCGTTTACGATCGCGACGTGGATCTGGATCTGGTCGATTACGGAACCATCGTTTTCGACTTCTATGCTCAGGACCCGGCGCCGATCCGCGGCGGCACGCTTTATTTTCGCTCGGGGAACGGTTGGTACGGTGCCGGGTTTGGGATCCAGCGGGGTTGGAATCAAATCCGCTTGGGAAAGGGGGCCTTTCGTAGCGAGGGCAGTCCCGCAGGTTGGGATCGAGTGGACCGCGTGCGAATCGCGATCTGGAAGTCACGCGACCTGGACACCGTGTGTGCCGTCGACTATCTGCACGCGCGCGGCGAGTCCCTGGTGGTCGTCGCGGGACGCAGTCGTGGATCGGACGCTCAAGCCACCCGAGAAACGGCGGAACGCGTCGGAGATCTGCTGGACGCGGCAGGAATCCCGCACGGCATCCACAGCAGCGACGACGTGATCGCCGGAGCCCTGCAAGGACGGCGACTGGCCATCTTCGCCTACAGCCCCGGCATGGAAGACCAGGAAGCGGCCCGGGTCCGCGAGTTCGTCGATTCGGGTGGTCGAGCGATCTTTTTCTATTCGATTCGCCGCGACCTGGCGGAAATGCTGGGCGTGGCGGACACGGCGTACCGCAGTCGACGGCGGCCGGGCGAATTCGATCAGGTGGTGTTCGACACCGAGGCGGTCGTCGGTCTGCCCGAGAGCATTCATCAGGCTTCCTGGAACATTACCGCCGCTCGGCCCGCTGGCCACAATGCTCGGGTGATCGGTTGGTGGCAGGATGGGCAAGGGAATCGCGGTCAGCCGGCGGTCATCGTCAGCGACCGGGGCGCGTTCATGGGGCATATCCTGACGGGCGAAGATTTGGGGGCCAAGCAAGATTTTCTATTGGCTATGATCGGTCACTTCGAACCGGACGCCTGGCGACATGCGGCGCATCATGCTGTGGCCGGAGCGGTGCGGGTTGGGCCGTTCAAGGAACGCGCGGAATTGGAAGCGTTCCTGCAACGACGTGCTCCCGCGACACCGCACCCCGACCGGATTCAAGGGCTGTGGCAACGGGCTCAGGCGGATGCGGCGACGATGATGCAATTGCTGGACGAGCAACGCTACCAGGACGTCATCACGCGGTCGGCCCGGGTGCGAGATTCGCTGGCCGGGGCCTACGTGTTGGCTCATCGACCTCGTGACGGCGAATTCCGCGCCGTCTGGAATCACTCGGGCACCGGCGATATGGACAGTTGGGACGATGCGATGCGGGCATTGTCCGAGGCTGGTTTCAATGCGGTGGTGCCGAACATGTGGTGGGGGGGCGTGGCCCATTACGCCAGCGAACTGCTACCACGCTCGGCGACTTTCCGGGAAAAGGGCGATCAGATCGCTCAGGCGGTCGAGGCCGGGAGGCGGTACGGCATCGAGGTCCATCCCTGGAAGGTGAACTATCGCTTGGGAAATGCCCCACGCGAGTTCGTTCAGCAGATGCGCGAGGCGGGCCGATTGCAAATGACGCGAGGCGGGGAAGTCACCAAGTGGTTGTGCCCGTCGCACCCGAAGAACCAGCAACTCGAAATCGACGCGATGGTCGAAGTGGCGCGGAATTACGATGTCGATGGCGTGCATTTCGATTATATCCGATACCCCGGCGAGGACTCGTGCTACTGCGAAGGATGCCACGAACGATTCGAGGCCCACGTGGGCCAGACCATCCGGGATTGGCCAAGCGATGCCCATCGCGGCGATTGGGCCGACGCCTATCGGGATTGGCGTTGCGAACAGATCGATCTCGTGGTGCGAGAAACCGCTCGGCAAGTACGCGACATCAAGCCTCACGTGAAGATCTCGGCGGCCGTTTTCAGCGGTTATCCCGGTACGAAACGCTCGATCGGCCAAGATTGGGTACGATGGTGTCGGGAAGGCTGGTTGGATTTCGTATGCCCCATGAACTATACCACCATCGACAGCAGCTTTGAAAGCATGACAGCCGGCCAGATGGGCCATCTGCAGGGCGCGGTGCCGCTGTACACCGGCATCGGGCACTGGCGCATTTCGGACGAACAGGCGATCGGTCAAGCCGAGATCTCTCGTCGTTTGGGCGCCGATGGTTTCATCCTGTTCAATATGGGCGCCGTGCTGGGCCAGCGAGGCCTACCCAAATTCGGTCGCGCCATGACCTCGAGTCCCACTGTGGGGCCGCACAACGCACCGGTGATCCGGTTCCATAGTTCGGAAGACGACGACCGGCCGGTACCCATGGTTTCCGGTCAAACGATGACGCTGGATGTTACCATGGTGGGGCTGGGCGACCACCGTCGTCCGGCGACCGCCGTTCAAGGATCGCTGCAGGTCGAGGATAGGTATGGCCGAGTACAGAGCGTGCTGACGGACCTGCCGGAAGTGGGTGAAAGCGTTTCGATAACGATTCCCAGACAATCTGGCACGTTCCGCGTAGGCGCCGCAGGTGAGCTGACCTTTGTGGATGGCTCCACCCAACGGTTCCTGGTACGCAGTCGTCCCTACCGATTCAACGAGTGAGTTCACGCTTGTAGCCGCGTTCGCCAGAACGCGGAAGTCCCGCAGTCTGGCGAGTGCGGCTACGATTGGAAGCCGCGTACTCTGGTGAGTGCGGCGACACAAAGATGATCCTGGAGAATGCGTAGTACCGTTTCGGACAGTCGAATCGGTCCTTTTGATTTTGACAATCGACCCCCAGAGCAAAGGAGATTTTTCTCATGTTGCCGCAAGCGAATCGATGGATGTGCATTTCGGTTTTTCTGGCCTTGGGACTGATCGCGATACTGGCTTGGCCGTCGTCAGCGATCGGCGAATCAGGGCAGCCGAGTGTCGTGAAGAATCCGTACGCCGATGTGAATTGGGATCGGGTGAAGAACTTCAAGGCGAACCTTCACTCGCACACCGTTTACAGCGATGGACGAGCCGAGCCTGAAGAACTGGTCCGGATCTATGCCGAAGCCGGATACCACATCTTGGCGATCACAGATCACGACAATTATCACACCACGCGCGCAGGTGAACGAGAGACGCAACCGACGCACGAAACCACCTGGCCGTGGACGGATTGGATCGACGAACAGCCCTCGCAGATCTGGAAGCGCAATGGAGTCGAGACCTCGGCGTTCTACCCCGGATTGGGACAAGACGGGATGCTCGCCATCCGTGGCAACGAGCTGACGTCGGATCCGCACATCGTCAGCCTGTTCAACGAATGCGGATTCACCGAACGGCATCGAGTTCCCAACCGGGACCACGATCGCGAGCGCTTCGGATGCGTTCAAGAGAAACAGGGTTTGGCCTTTTGGGCGCATCCCGGCCACTACGTTCCTGGCGGAAGCTGGGAAGATCGCGGGTTTCCCTGGGACGAAGCCATCGAGTACTTCGGTGGTTTGATCGCAGAATTCGACTGCCTGGTGGGCATCGAAATGCAGATGCGCGGCCGCATCGAACTGGAGGAGGAATTGTTCGACAGGCTGTTGGCAGCCTATTACCGCGAGCACAACGTCTTCATCAAGGGCAGCGACGATACTCACGGGACCTCCGTATCGCCCAACGCCACGATCACGATCGTGCTGGCCGATGAACTGACGGAACCTTCGGTGCGTCATGCGTTGGAAAACGGTCACATGTTCGTCGGCTCCCGCACCGAGGTCTTGCCTGTGTTCCAGCGGGTCACCGTCGATGATGAAGCGAAAACGATCTCCGTCCAGATCGACAACCACGATGGCATTACCTGGATTCAGGACGGAGAACCCGTCCACACAGGCGATTCGATCGACTTTTCCGAGATGAAAGATGTCCTGCTGCGTTTCCGCGTGCAGGTAGGCGAAGTGGTGTTCCTGTCGCAAGCGTTTCATATTCGATAATGCGTCGCGGCAGCCTCTGCGTTTTGCCTGGATCAGCTACGGTCGCCGACCTCACCGTCGGCGACCCAGTGAGAGACGATGACAATGTTGATGCGATGGCTGCTGGTGGGAATCGTTACTCCCGTGTTTTGGATCGCCATTACGCCTACCGAGTCTCATTGGCATGCCTGGCCGAAGATCCGCAAACTGAACCAAAAGATTCTGGGCTACTGCGCCCAGCATCCGCACCTGCACTACATCGCGACCGAAGATCGGTTCCTGAACGATCAAGGACAGCCTCGTGCCGAACTGTTCCGGGCCGACCGCTTGCATCTGAACGAGGAAGGTTACCGAGTGTGGACCCGGATCATCCGCCGTGAACTGGACCGAGTGTTTTCGAATACTGATGGATGTCAGTATCAGCGTCGAATGTTGAGCGAAACGGGTATTGAACAAGGAGAATCCGAAGATGGCTGGAAAGAGCGAAACGAAGCGTTGGGTGGAACAGGTCGTTTTGTGGATGGTCGCGACAATGGTCGGGGGTGGGGCATTGCTGGCGGACAATCCCGACCGCATCCAACCGTATTCGCAGAACCCGACGTACTGGCAGTACCACGGCCAGCCGGTGCTGCTGTTGGGTGGCAGCGATCAAGACAATCTATTCAACCATCCGGACATTCCACCGGACGGGCTGGAGGCTCATTTGGACCTGCTGGTCTCTGTGGGAGGCAACTATGTTCGCAATACGATGTCCAACCGCGACGAGGGCAATCTGTGGCCCCATCACCGCGATCCGGAAACGGGGCTGTACGACCTGGACCGCTTCAGCGATGCGTATTGGCAGCGGTTCCGCAACTTCCTGGAAATGACTCATCGACGAAGCATCATCGTGCAGATCGAAGTCTTCGACCGCTTCGACTATGCTCGCGACCCCTGGAACCGAAACCCCTTCAATCCCAAGAACAACATCAACTATACGGCAAAGGAAATGGGTCTTCCCGAGCGGATCGACACTCATCCCGGTCGGCTGGAAAATGCCTTCTTCCGCAGTCTTCCGGAACTGGAGGATCGGCCTCGGCTGCTGGCCTGGCAAGAGGCGATGGTGGGCAAGATGCTGTCGATCTCTTTGCAGTTCGATCACGTCCTGTATTGCATCAGCAACGAGACCAACGACTCTGAGGCGTGGAGCCGTCACTGGGCGAAATTCATCCGCAGCAAAGCGAGTGAGGCCAATCGGGGTGTCGAGGTGACGGAGATGTGGGATGCCTGGGACTTGTCCCACGCCACGCATCGTCGGACGTTCGACCATCCCGATCTGTATTCGTTCGTCGACATTTCCCAAAACAACCATCAGGTAGGCCAGACGCATTGGGACAACATGCAGATCGCTCGCCGCTTGGTGGCCGACCCGGCTCGACCGGTCAACAACACGAAGATCTACGGCGGGACGCCTCACGGTGGCAGTCTGCTGGAAGGAACCCACAAGATGTGGCACAACGTGTTGGGTGGTTGCGCGTCGTCGCGATTCCATCGTCCTGCGTCCGGAGCCGGTTTGAGCGAACTGGCTCAAACGCACCTGAAGAGCGTTCGGATGTTCACGGACGCCTTCAATGTCTTCGTCGCCGAACCGGACAACGGACTGCTCTCCGAGCGAGCGACGAACGAGGCCTACTGTGCGGCTGATCCCGGCCGGCAGTACGCCGTCTATTTTCCCGACGGCGGAGCGGTGAAACTGGATGTCTCGCAAGCCGAGGGTACGTTGCAGGTTCGCTGGATGGACATCGGCCGCAGCGAATGGAAGCCGATCCAAGAGGTCGATGGAGGAGGCCTGCTGGAATTGCGCGCCCCGGATCGAGGGCAATGGGCCGTACTGGTCTCTCGAAAAGATTGAGCCGATCTTCAGGATTTCAAGCCCCGGCGAGTGCAGCGACCCGGAGACCGTCCGCCGCCTGCGGCGGACGGCGAGGGGCTAAAAAGCATCACCTGCCGAAATCCCGGGTCCATCACATGGTAAACGGTGGACGGTCGGCTGTAATCGTCGTCGCAGGCAACGCCTCTTGCAATTCGCTGATGGCCGCGTCGGTACGAATCCCCTGGCGACCGGCAAACCGCCGGTCGAGCCGAAGCTTCCACCCTGGGGAACGCGCGGGATTATCGAATACGAAAGCGTCGTGCAACCGGTGTTCGACAAGCATTGCGTTTCCTGCCACGGCGGCGAGAAGACCGAGGGCCGGCTCGACCTTTCCGGCGATCGAACCACCGTCTTCAACATGTCTTACATGGAACTGGTCGACAAGGGTTTGGTTCACTTCGCGCCGGGCCGAGGGCGAACATACATGCAGCTCAACTCCGACTACGACGAGCAGGCACCGCTCAGCCGCGGCTCACACCTAAGTGAACTGACGCGATACATCGACGATCCCAAGCATGCGGAGACCCGGTTGACCGCGGAGGAGAGGCGGCGGGTCTTTCTGTGGATCGATTCGAACATCCCCTTCTACGGCCACTACGATCAGAATTCGCCAACGGTGTTGTCCAACGAAGCCCGGGCGAACCTCAAGGCCGTTTACGACCGCCGCTGTGCGAGTTGCCACGACGAGCCGAACCGCCCGGACACGCCCAGCTTCCTCG
>SKKK01000423.1 GCA_007121535.1 Planctomycetaceae bacterium | reverse complement strand
TCGTAATCAGTACGACGTTCTTGTTGATGATCCTACGTCCGTCGGGCAGGAGTGCCCAACCTACGGGGAGACGCAGCAAGCAACTTCCGGCCTTGGTGGCCTATCAATTGTGATTTGCGGCCCTAGGGAAACAGGACAACAGCCACTCGCGAGACGCCAGCGTTAGCGGGGCATCCGAACGTCAGCGTCTCGACCGTCGGGGTGGAAGGCGGCGGTCCGGCCGTGCCGCGGCTCGAGGCGGCGCCAGTTCATCGCATGGGGGTGCTCCTTGTAGATCTGGACAATCTTGTCCCAGTTTGCCAAGCTGCGCTCCCTCGCCTCCGTGTCCGTCTTTTCGCTTTCCTCCCAGAGCCTCACCGCTTGCCGGGTGAACGGCGGCGCGTTCTCGAATACGACGATGGGGGCCTTCGCCACCCCGTTTTCGGTAAGCGTCAATTCCTGCGCGCGGGAAACCATCAACCATCGGGAAACTGGGAAACGCAATCTGAATTCTAGCTGTCCGGCCACGCCGACTACCCTGATTCGTCCCAAGCTCCCCCAGTCCACCGCGGCACATCTGCTACGGATACTGGTCGCCCGGGGACGCATGTTTTTCGCGCCACAAGACAATGGAATGCTCTACTGCTTCGAACCTGCCGAGGGAGCCGAGGCTCAATAAGACTTGCCTGGATCGGGATCGTACGGAAACGCGCGACGTGGCCGCCCGACATCCGGACGCGCTGGGCGAACTCCAGCAGCGGTGGCGCGATTGGGCCGCCACGATGGGGGTCCCGTAGGAAGAACCGTGAACGACGAACACGTGTCAAGAGTCCGGCCAGGCGTGGGCGCCGTAGCCTGCCGCTTGCGGATTCCGCGGCCGCAGACGGTGTTGGGCCGGTGCTTCCAGTTGGGGATCGATCCCGTACACGCCCCCGGCCTCGGCTGCGGGCAACTCGGGCCGGCTGGCGGCGGGCCGGTCTTCGCAGAACCAGAAATTGTCGGCGAACCGGAACGTTTCCGCCGCCGTGTGCGGGCCGATGTTGACCACCGTGCTGATCTGGTCCCGGCGATAGACGATCAGGTTGCGTTCGAAGACCCCGTGGCGGCAAGCCACGAAACCCGGCTCGGTCGTCTCCTGCAGGATCCGCAGCACCCACCGCTCGGGCCGGTAGATCGTGTTGTAGCGGACAGTGGCTCCGTCCACGCCGACAAAGGCCAAGGGAGCGGTACTGCCGACGAACTGGCAACCTTCGACCGTGATGTCACGTGCTTCGTACGGCGCGCCTTGAGGGCGGAAATAGGCCAGCCCCGTGGAACCGCCGATGTTGATCGCTCGCTGCCCCGCATCCAGGAACAGACACTGCCGGATCACGATCTCTGACGAACCGCCCTTCGCCTGCGGTCCGGCTCCTTGAGAGAAACCGTCCCGGCCGACGAACCGGCAGCGCTCGATCAAGCCGCGGTGGCAGCCGACCATATCGATGGCCTGCCCGCCCCAGCCTTCGATCGTGCACTCGCAGATGACAAAGTCGACCACGCCCGACAACTTGATCCCGTCCCGGTTGCCCCGCGGGCCGACGCGACTGACATGCAGGTGTTCCAACCGCAGATGCCGGCTGGGTGTGTCGTATGTGCCCCCGTCGTCGATGTTGATCCCATTCTGCGACTGGCCGCTGACCGCCAGATGGCGGAGGGTCACGTGGGCACAGTCGCTCAGCTGCCAGCCGGTCGAGCCGCCGTGGAATCGCGGCGGGTCGTGGGGGTCCGCTCCCTCGATCACAATCGGTTCCTCCGGGGTGCCCTGCAAGCCGCGGACATGGATTCCCGGGCGGTATTCGCCCGGCGCAATGCGGATCCGCGTTCCCGGCCCCGCTGCCGACAACGCTTGACGTAGCGACGCATCGTCCCCCACATCGATCCACTCGCCAGCCCGGGACCAAGCTGCCGAAGCGATCAACAGCACCCCACCCAGCAGACTCGCAACCAATCGCATCGACACTTTCGCTTTCCTTTCCGTATGCTCAAATCCAGAGCAGATTCGTGGGTCCGCCGGCGCCGGTTCCGTTGCCGTCACCTCCGCCGCAGAGGCCGCCTTCGAATGGCCGGGGAGCGTGTCCCCTGGAGAAATGTTCGCCCTTGAGGCCTCCGGCTGGTGTTCGCCGGCGTATCGTTGCATGGGGAAAGCCCGCAGTTCCTCGTCCAGCTGGACCAACTTTCGGAACGGAATGTCAGCCAAGCTCGGTGGTCCTGGATCTCGCCGCGTCGGTGTCTTGCCAAGTTTTTTCATGCGATCAAACCTATTTTGGGTACGAGTCATTCTCCTGAGCATCGGTGGTCTCGTTCGATGCCGGCAATGGCCGTTTGGCAGGCCCGTCTCATCTTGCCGTACGCCGAACGCGGTGGCTAGCCGATGGAGTGGCCCCCGAAAGCCCCCGCATCGTGCGGTGCTCACCAGGGTGCTTTTTTTGTGATTTGGGTCGCCGTGGTGCATTCTGTGGTGCGAGACAACTTGGCGGATTTTGCCGCAATCTGCCGCGATCTGCAAGGGCTTTTAGCCGGAAGGGGTAGCACGGCGAGGGGGCGGGCGGCTAGCGCAAGACGCGACGTGGGCGGGAGTTGGGTGGCGTAAATGGTTGTTCTGCAAGCACTTACGTTTGCAGTGTCGCAGGTTGCGGACATTTAGGCCCAAGTATCCCCGACAGGATTCGAACCTGTAACCTTCGGCTCCGGAGGCCGACGCTCTATCCAATTGAGCCACGGGGAC
>SKKK01000087.1 GCA_007121535.1 Planctomycetaceae bacterium | reverse complement strand
TCGACGCCGATGGCGATCCGCAAGGCGAGTACGTGTATGTCCCCGCCGACTTCTATGAAGGCTTGCTGCGCGAAGCCTCGCCTTCGGCCGCCGACGCGCGATCCTGGATGATCTACGATGCAGCCTATCAGGCGACGATGAGCTGGAATGCGGCCGAGGAGCGGTTGTCGGTGGTGGAACTATCGATGACCTACGACCTGGAGGTGTTCCGACCGGGGACCACCGTGCGGTTGCCACTGCTGGAATCTCAGGCCCATCTTCTGCCGAACCGTGCTTTGCTGGACGGCGACCCCGCCACCGTCCGCTGGCTGGAAGACCAGCGAGGTTTGGCGCTGGACGTCGATCAGGTCGGGCGGTACCGGGTCACTTTAGCCCTTCGCCCGCATGTCCGACGCAATGGCGATTTCGATCACTTCGAAGTGGCGATTCCCCGCGTAGGCAACAGCCGCCTACGGATCGAGTTGCCGCCGGAAGCGGATCAGGTCCGTTTTCCGACGGCCCTGGGAGGGGCGATTCCGGCGCTGGGCGACGGGACGTGGCAGGTACAGTTGGGGCCGACCGAGCGACTGGTGGCCAGGTGGCCGACCGACGTGGAACGCGTCGGCACCTCGGAAACGCTGGAGCTGGACAAACTGATGTGGCTGCGTGTGCGTCCGGACTCGGTCCAGTTGGACGCACGATTGCGATTCACGAAATACGGTTCACCCATTTCTCGCGTCGATCTGATCGCCGATCATCGGTTGCGGCTCTTGCCCCCCCCCGATGATTCGCCGATCGCCTGGTACGAAAGCACTCGGGGAGCAACGCAGATCATTCATCTGGAATTCAAACCGCCCCACCAGCAGGAACTGGAGCTTGAATTGTCCTTCTTGCTGGACAAGACAGCCAGCACCGGACGGATCACCTTTCCACGGCTCTCGACCTCGGCCGACCAGGTGACGCGCCAATGGATGGGGTTCAGTATCGATTCCAGTCTGATCGGCCAGCTCCAGCCACCGATCGACACGGAAGGTCCGACCCCGGCCGATTTTCTGAACGCTTGGGAACCGCTGGCCTCAGCACCGCTGATGGTGATCGACCTGGACGCCCGGGATGGTCCCAGCAGCCTGATGGTGCAACCACAGCCAACCCGTATTCGCTCGCAGCAACGGACCCAAGTTGTCTGCGGCCCGGGCGACGTGCGTTGGACGTTTCAAGCCGATTTTGACGTGACGATCGGATCTCGCCTGCAGTACGAAGTCTTGCTGCCACCCGCGGTGACCGTGGACGAAGTCTCGGTCGTTCAGGCCGGCCAGTCGCGATTGAAGTCCTGGGCTCGCGATGCGGAAGGCCGACTGACGGTGCGGCTGGATCAACCGCTTGACCAGGAGCACCGGTTGGAGATTCAAGGCAGTTCCCGCGATCGGATTCCGACGCCCGCCGATAACCCTTTGAGCGTACCCGACTGGACCATCGACGGTGTCGATCGACAGACGCACGACGTCGATATCTACCGTCACCAGCAAACCCAGGTCCGCTTGGTTGCATCGAGCGGATATCAGATGCAAGAGGATTTCGTCGAGGGTCGTTTCTTCACCAATCGAGGGCGCTGGGTAGGCTCGATGACCCGAGACCCCGGGGCGGAAACGCCCGAGCTGAAGTTCCGCGTGCTCCGTAACCGACCCAGCACCACGGGGCGAATGGTCACCGCCGTACGACGCCAGGAGGATGGTTGGTGGGCCGAAGTCGACTTGCATCTGACCGTCGATGGTGGCGTACTGGACGCTTTGCGGCTGGACATCCCCTCGGACTGGAAAGGTCCGTTCGAGGTTCCGGAAGGCATCACCACAACGATATCCGATCTGTCGGGCAAAGGCCGCAGCCACTTGCTGCTGCGTCCCGAACAGGCCGTCCAAGGCGATTTCCAGGTTCGTTTGCGAGGTCCGATTTCGTCGGTCTCGCGCGAACGCATCCGCGTCCCCGATGTCACGCTGCTGGATGCCCAGAATATTGAAAGCTTTGTGCTGCTGCCGTCTCGCGTGGACCAACAGCGGATCATTTGGGAACGTAGCGGGCTGCAGGCCCAACCGTTGCCCGAATCGTTGCGACCGCTTCGCGGACCTGCCGATCTACCCTACGCCGCCCTCCGGCCCCGATTCCAGGCCACCATCAAAGACATCCACCTGGAATCCGGCCGGGCTTTCGTCTATCTGGCCGATCATTCGCTGGAATTGGACGCCGCCGGCAACGTCCTGGGTGTGTCGATCTTCGATCTACAACCGGGCGGGCGAAGCGAGTTTCGATTGATCGTCCCACCGCAATGCCACGTGCTGCACGTCACCGTCGCTGATCTGCCCATCTCGTTGTTGCCGGGGGAACACCAGCAGTTGCGGATACCCCTGGGATCGCAACCTTTGCCGCAACGGATTCGAGTGCTGTTTTCCAGCCGGATCGATCCGAACTCGCACCCGTCCGCGATCCACGCGCTGCAAGCTCCCGAGCTGCAAGGTATCCCCGTCGACCAGACAGCCTGGACCATCCGCTACGCGCAACGATCCCCGTGGGACCTGGTGCCCTCCGACGCCGAAGCTGATCAGAAATCGCTGGATTGGCTGCGAGTTCGCAGCCTGGACCGGTTGATCGCCCAGGCCAAGGAAGTTCTGAAGGACGGCGATCCTGAAGAAATCGTCCGCTGGTACGTCCCTTGGACGCGCCGCTGGGCCACGATGCGCAGCCGTTTATCCGCCGACGTGTCCGCCACACAGCCCGACAACGAAACGGCCGCAGAGGAACTGGCCGAACTCGACGAGAATCACCGTCAGGTGGCCGAACGGCTGGATGTCCAGGCCCACACGCTATTGGCCGAAAGTGAAGCACGGCAAGTATTCGAATCCCACGACACCTGGCGGATCGTAGGCGAGCCCGACCAGGTAACCCGTGTCCTGATCGTGGCTGGCGACGGCGAGCCTCCGCAAATCGAGCGCATCGAGCTTCTGCAAGCGGCCCGGCCACCGACGCTGCCGATCGCAGCCCTGTTGATCGGCATGACACTGCTGGTCATGCTGCTGCTGCCGCACCCTGCATTGGAGGAGCCCATGCGTCGGTACCCGCAGCTCTTGGGAGTATTCGTAGGTGCCATCTGGTGGTGGGCATTCGCCGCCAGTTTTCTCGGTTTCCTGTTGTTTTCCACGTGTTTGGTTTGGTTTCTGCTGCGAATGGTCCGGCGCCGGCGAAGACGACTGGCCATTGCGTCGATCTAACGGCTCTGTCGGAAAAGGGGTCTGACCCTCTCCGGGCACACCGTATTTCCCGGTTTTCAGCGTGTCCTCCAAAGGGTCTGACCCCTTTTCAGACAGAGCTTAACGGCCGCTTGCCGAGATGTCATTGTCCGTCGCCGAACAATCGGATAGATTCGAGACATGAGTTCAGCACCTTCCTACCGATCGGTTTCCGTCCGTGACTATCTCCGCGGCGAACAGACCGCCCAGGGGAAGCATGAATATGTTGATGGCGTTGTGTATGCCATGGTGGGTGCCTCGAATGTTCACAACCGGGTCGCCACCAATGCCACAGTCGCTTTGGGCGGACAGCTTCGTGGCAAACGATGCCAAACCTTTAATTCCGACACAAAGGTTCGGATTCGTTCGCCACGCGGTACTCGGTTTTACTACCCCGACGCCCTGGTCGTCTGCCACCCGAATCCACCCAGCGACACATTCCAAGATGCCCCGATCGTGATCGTCGAGGTCGTCTCTCCGTCCACTCGCCGCACGGACGAAAACGAAAAGTGCGACGCATATCTGTCGATCGATTCGCTGTGCGTGTACATCCTGGTCCAATCGTCCGCCCCGGCAACATTGGTTTATCGGCGTGACGATCATGGCTTTCAGCGTCAGACCTACGTTGGACTCAACGCCGTCATTCCGCTGCCCGAAATCGATTGCGAACTGCGGTTAGCCGACCTGTACGAAAACGTCGAGTTCCCGCTGGCGACTTCCGACGACCCAACTGGATGAAGTCGATGAAACACTGGACAACTTGCTGGTTGTTATGGGCGGCCCTCACGGCGGTGGCTTTGTGGAAGGGGGCGGGGCAGGCGTCTGCGTACCCGACGGAAGGCAAACACGACTCGCCAGCCCCCACAGTGATTGACCAGTGGCAGCAGGCCGGAGCCGTATTCGGCTGGATCACGACCGACCCACTGGGCAAGTGGCGGTTCCATCGGGAAAAGCCAGCCGCAGGCTCGCCTGACATGGACTGGCCTTGGGATCGCACGAACGATTGGCGGTGGATCCATGGGGTAAAGCCCACCCCGGCAGCCCTCCCCGCGTTTCGGTTCAACAGGTTCCCAGCCGGAAATGTCAGCACGCTTGTCGCCCCTGACGTTCCTTTCGGTCTCTGGTTGGGTAGCTCGACGAAGGATGCGGACCTTGAGGAATTGGCCGGGCTGAAACAGTTGCAAGCGTTGAAGATCGAGGGGAACTTCGCCTTCGGCGTAACTGACGCTGGCCTGAAGTCGCTGGCCTCACTGCCCCAGTTGCAGATACTGCGCTTGCCGCACACCGGCCTTACGGATGCGGGCATGAAGGAAATCGCCGCTTTGAAACATTTGCGGATGTTGACACTTGGCAACCTTGTGGACCAGGGGCTGAACGAACTGACCGCGTTGCCGCACTTGCACGCGCTGCACATTATCTCCGCGTCGGTAACCGATCCGGGCATGAAGGCGTTGCCGCGACTCAAGCCACTGCGGACACTGACGATCTTGTCCAGCGGCGGCGGAGTGTCTGATAACGGTTTGACCGAGCTTGGGGGACTGACGCAGTTGCAGTCGCTGAGCCTTCGCCATACCAATCTGAAGGACAGGCACCTCAAAGTGCTGGGCGGGCTGAAGCAGCTCCAGTCGCTGGACCTTTTCTGGACGGATGCGACGGACACCGGCCTGAAAGAGCTGGCTGGGCTAAAGGACCTGCAAACGCTCAGTTTGTATGACACGAAGGTGACGGATGTCGGATTGAAAAAGTTGTCCGGCCTTAACAAGCTGCAATCGCTCAGGGTTTCGCGTGAGACCACCGATGCCGGCCTGAGAGTGCTGGCCGGGCTGAAACGTTTGCAGCGGCTGGAACTTTCGTTTTCGAACGTAACCGATGCGGGTCTGCAAGAACTGGCCGACCTGGAGCATTTGCAGGTGATCGAACTCCGTGGCGCCCCGGTGAGCGATTCGGGGTTGCGCGGCCTGGCGGGCTTGGACCATTTGCGGACGCTGGGCCTCGGGGAGACCCGAGTGACTGGCTCGGGACTGAAGCATCTTGCGGGGCTGAAGAACCTGCAGTCGCTGGAATTGGGTCGGTCCCCCGTCACGCGACTGGATGGAGTGGCTGGACTGGAACAACTGCGGTCGCTGGGTCTTCGCGGTGCCATGGTAACCGACGCGAATCTCAAGGAATTGTCCGCGCTGAAAAAATTGGAGTATCTCGATCTCGAAGGCAATCCCGTGACAGACGAAGGATTAAAGACCCTTGCCGGACTGCGCCGATTGCAGTCACTGAACCTGAGTCGTACGTCCGTCACCAACGCTGGCTTGAAGGAGTTGACTGGATTCAAACAGTTGCAGGCACTACGTCTGCCCGGACGTCAGACTTATCGACCTCCACTAAAGCGCCCTTGTCAGGGGTCATTCGCGGACACTTTGGCGGCGGCGACGAGACTCCCCATTTTACCTGGGCCTGTCAGGTTCACACGAATCGGCGGTGTGCATTTTTGCTGTGGCAGGGCCGTTATGGGCCGGGTTCAACGGGTTTGGCAGAGCACAGGCGGGCTTTGCGGTATGCGTTGCGGTGTTCTTCACCTCGGGGGACCCGCAACTGAAACCCGAGCCGGAGTCCGTCCAGGATCTGCAAGCCATCGGCGTATCGACCATGTAACGTGTCGAACCAGTTTTTGAGAAGCTCTGTGCGCTCGTGGCTGAAGCTGTCCTGGAAGCGAAGACAAATCGTGTCCTCGGCCAATTGAATATGGGCGGCCCCTTGACGGAAAAGGACGGTACGCATCGTGTGAAGTGTTTTGGTCGAGCCGTCCGGATTGTGGATCGACTCTCCAAGGTCTCGCTCAATCATCCGATACAACAGGCGGCACACGGTGACCAAAAAGAAATGCACGTCGACCTGATGAGGCTGGCATCCCGGACATTGGTCGAGGAAGTAGCTGCCAACGAGATCTTTGATCCCGTTTTCAATCTTCCATCGGTGGCCGTAGTCGTCGAACAGCGTCCTAGGATTCTCAACCGGTCGAGACGTTCCGAAGCAACGATCAGAACCGGTCTTGAGGTTCTTCTTGACCACGCAATTCAATCGGAACTGACGGACGGCTGATTCCTCTTGCTCAGGCGTGTCCGCGCCCACGGGCCAAACGAGCGGGAACGTCCCGTCCGCATAGACGTGTTCATCGTCGCAATACTTCCAGAAATCGTCGCGTTGCGCGTGGCTGTTGAGAAACGCATCCCGGGCTCGCTTGACGAAAGGGTTCTGCTTGAGGCACGCTGTGAGGTGGGCATTCATGCCATCGGGTTCCAGGATGAACTCCCACACATCTTTTCCGGTGTACTCGCTATCGATATAGACGCACTCGAACAACTCCTGGAAATCGGGCATCAAGTAATCGTTCGTGAAGCGTTTGACGGTGGAGGTCCCGCGAGCAGACGACTTGCGGAATTCGGCCACGATCAGACAGCCGGTTTCCAAGTCCCAGGCGATATGAGGACGGAAGCCGTTGCAACAGAATTTTTTCTTGGGTGAGGGGCCTTTGCCAAAGTTGCGCAGCTCGGGAATCCGTACGTCGCGATCGATTTGATGAAAGTCCATGGCAATGCGTTTGCCCTCCAGCAGGCCGAGTTCTTTTCCGCGTTTGACCAACCATCTCCGCAAAATGCGGATTTGCTCTTCGGAGACACTGGCCAAGCCGTTCAAAAAGCTGTCATTGCAGGGCAAAGCAAGCAGATGCGAGAACAAGGGAAGGCTCAACTCTTGGTGTTCGCACGTTTTGCTGTAGCTGGAAATTCCGTAGAACGTCCGGGCAATGGCAAGCAGGAACAGGTCGAACCAACTGTATCCCTTTTCTTCGCCGCCACCGGTCAGGCCCATCGCCTGCAGGACGGGAAAGATGCCGAGTTCTTCCAGGTAACACCATAACGCAAACAGCCCCGGCGCATCGATGGGAGCCGTTCTTAGCCCGCTGAGCTTGATCAGGAAGTTCTGATCGACCCAGCGAGCCGGTTCTTCTTCTGGGAGCGGTTCTTCCTGCTGGCTGGCCTTCTCATCGGGTGCTTCCAGTCGTTCCAGGTTATGCACGAACTCGCAACGATAATCTTTCACGTTCCACTTGGCGAAAATCTTCATCACCGCGCTGGGGTCGGTGGGTATGTCTTTGGACTTGAGCCGATCGGTGAAGAAGGAGTTGGGGTGTTGCGGCCGTCGAAGTTTGTCCACGACCAGTTGGGCCTCATTGGCCAAACCGATCTTGGAACGTCGAAACGTCTCCCGCGCTCGGTCAACAAGCCCTAACAACCCATACCGTTGAAAGGCCTTCCAATAGAAGAAGAACAAGCTTCTCTTCAAGCCGGATTCGGCGATGGCTTGCTCGCGACCGCCTTGGGGAGCGGTGACATACGCATGCATCGCCAAATAACGCACCTGCACGCTGTGCCGCTCTTGTTTGGAACCCGCGTCGATCAACTGCTGCAAGCGGTGAGCACGTCGATTGAGTTCGGTGAAGTCGAATGTCTCGGCCAGATGCTTCGTGCTACGAGAGGTGCCGTAGGAACCGTAGATCGCCAGAACCTGCTCCTGTTGGATTTCACAATTCAGCCCTTGGAGAATCGTTGCGCAGGTCGTTGCGGGCAGGGAAGGAAATCCTTCTTTCAACGCCACCACTTTGCGCTCCAGTTCCGGGTCGATCCTGCCATCGACCACCGCGGGGAAGTAAGCTTCCACCGCTCCCACCACACCTGTCTTGACATACCCTAGCATGATCTGCTCGGCACCCCTGCGTTGGTAGGGAGGTTGCACGGCGAAGGAAAGGGTTCCTTTGCGCTCGGGATCCCCAACCTGTTCGACTTGGGCGAGGATGGGATCGTACACGTAGGCAGGCCGGTCCGCTTGCAGCGATGACTGCAGCATACGTGTGATGTATCGCCGAAACTGATCCGTCAGGACGGCCATCAAGGCTTCCGATGTAGACAATGATTAAATCCTAATTATGTATAGCCAATTACCCTCAGGTGGTCAATGGTAATTTCAGTCCATTTCCGAAAAAAACCGAAAAAAGTTGTTTTTTTGACTGAAGCAACTGATCTAATCGCTGACCACTCTTGGCGGTGAAGAGCTACAAGGCCACGGAACCCAGGCCAGAATTGCCGGGAATTACTGCGAAAAAGACGGCCAACGGGCTTCGGATCGGAACATGACCTTCATTCCGATGGCAAACGCGGAAGGTCGATATGTCTGGATACATGTGCCGGGTCTGGCCGTGAACGTGGTTCATGGTCCGTGTGTTGGTGAAGTAACTGTCCCAAGTGAACGCCCGCATCGCGGTACTCCTACTCGACCGGCCACAGCGCTGGCGGCCACCTCGCGGCGAGAACGGGGGCCGCCGCGACGAACGCGACCGTGATGGTTTCGCAGATGCTTATGGAGTGGTCGGGCACGCAAAGCAGGTAAGGCTTCCATCTTCTTCGGCCAAGTACAGGCGGTTGCCGGCCACGGCGGCCCCGTTGAAGACGGGCGGGAAGGCCAGCGTATGCTCCGCCAGCCGCTCACCGGACCCCGCGTGGTAGACGTGCAATCGCCCGCCTTGACGGCCTTCGAAGGCGCCCAGCGGATCTCGGGGATCGACCACATCGGGCGGACCGGCGGCCAGTAGCCGGTCGCCTGCCAAGACCATCGCGCGGACGCGTACCGGGATACGGTGCGACCATCCGCCGCCGGCCTGCCCGCGACGAACCGCACGGCCGTCGCCGCCGCCGCGGGCCAGCAGCAGATAGCCCTGGTCGCCGGGCGTGAAGTACACCGTGGGATCGAGCCCTTGGAGGCTGTCGAACATTCGCACGAGAAACATCCGTTGATCGTCGTGGACGATCAGGCGGCCGTACTGCGGCCCGCCGCCATATCGCCAGGGGGCGCGTTTGAAGTAGCTGTCGTCCAGAAAACCGCTGGTCGTCCGCAGCGCCGGGCTACCCGAGGCCGGGTTCAATTCGGTGTCGAAGGTTCGATTCCGCATGTAGATCTTGGAGCCATCGCCCAGGAGGATGTCGGGCAAGGCGCCCATCGGCAGGCGGAAGTTGGCTTCGTCGATGTTGCCGACCGTGTAGTGGGGGCCCTCCAGTTCCTTCCGGTAGCGGAGTTCGCCGGTGGCGGCGTCCAGACCATAGAGCCGCATACCCCCGTCCAATTGGGACGTGCGGCCTGCCGCGAAGTAGACGATGCCGTTCTGAACCAGCACACTGCCGTGGACCGGCCAAGCCGATTCGAGTTGATCCGACACCGCGATCTGGCGTTCTTCCGTTGCTGCACGAAACCGCCACACAAGCTGGCCGTCCGCGGCGCGGAGACAATACACCCAGCCGTCCGCCGAGCCGAAGAGCACGGTTCCACGATGCCAAGTGGGTGGCGAGTCGACTCGCGCCCCGGCAGCGAACTCCCATTGCACGGCGCCGTCCCGGGCATCGACACTCACCACATGATGCTCCTCGATCAACGACACGAACACCTGCCCGCCCGCGGCAACCGGGGGGGACAGGCGATGTCCGAGCCGTGTTCGCCAAACCCTGACCGCGTCGTCCGGCACGCGGTCCAGGGTCGCCCCGGTTCGCATCGCATCGCCGCGGAAGGTCGGCCAATCGTGGGCGTCACTGTCCGCCAGCGGCGCCGCGCCGAAGGCCGTGCCGCGCTCCAGGCGGGGAGCCGAGGCTTCCACCCCGCCCGGCGTTTCCGACGTCGCCGGAGCCAGAGCAAAGAATCCGTCCAGTTTCTCTTCGATATAACATACACAGGCATGCGGCGGCACGTATTGCAGCCCGTTGGCCGGCATCATGCCCACATGGCAGGTCCCGCGCACCCAATTGTGCACGGTGTGCCGACCTTGCTCCAGGTCCACGTACTCCGTGCCCCGGCGACTGGCCAGGAGGTAACGCGACGTCGCCTTGTTCCGGTAGCAGCGATGATGGTGGTGGGTGTTGAAGATCAAGCCCAGCGGCACTTCCCGCTTCAACTGGCCCGTGCGCAAGTCATAACCGTTGACGGTGGGCGGATACAAGGTCCGCTGGGTGCGGCCGCCCAGCTCGAAGGTACCGGTCACCAGGTCGGCGCTCCATGTCCAAACCAGGCCGTCGATGACAAACACATCCTTCCAGTTGTACCAGAGGTGTCCGATGTAGCGTGTGGGCTGCTCCCAAAGCAGTTCCCCCGTCGCGGCCTCGAATCCGGCCAGCTTGTGCGGGCTGGCGTGAACGACCACGCCGTCG
>SKKK01000497.1 GCA_007121535.1 Planctomycetaceae bacterium | reverse complement strand
CCGTTAGAGTCTTCATGCGTAACATGCGCGCACGGTGCGCGCAACTTTGTAGGTTGGGACTCTGTCCCGACCGGGTCGGGTCGGAGACCCAACCTACGTCGGTTGCGGCCGGAGGCCGCGTTACGAGCGACGCTGATCGTAAACCGCTTGCAGCAACGCCTCGACGTCCTTGAATTTGCTTTTTGTTGCCAGCGCGGTGTCCAGCAAGCGACGCGCATCCGATTCCGAGTGCCCCAGGCTGGTGAGCACCTGGAAAGTCTCGTCCACCACGTCCACTTCCACCTCGGCCTCGTATTTTACGTCACGACCCACCAGCAAGGCGAACTTCGGCATTTTTCGCCGCAGTTTGGCGATAATCCGCTCGGCCATCGCCGGACCGATGCCGGGCAGCGCCGACAAACCCTTGGCATTCTGTTGTTCGATCAGATCCGCGACATCCTGCACCGGCCGAACCATGGCCCGCAACGCCTTGCGCGCGCCGACGCCGTCCACCGAGCAAAATAGTTCGAAGAACTCGCGTTCCACCTCTTGAAGAAACCCGATGATCCGAGGCGTCAAGCGGCCGTGAGCCGGATTGCCGTCCAGGTAATGGATCGTATGCAGGCTGATCGGTTGCCCGATCTGCATTTGCAATTGCCGCCGAGCGAATTCGGGGATCAGCACCTGATACTCGAAAGCATCGATCTGCAAAGTCGCCTGATCCTCGTCCACTCGGATCAACGTTCCCGTAATCTTGGTAATCACCGTTCAATGTTCCTCGAAGGTCGTCCGTGAAGTAGAGTCACTCGCTGTCTTGAATCGCCTCGGATGCTTGCATCCCGGGATGCTTCAAGGCTCGGCCAGCCAATACGCCGGTGACCTGGCCGTCGTCGATGGCGAACTGCCCGTTGACCAGCAGATAACGCACGCCGGTCGAGTACTGGTGGGGGTCTTCGAACGTGGCCAGATCGCGAAACGTTTCCGGGTCGAACACCACGATATCGGCCACCAGATTCTCCCGCAGATAGCCTCGGTCCCGGAACCCGAAGATATCGGCGGGCAATCCGGTCGAGCTGCGGATCGCATCGGTCAGAGACACCACCTGCCATTGGATCGCATAACGGCCGATCTTCCTCGGAAAACAGCCGTAGCTTCGCGGGTGCGGCACCGTATCGTTGGGAATCATCGATTCGCCATCGCTGGCTGTGGCCACGAACGGCTGCTGCATGATCTGCCGGACCTCCTGTTCCTGCATCCCGAAGTTCACCATGCGCGCGCCGCCGTTCTGTTGGATCTGCAGCACCAGATCTTCCACCGAGCAACCTTGCTCGGCGGCCAGTTCGGCCAGGTTCCTGCCGTGCCACTCGGGCTGGGGCCCGTAGCTGGCGATCATCAGAGCCGCGCCGTCCGATCGGGCTCGCAGGTTCGCCGTCAGCGTTTCTCGCAGCGCCGCCGCCCGCTCGGGATCGGCCAACGCTTCGTTCAAGCGGTCCGTGCTGCGATAGGCCTCCGGCACGACCATCGCCGCCAGCGACGTGCTGCTGGCAACGTAAGGATACTGATCCGCCGTGACCGGCATTCCCTGCTGGCGCGCCTGCTGGATCAGCCGGATCGCTCCGGTTGCCAAGCCCCAGGCTGGTTCGCCCGACGCTTTCATGTGGGAAATATGGACGGGCAGGTTGGCCTGACGGCCGATTTCGATCGCCTCGCTGACCGAATCCAGCAACCCGACTCCTTCGCCGCGGATGTGCGAGGCGTACACGCCGCCATGTCGCGCGACAACGCGACTGAACGCGATCAATTCGTCCGTATCGGCGTACGAGCCGGGTGTGTAGATCAACCCGGTCGAGATCCCCCAAGCGCCGCTCTGCATGCCCCGGTCGACCAACTGCTTCATCCTGACCAATTCTTCTTCGGTCGGCCTGCGTCTGGCCGAGCCCATGATACGGCTTCGCACCGTTCCGTGAGGGATCAGATGAGCCACATTCGTCCCGGCGCCCTCTGCGTCCACTTGATCGAGAAACTCTTGGACATCCCACGGCCCGAAACCACAGTTGCCGGTCACCACGGTGGTGACGCCTTGGGTCAGGTAGTTCTCGTTCAGTCGCGTCGGCGGTTTGGTAATCCCGCGATCGCAGTGGGTGTGCAAATCGATGAAGCCCGGTGCGGCAATCAATCCGGTACCATCGATCCGTCGCGGGTCGCCCTGCACCGTCACCGACCCGACAGCCACGATCCGCCCATCGCGAATCGCCAGATCACCCACGAATTCTTCCCCGCCGCTACCGTCGTGAATCCGCACGTTCTGGATCACCACTTCGGCCGTCACCGCGGGCGGCTGAGCCGCACACAAGGCCGCCATCCAAAACCAAGTACACGTCAACATGAACCATCCTCCCGAGTCGCGAAAACCCCTCGACGCTTGACCGATCGCATCGGAACCGTTCCCAAGAATCCCTATCAGCCTACGCACATTTCACCTCGGGTGCAACACGCAGTTGGCCCGTAAGCACCCGGCCAGATATTTCTTGGTGGAATCGGGCGAAAGGGGTCGGGAGTGGCGTGTTCAATTTACGCCTGTCAAGGCCAATTGGCTTGCTCCCGTTTTTGTTCCCTTTCCGCAGCGCTTCGGCCCCCCACCGGTCTTGCACCGGTGGAGGCGAGGTTTGGCAACTACGCGCCGGCCTCGCGCCACCGCATTCCGCCCGCCACCGGCGCAGGGTCGCTGTTGTGCCAAAGGGAAGAAGGAAAGAATGGGGGACGAGGT
>SKKK01000111.1 GCA_007121535.1 Planctomycetaceae bacterium | reverse complement strand
CGGTCAGGTGACAGGTCGGATGGGGATCGTCCATGGGCTGGGCGAACATTCGGGTCGCTACCATGATTGGACCGCGTCGTTTTGCCAGGCGGGGATCGAAGTTGTCGCCTTTGATCTGATCGGCCATGGACACAGCGGCGGGCCACGCGGCCACGTGTCGGATTACGAGTTGCTGCTGGACGATATCGCCTTGCTGGTCCGTGAACTGGAAAGCCACGAGGACGCTCGGCCGCGTTGGTTGTACGGGCACAGCCTGGGCGGCAATCTCGTATTGAACTACGTGCTGCGTCGCAACCCGGCCTTGTCGGGCGTGATCGCCACCAGCCCGCTGCTGCTGCCGGCCCATCCGCCACCGCTTTGGAAAAGGATGTTGGCGGCGGTGTTGAACCGCTTCTACCCCCACGCCATGTTTTCGACGGCGATCGATCCGGCTGACCTGTCGCACGATCCCCAGGCCGTCCAACGCTATCGAGAGGATCCGCTGGTACACGATCGCGTATCCGTTCGGCTGGGCGTCCAAATGCTGGCCGCCGGTCGATGGGCGCTCGAGCATGCCGATCGATTGGCTTTGCCCACGCTGTTGATGCACGGTATGGGCGACCGGATCACTTCGCCCGCCGCCAGTCTCAGCTTTGCCGACCGCGCGGGCTCGATCTGTACGGTGAAACTCTGGCCCGATCTGTACCACGAGCTGCAATGGGAAATTGATCGTACGCAGGTACAGGCAGCCATCCTCGATTGGCTCCGCCAGCACTGCTGGCAGTGATGGCACGATGGTCTTTCGGCACGGATCCATCTGGTGTCCGATCTGGCAAACCCGTATCTTTCGCGAGAGTCAGCGGTTGTTCCCTGCCGATTTCAAACGACATGACCACAAGAATCACTCACCTGATCAACGATCCGAACGGAACGAAGGAAACAGCGCCCGTTCGGCATCCGTTCATCGTTTGGCTGCAGGTTCTGGCAGTGTGCCTGTCGGGGGCAACGTGGGTGCATGCAGCGGATGCGTGGGACGCCTCGTCGATGTTCAACGATACGGCCCCTGAGCCACCTTGGCTGGGTTCGTATGCTGGCGACCCCAACCTACGAGCGTTGTCTCCGACGTCTTATCCCCCAGGACCGCATTCGTACAGCGGGTACGGTGTCGACCGATCGGACTGGCAATGGCACATCCTCCCGAAGGGCTTCATCTATTCGACGTACTGGGCCAGCGCGGCGGAACCGCGACTGGCGACGCACGTCGTCAAGGATCTCCGGGGCAACTGGCTGTTGGATTCGCACATCGGCGGTCGCGTCGGTATGGTGCGTTTCGGCCCGATGGACCGCGACGAGGGTTGGCAGTTGGACGTCTTGGGCGGCGCAAAACTGCGGCAGGATATCGACGAGGAGTTGGACGTTTTCGGTACCGATTTTCGCTACGACATTCTGATGTCGTACGGTGTGGGACCGGTGGCGTACAAGTTCGGATTCTACCACGTCAGCTCGCACGTTGGCGACGAATGGTTGTTGAAGAACGAGGACTTCGAACGACTGAACTATTTTCGTGATGGGTTCGTTTTCGGCTTGTCCTACTTTCCCAACCCACGGCTGCGTTTGTATGGCGAAGTCGGTTGGGCCTTTGCGATAGAAATCTCCCGACCTTGGGAGTTGCAATTCGGGATCGACTACGGACCGGCCCATGCCACGGGGATCGCCGGCGCGCCGTTTGCCGCTATCAATACGCATCTGCGGCAGGAGCTGGACTTCGGCGGCAACCTGGCGCTGCAACTGGGCTGGGCCTGGCGCGGCCAGTGGTCCGATGGAATCCTGAGGACGGGCATGTACTACTACAATGGCTACAGCCCTCAGTTCTCCTTCTACCAGCAGCACGAGCAGCAACTGGGCTGGGGATTGTGGTACGACTTCTGACGGGCGGTCATGGTCCCTCGGTTTCCTGCTGTAACAGATCGTTGTCGTACTGCTCCTCCAATTCGTGAACTCGCAATTCCAATTCGGGATTTTCCTCAATCGCACTGGATACTTGCAGTTCCCACTCGGTGCTCGCGCAGCGCAGCGAATCCAAATCCAAAGGCAGGTGCAGAATTTTCGACAGACGGCGCGTGACCGCCTCGATACATGTCGGATTGGCGCCTTGCAGGTAGGCCGGGATCTCCGCGACCAATGAGATCATCTCCACGCCCCGGGATTCGGCTTGAGCCATCAGGTACGTGGTGAAGGAACCCGGCCCTTCGTACTCGCTGCGCCGCATCCGGTATCGCTCCAGCTCGGGCAAGCGATCTTGTTCGGAACAACACACGTATAATCGCGGCTCGCGAGTATGCGGCACGGTGCCGCCAAACGAGCCGACGAACAGGATGCGACGTACGCCCGTTTGATGAGCCATCTGGAAAATGCAATCGCCAAAGGCCCGCCAATTCAAATTGGGCTCGCTGCCGACGAACAACAACAACTGTTCGGGATCATGGGCGTAAAAGATATTCGAAGGCATCTCGAAGCTGCGGACGACGCCGTCCCGGATCTCGACCGAGGGCCGGAACATGGCCGCAATTTCCATCGAACCGGGAAAGTTGAAAATATAGAACGGATCCGGATCGATTTCGGCCACGGGATGAGCGTCCACCAGTCGAGCCAGACGCTCGACGGTCCCGGTGGATACCTCCCCGCCGTCCATCCAGCCAGTGAAAGCCAACACCAACGTCCCATCGACGAATTTCGGAAGCCGCCGGATTCTCAAGAGTTCTTTTGTTTTTGGGTTCATCTCAACAATTCTAACGATCGTTGGACCAAGAAAGCAACCGGCGGTTGCCCGACGTCGCTGCTGATTGTTGTACAATGGGCCATGTGATAAGCTCAAATGCTCGGGACGACCCTTCGGGCAGGAAGCATGATCCGCAAGTCAATTTTGGGAGGCGTAACGCATGGCTGAAAAGACGCTAACTCGCCGAGGTTTTCTGGAGACGTCCGCGTGGGCCGCGGGGGCGGTCAGCCTCGGGGGACACAGGCTGACCCACGCCCATCCCGAACCGGATGCGGTAAAGATCGAGGCTCCGTTCCATGGCGCGGTGCTGAATCGGCATCACGGCAACGAAGTCGACGGCGGATTGGAGATCGTGGTGCAGGGCACGGCTCCGGCAGGCAGGCAGATCGCAGTCAACGGCGCGACGGCTCGACGTGATGATCACCGCTTCGAAGCGCGGATCGTCCTACGCCAGCACGAGACCGATATCCTGGCCACCACCGTCGAAGTACCGGAACAACGCGATCGGGTGCGGGTGGTGTGGGATCGGAACTCCCGGCCTCGATATCGGTTTGCCTTTGACGACACGAGCTTCTGCTTCCGCGACATCTGGCAGCAACAGTATCGCTCGCTGTTCGATTGTTTTTTCCTCGGGAAGCTGCGGGACCTGCACGAAGAGTACCGTACGAAGTTTGTGTTGAACATCTACTATACGACGGCGGACGAGTTTGACTTGACGAAGTTCCCCGACCGCTACCGAAGCGAGTGGCGTGACAACGCCCACTGGCTGAAACTGGCGTTTCACGCACACGCCGACCAACCGGCCAGGCCCTACATCGACGCTCCGCCCGAACAACTGATCGCTGATTTCGACAAAGTGCGCGACCAGATCCACCGCTTTGCCGGTGAGGAGACCTACTCGCCGACCACCATCATCCATTGGGGCGAAGTACGACCCTCGGCTTGGAAACCGCTGGCCGATCGCGGTGTGACGGTCTTGAGCGGTTACTTCGAACAACAGGGCGATGACTGGCCCGTCAGCTACCGCATGGACCCGGTACGCGCCGAGTACTTGTCTCGACATGACGCGTTGAAGGATTTTCCCAGCGGGATCGTGTTTTCCAAAATCGATATGGTCGTCAATACCGTCCCGCTGGAAAGCATCGTTCCGCGCTTGGATCGAATCGGACAGGATCCCAACCAGTCGGAGATCATCGATCTGATGACCCACGAACAGTATTCTTGGCCGTTCTTTCGTCTCTACCTTCCCGACCATGCCCAGCGCATCGAAACGGCCATCCGTTGGGTGACCGAGCAGGGTCACGAGCCGGTGTTCTTGCACGAGGGCTTTCTGGGACTGACCGATTGACGGTCGGCGCCCGCTCATTTGTGAGTACCCGGCCAGGGATTTCTTCGTGGAATCGGCGCTGGCCGTCATGTGAGAACGATGGCCGCGAAACCGCCGGAGAAGGGTTGGTTCCGAGGGACAGGCACCAGGGTGGTAAACCCGTACGCCTTCGGCTAACGCTTAAACGATGGAACCGATAGCTATAGTGCAAAAGGCTAAGCTGACGCAAAACGAAAGCGTCTTCAAAGCCGCCGCACTCCAAAACGGCTCGACGCTTCTGTCAGAAGGCTTTCGTGAAAGGGGATCAAATCGACAGGCCTCGACAAGATCGCTTGTGGGGATGCAACTGCAACGACTATGGAATAGAATGCCTGTTCATACGGTCGCCCGTAACGACGGGACATGGATCCCACGCAGTCTTCCCAACGTTGCAGCATGCCCGATCGACTGGAGGTGCAAGATGAAGCAAAACCGATGGAACGTCCTCGCGGCGATCCCTTTCGCCATCGTCCTGGCATCGGTAGCAACGGCTGCCGAAAAGAAGGACGAGATACAAGAGAGGAACGTGGACGTCTGCGTGGTCGGTGCGACGCCCAGTGGAATCCTGGCCGCCGTAGCGGTTCGACAAGGTGGGCGCTCGGTGGTGATTGTCGAGCCGAGCCGTTGGGTGGGTGGAATGCTGGGGGCTGGACTGAAGCCCACTCAGGACTGCCCGAACATCCATGCTACGGGCGGGTTGACCAAGCAACTGCTGACGACGCTGGGACAGCCGTGGATGGAAGAGGATGGCCGGAAGGTCCGAGCCTCCAAGAGCAACCGGGAACTGAATCCTGCTGATATCCGCCAGGACTTTCTGGAGCTTTTGCAGGAGCATGACGTGCCCGTGATCTACCAGCATCGTATCAATCGCTGCGAAATTGACGGTACGACAATACAAGCGGTCGTGTTCGATTACGCCCCGTTCGACTCATGGGGATGCCCGGTCGCCGAACCTGAGCGGGTCGAGTCGCTTCGCGTGACAGCCCGAGTGTTCATCGATGCCAGTTACGAAGGTGATTTGATGGCTGGCGCGGGCGTTTCCTATCGGGTTGGACGCGAAGCGGCGTCGGAGTACGACGAGCCGTATGCGGGAGTCCAAACGCCGATGGAAGCGGCGCCAATCGACCCGTTCGTCGAACCGGGAAATCCGGCCAGTGGATTGTTGGCATGGGTCGAAGACGATCATGAGAAACCGTTGGGCGCCGCCGACGGCTATATCCAGGCGTACAACTACCGATACTACACGACCAGCAATCCCAAGTATCGTATCCCGCTGACGCCGCCGCCGGATTACGACGCCAAGGAATTCGAATTGGTAGGCCGCTATGTGGACCACCTTTGTCAGACGATCGACGATCCGCAGACGCTGAACGCTCGACTGCAACGCATCTTTCCCGGCTGGATGAATTCAGGCGAATGGAATTACCATCGCGATTCGCTGTTCACGATGGCGCCGGTGGGAATCAGCCAAGAATATGCTGCCGGCGATTTCGCGGCCAAAGCACAAGTCTGGAAACGGCATCAAGACTATCTGCGCGGCCTGCATCACTTCATGAGCACGGACTCGCGAGTTCCTGAAGCGTTTCGGCGGCAGACCGCCGCCCTGGGGTTGGATGGGCGGCCTCATCCCGAAACCCACGGATGGCCCCATCAGTTGTACATCCGAGTGGCCCGCCGCTTGAACGGCCGTTATACGGTCACGGCCCACGACGTGTACAACCGGACAACCGTCGACGACCCGATCGGATTGGCTCAGTATGGCATCGATACCTACCCGGCTCGCCGGATCCGGTTCCGGGACGAAGGGAAGATCCATGTCGGAATCGAAGGCAAGATGTTCATCGGAGGCTCGCGAGGCCCGACGAACGTTCCGTACCCCATCCCGTATCGAGCGATCACGCCGCAGGCCGAGGAATGCGGCAACCTGCTGGTTCCCGTTTGTTTCTCGGCGTCGCATCTGGGCTATGCCTCGGCTCGCATGGAACCTGTGTTCATGATTTGCGGCCACTCGGCAGGAATCGCGGCCTGTCTGGCGATGGAGGCGGACGTCACGGTCCAGCAAGTCGATCAAGCGGCCCTGCGCCAGGCGCTGGAGCAGGCGGGCCAAGTGCTGGAGTGGACTGACGAACTGGCGGAGTTGGCTCGATCGACTGGCGGCACGAGGTACACATTCGGTGAATTGCTGCGCACTTGCGACACCGACGGAGACGGACTGGTATCTCAGTCGGAATGGGAAGCTGGCAAACCCGGTTGGGGCTGGCTGTTTCCCATCATCGACACCGATAAGAACGGCTTCATCGATGCCAAAGAATACGCTGCTTTTCAAGAGTACAAACGAATCAACCCGAATTGGCGACAATTGCGCCCGAACGCTTCGGACCGCTGAGCGAGCAAAGTGGGTCGGGAGTCGTTCTCGGCCAACGACGCCGTGGATCCCGCGCGCTGAGCGGGATTGGGCAGCCGGGTCCCCGCCCGGCGGTCGGTGGCCACGGGGGCGGGAGGATCGTCAACCGAGCAGGTTTGCCATGGCTTGGGTGATCAGGTCGTCGATCGGTGGATCGCTGAAGGCGACGCTCACTTCGTAGCCGCCGTGGGGGTACTCTTCTTTCGTCGGGATGTACCAGGTGCCGCCGTCACCGTAGGCGGCGGTGGCGACCAGACAATCGGTCGCCATCGCCTGGGCTCGCAATTGGTATTGGACGAAGCATTCTCCCGGCAGATGAAGCAATCGCGTGTCGCCAACGTGCAGACAACTGACGTCGACGGGCTTCTGTGCTGCCAACCGGCGGAGCCAAGCCAGCGTATAGGCGGGACGATTGCGTTGGACGACCGGCGCGTTACGGTTGTCGATCTGCGTTTGGAGTTGGTCTGCATCCAAGCCCTCGCGTGGCGGAGGCAGCAGTTGCGCGGTGCGCCATTCGACGCGATCGATCGGGACGGGGCGCAGGTCGCTTTGGGCTGCCAACAGCCCTTCGACCATTTGTTTCGTGAGCGCTACGCGCGCTTCGGGGGACCCGTCGTTGTATTTGCCGGCGGCCACGTCTCCGGCGCAACCGGTGAAGTAAACGTGCAGGCATTCGGGTTGCTGTTGTTGCAGTTGTTTGCGAGCCAATCCGACGAAGTCGCTGCTGACGCGCCCATCTGCGTAGAAGCTCATCGGATGCGTTGCGTAATGGTGCAGCGCGGCTAGCGGTCGATCGCCGTCGTAGAAGGCGACCGTCTTCAACCATGGATCGATGGTGCCTTCGGGCAACGCTCGCAGTTTTTCATCACGGCAACTGCTGCCTCGCATGGCCAGCACGCGACCGCTGTCGTCCCGATGAACACGCCGATTCGAGGCAACCTGTTCCACGCGGCCTCGCCCTCCTGCCACGTGCGTGATCCGGCGGGCGTCTTCCAGCGACTGGCGAACCGCTTGCTGGCCGCGCCGCAGGCACCGATCGAAGAACTCCAGATCGACGATCGATGGCAGATCGCCTTGCGCATCGACGATCTGCTGGGCTTCCAAGCAGGCCATCGGGGCATTGTGCTGGTGGACGCAGTGTACCGCCACGCGATCCGGGGTGGTTCCCGCCGCCTTTGCCAGTGCTTGCCGCCATCGCCGATGCGCATCGTTCAACAGTCCCGTCCAGTCGACCGCGCACAACACGATCGGCTGACCGGCCCCCAGCAGCACGATCCCGATCGCCTCCAGCGGATCGTCCACCACTTGGACCGGCGGAATCCAACCTCCGCAGCACGAATGCCCGATGGGTGGCGTGACATCGAAACGAAAGCGAGCCAGACGCAGAGCACCCGGGAACGAAATCGCGTGGGCCGTTGCGTGTGCTGCTTGCCAGGTCCATCCCGTTGCCAGCGCGGCAACGGTTCGTTGCAAGAAACGTCGTCGATTTTCATGGAGCATCGATATCTCGATTCGTTTGGAGTAGCCGCGTTCGCCAGAACGTGGAAAAAGTGGACGTAGTGGACGCAGTAGCCACCTTTGCAAAAAGGTGGAAATCCTGCACTCTGGCGAGTGCAGCTACCGGAAGACGAAGCCCGGACGACGCAAGTGGCTATTTCTGCTGCTTCTTGATGCGGTTGTCGCGGATGTACTTGATCTTTCCACCGCTTTCCGTCTTACGCTCCATGGTCTCGAACAATTGGGTGGCGTTGATCAACACGCTGAGTTTGGCGTAGCCGTAGTTTCTCGGGTCGAAGTCCGCTGACAAATTGGCGATGTAGGTGCCGACCACCGACAGGTTGGCCCATCCATCGTCGTCAGCCGCCGACGCTGCGGCATTGCGCAGCAGTTGGACCAACCGGGTATCCTGGCGGAGATCCTTGGTGCTCTTCTTCGGCACCGGTTTCGCCCGTTCGCTGTCGCCGTCCTCATCGGCATCGGGGCTGTCCGAATCGTCGGTCAGGATTTCGCTGTAGACAAAGCGATCGCACGCGCTGACAAAGGCCCGTGGCGTCTTCTGTTCGCCAACCCCGTAAACGGTCATGCCCGATTCGCGCAGCCGGGTAGCCAGGCGGGTGAAGTCGCTGTCGCTGGACACCAGACAAAACGCCTGCAAGCGTTCCGAGTACAACAAGTCCATGGCGTCGATGATCATCGCCGAATCGGTGGCGTTCTTGCCACTGGTGTAAGCGAACTGCTGGATCGGTTGGATCGCGTGTTCGTTCAGCACTTCTTTCCAGCTTCGAAGTCGTTGGGTCGTCCAGTCCCCATAGGCGCGTTTGACGCTGGTGATGCCGTACTTGGCGATTTCGGTCAGCAAAGGTCCGATCACCGCGGATTGGGCGTTGTCGGCATCGATCAACACGCCGATCCGCGGTTGCTGCATTTCTTGTACCATGACGCATGCTGCCTAATTTCGCTTGGCGACTTCGGATTTCATAAACGCCAACCCGTCTCGCGCCAGTTGTTCTTCGCTCTGAAACATGCGGCGCCAGATCTTCGTGGCGGCTGCCAGTTCGGGCAGCGCCAGACCGAACGCCTCGATCATGTACCAGCCATCATACCCGACCGCGTGCAGCGTATCGAAGTTCTCGGCCCAACGGACATTGCCCGACCCGGGGGTGCTGCGATCGTTTTCCGAGATATGAACGTGGCACAGCACGTCGGCGCAAGCGTGGATGGCGTCGGGGATGCTCTTTTCTTCGATATTCGCGTGGAACGTGTCGTACATGGCACGGCAATGGGGATTGCTGACCTCGCGTACGAACCGAGCCGAATCGGCGTGGGTGTTCAGCAAATAGCATTCGAAGCGGTTCAGGCATTCGACCCCCAGCATGACGTTGGCTTGCGCGGCGTGTTCGGCAACCTGCTGCATGCTCTCAACCCCCCATTTCCATTCGTCGCTACTGGGACCCAGACCGGTGAAGTGCCCCAGGGCCGAATGGTAGGGACCGACCAGGGTTGTGGCGCCAGCCGCCTGGCAGCAATCCAGGGCGCGCTTGTTGTTTTGGACCCCCAACGCTCGCACGGCCGGATCGGGACTGATCGGGTTGTCCTCGAACCCCCGGACCGTCACGGCCGTTCGTTCCAGGCCCAGATCATCCAGACGCCGCCCCCAAGCTGAATAGTCCAGGTCCAGGTTGAACAACGGCAACTCGACGCCGTCGTAACCCATCTCCTTCAACGACTGCAGCACGGGCAACATCGAATCGTTCAACTCGCCGGTCCAAAGCAACAAATTCATACCGAACTTCATGACTGGGATCCTCCTGGGATATCGGAAGGTGAGGGCGTGCCGAGGGCCGGCGTCAACAATTCATCGCGTCGTACCCGAACCTCGATACGAGCCTGGGGCAAAAACTCCAAGACACTTGAGGGCAACGGCGTCAACTTCACCCGCCGCATTACATGATTCAAACGCCTTAGCAGTTTCGCATCATCCGGGTAGTCATACAAGAACCGCTCCGCCAAAAAACGAGGAATGAACGCGGCCAGCGTGTCCGAGCGGCGGCTGGCCATACGATTCACGGCATCGCTAAGTGCCTGAGGATCGACGGTCCCGAACGCCTCGTAGTAAGCGTCCAATCGTTCGGGTTGCTGTTCGATCAGTGTGGCATCCAGCAGGATTTCGACCAGAATGTGCCCCAGGAAGCTGGGGCGATAGCTGTCGTCTTCGGGAAGAATGGCCCGCAGATCGCGGGTGAACTGCAAACTGAGTTCGGCAAAGGCGCGGGTTTGGTGAAACCAGCGATCATCATCCAAGTGCTGCAGGATCCCGGCGGCCACCTCGGCACACAAACGATCCGGCTGATCCAGATGCTCCTGGGCACGACGGCGGCGCACCCGCATCCGACGGTCGACGACACTCAATATGTCGGGGATGGCGGACCCTGCCAAGAAGTAGGGCCGGTGGAGGTGGTCCCGGCCGTGAGCGAAATAGTTCATAGTCGATCAGGGGGAAGTCT
>SKKK01000572.1 GCA_007121535.1 Planctomycetaceae bacterium | reverse complement strand
TGTCCCCGTGTTCCTTACGCGGCCTGATGGCCGCAACCGAAAGTAGGTTGGGTCTCTGACCCGACCCGGTCGGGAGTCCCCACCCAAAGAGACGCTACAGATCGGGAAACGCAGCCTTCAGGTCCAGCGAGTCACCCATATCCTGTTGTAACTTCAGTAGTGAGGCGAATAGACGCTTGACGGTCGTTTGGTGCTTTGGATCGTCCGCCAAATCGATCGTTTCCGCCGGATCGGACTGGACGTGAAAAAGTCGCACTCGACCGATCGTCGGATACAGGATCAATTTGTACCCGTCCTGGCGGATCATGCGTTGGCGATGCAGATACGCGCCGTAGATAGCGTCATAGTTCCTTTCACGCTGGCCGCGAACGATCGGCATCAGGCTCCGGAATTCGACGAAGTCCGGTACATCGACACCGGCCCATTCCAGCGTGGTGGGAACAACGTCTTGAAAGTAAACATCGCCGTCCACCCGCTGATCTTTCGGAATATCGGGTCCCATGACGATCAGCGGGACACGCATGCTGTGGTCGTACATGTTCTGCTTGCCCATCAGTCCATGTTGACCGACGGCCAGACCATGATCCGAGGTGAAAATCACGTAGGTTTGATCGGCCTTGCCCGTCCGCTGAAGCGCGTCCAGAATTCGTCCGACCTGCGTATCCATGTGCGAGATGATCGCCAAGTACTCTTGGATGTTCGTCTTGACGGCGAATTCGGTGCGTGGGAACGGCGCGAGCCGTTCGTCGCGCAGACCGCGACCGCTGCCCATCGCTTCGTTATACGGATATTCCGGCAGAAAGTTAGCCGGCAATTCCACATCTTCCAGCGGGTATCGCTCGACGTATGACTTGGGCGATTGCCGAGGATCGTGTGGTGCATTGAAGGCCAGATACATGAAGAACGGATTGTCTCGCTCAGCCGCCTGCTCGAAAAACGCCTCGGCGTCGTCGGCCAACACCTCGCTCCAATGCTTGCCGCCCCTCCAGAAACCCTCGAATCGCGCATCGTACGGGCTCCACGCATCCGGCTGACCTTCGATCGGCCTGTTGTAGCCTTCCGGCGTTTGGTTCGGCATCCCCGGCCGCACGTTGGTCACAAAATCGAACGATCGCTCGGCGTTGGCTCGAACGTGCCACTTGCCCGTCATGTAGGTGTCGTACCCGGCGGATTGGATCATCAGCGACCACAAGCGGCCCGCCTGCCGCTCTTGCTCGGACCGCTGGTACACCGCTTCGGCCCGCCATAAGAAGCGGCCCGTATTGAGCATCGCGCGACTGGGGATACAGACGGCGGGGCTCCAAGATCCCATGTTGTACGCATGGGTGAAGGTCAACCCGCTACGGACCATCCGATCCAGGTTGGGGGTCTGAAGCTGCTCGTGACCCAAGGCACCGATCGCATCGAAGCATTGGTCGTCGCTGATGATGAACACGATATTCGGGCGTTTCGCACCATCGTCGGCCCCGGTCGTAGAAAACGGGGAACACGCCATCGCTGCAAAGACCAGCAGCGAAAGGCAAAGTGAGAGATGTTTCATGATCGAAATCCTTCCTGTCCGAGGCTTTCAAGAAACGGGACTGGCTCCGAGCGTAAACGGCGAAAACCAGGAAAAAAAACGCAGGTCGGCAAGTTGCCTGTCTCAATCTCTTCACCGCCTGCTCGTTGAGAAAAACCGTGAGGCGTCATTTGGTCGAGATGACATGTTGCAACGGTAGCAGCACGTTTTCCACCACGTGACCATCCACCAGTTCGACGCACAGTTCGGCCAGACGCTTCATGGCCGCTGCGTACGATTCGTCCGCGTCCAAACTGCCGTAACGGCGCACCGTAAAATATACACTCAATTGTTCTTCCGGGAACTCCCCCGTTCGGACGTGATACGCGCTCGTTCGCGGCTCGAAGCTCAACCGGCACTGGATGCGGCAGTCTTCATCCAATGCCAGTTGCAACGATGGATCCGTACCCAATACCGTCGCGCCCGGGACGTCTGCCATCCGTTCCAGCGCCGGACAGATGCCCAACGCCTCGACCAACAACTCGTTGTGATTGCCGCGATACGTGAAATCGAAGCCCACCATCACGTTCAGCGATTCACAGTCCAAGGGGCTGACCGACAGAGCATACGGAGCGATTTCCAGAGCCGTTTCGTGCTGTCGCAACGCATCCGACAGGCACTCCGGATTGACCGCGCCCGAACAGATACGACGCGGTTCGATCGTCATCCAGCGGTAGTTGCCCTGGTCCTTGTCTTCCTCCAGCACGTACTCGCCTCGCTCGCGGCCGTAAAAGTTTCGCATCGATGGAAAACGCTTCTGAACCTGCTCAAAATAATGTAGTACTGCATCCCTTGTTTGGGGCAGGTCCATCTCGGTGTTCAAGTTCATATTCACGTAATAATCGTCACCGAGTGAGCGAAAGTGATTCATGACGGGCTCCTTGAAAGTCCGAGGGGGATGCCGGTTTAGTGGATGCAGCCCTCAGTATAAAACGTCTCGATCGGAACTGTCAAAGCGGCATGCCTCGGGGTGGCGTGTCTTCCCAATTGAGGTGCTCGCGCCAGTCCTCCCGAGGTAGAAAGATTCCAGCGAGACGAAGCTGGATGTCCGAGTTGCCGCGTGCCGCGGTGCTCGCACCGCCGGTGGTGACCTGTCGCCCCGACGTCGCGGCGGCGAACGCGCTCAACCTCGGCGACAACGGCCCCCCGCCCCAGACGACTCCGCGACCGTCTCGTTGTAATTGGCTGGTCATAAAATCTATGATTTCAAGACCGCCGCTATCGGCGGCTCCGGTCCACCGCCTGCTTCGCACATTACGAGTTTCAGTTCTTCGTCAGTCAGTGACCTAGAACCGTTGCTGTTGAGCTTTTGTTCAAATTCCACGATTGTCTCTGCGGAACTGGATCCCCCACCGTAGGGCTTCCAAGACCTGGCAGTGTTTTGGAATCTATTCGTATCTTGGCAGTGTTGGCTTGGCCTGGGCAAAGGCGGCGTCGAAGGCGAGCAGATCGTCGAGCGATTCCAAGTGGATGGAGCGTTTGTCGTAGCACGCGCGCCACAGGACACTGGAAAGCTGATAGGTGATCCTAGCAAACGTCGGGTTGGGATAGACGCCATTCATCAGGTGCTGTCGCGTTTCGGACCGTCGCCAGCGTGTCATCGTCCTCAGCACGTTGTCGTAGGAATTGGCGGCGGGATCCATGGTGCGGTCCATGCCATTGATCACAAGCCGTTTCCGACCTTCCTGGTAATCGACTTCGACTTGCAGCGGTTTCCCGTCGCCCATCCCGCTCAGAATTCGCTGCTTGGTGGTATCTGCACCCGCCTTGAAATCGGTCTGTCCTTCCACGCTGAGCGGCCCGAGCCCAAGATGGTAATGACAGCGGCCATCGACGACATGGGGGTAGATCTCGGGGTTGGGCGGTCGGTAGGCGGCGGCCTGGCCGCGGACGGTCACTCCGTGCTGGAACGCGGCAGCCGTATCGCCGTGAATCTTCGCCAACAGATAAATCAGAAATGCCAAGCAATGAACCGACTCCTGGTATTGGATCGGCACCATCGGCTTGAAATTCCTGGGCTCATGCGGCGATTCACGATCCTTCGATCGGCAAAGGTAGATGTCGGTGATCCGCACTTCGCGAAAACTCTTCAAATACTCGATGATCCGCTCGGTCAGCGGATCGAACAATTCAGGAAAATCGAACAGCATCAGGATCTCGGCTTGTTCTGCCTGCTGGACCAAATCCTGGCACTGTTCGGGGTTTTCGGGAGCTACCAGCGGTTTTTCGTTCAACACCGCGATATCCTCGCCGGTCGCAGCGCGAGCCAGCAATTGTTCCAAGCCGGCCTGACGGTGCTGGGGATGCATCGCCAAATGAAACCATTCGCTTTGCGACGCATAGAACTGCTGTGGATCGGTGATCCGCTCGAAAGATGTCTGTTCCAGATCCTGCGGGATGTCACCGGGATCGAAGACCAGGGTCGGAATGCGGCGGCGCCGAGCTGCATCCAGGAACTTCCGTCCGATATAGCCCCAAGCTCCTGCAATCGCCAAAGAGTTCGGATAGGATCGCATCGATATCTCCGTCGGTTCCGTCCCTGCGGGTGTTGCTTCACGCTTGCAGTTCAAAAGTTCCAGGATCGGCAACGATATGACTGTTGGGTGGTCATGTGAGCGGCACGGCGCTAGCCGCCGTTCTTCGGTGGCTTCCGAAACGGCGGCTAGCGCCAGGCCGCTCAGTGTTCATTTGCCAGGCCTACGTTACTTTCATTCTAACCGTCATCCCCTTGATCCTGAAGCCCAGTATTTCTATTTCGTGGCAACTGGGTTGTCGAACGTGAGCGGTTCACGGACCGGTGGCTAGCGCCATGCCGCTCAGGGGCCGGTGGCTAGCGCCAGGCCGTTCAGGGGCCGGTGGCTAGCGCCAGGCCGTTCAATTATTTCTTGGCCGGTTCTTCGCTGGATCGGAAGCTACGTCGAACAACCCTGCAAGGCGTTCTTTGCCGATCACTTCCGCCCCGTCGGCAGTTTGACACACCAGCGAATACGCGGCTTCCGCCAAATCGGGATGCTGCCGCCGATACCGATCCAATACCCACTCGCCAGCCGCTTGGCCTGTTCGCGGTTCGACCAACGCCACACAGCAGCCGCGGAATCCAGCACCGCTGAAGCGGGCGCCCAGCACCCCGGGCGTGTCCTGCAGGATGCGGTACAAATCGATCAGCGGTGGGCAACCGCATTGATAATGCTCGATCGAACTGTAGCCCGATTGATTCATCAACTGTCCGAAAAGTTGCCAATCGCCGGCGGTCCACGCCTGCTGTCCTTGTCGGACGCGTTCCATTTCATCGAAGAAATGCCTCGCTCGCCGCGCTTCGGCATCATCGAGTACGTGTTTGCAGGCATCGTATTGCTCGGGGGGGATGCTGCGGAGCACGGGTGGCGCGTCGGAACGCCCGGCAGCGGCCAACAGTTTTTCCGCCGCCGCCGTACATTCGCGGACGCGTTGGTTATAGTCGGTTTCGACCAATGCCTGCTTCAACCCGGAAAAGACGATCAGGATTTCGAAGCCTCGACCATCGGCAGGATTCGGAAAGTGCCGATGTTCGCGGGTCAGGCAATCGATCCAGGTCAACTGATGGCGGCGGGACAGCAGGATGGCGGCTTGATCCAGGATTCCGTTGCGTAACCCGAGGTACCCGTTTTCGATCGTCTGGTCCAGATCGATGTTCTCTTCCGGCGTTACCTTCAGATCGTTGGCATGCTGCAGAGCCAGCAGCAGGGCGACTCCGATCGCGGCGGATGAACTGAGCCCGCCACCGTCCATGCGTCCAGCGGTCACTCCATAGACTCCCGAGCGCAGTTGGTGTCGTTGTTGCAACGCTTGTACGGCCCCGCGAGCATAATTGCCCCAATCGCCACGCTGCGGTGGGGGCACGTGATCGATCGAGAATCGCGTCTGGCCGGGGAAATCCAGGCTGTTCAATACGACGTCGCGGCAGTGACTGGGCGCAAACGCCACGTGGACGGCCTGGTCCAGCGCCATGGCGGTGACGGTGCCCGACTGGTGATCGATATGCGCTCCCAGCGGGCAGATGCGATACGGCGCACGTGCTACCGCGACTTGGTCGATCGGCACCCCGAAACGCTGGGCGGTAAACGAGCACAGTCGGTTGATGATCCGAACGTCCACAGGCAACCTTTTCAAGGAATCGCAGCTCAAATGCTAAGCTCTCTCAAAACGGAGGCAAACTCTTCGGAGGGCACGCGGTTCTCGTCCCCACCGGCCCCGCGCCGGTGGGAACCGGTTTGGAAACCAACGTTCAGGGTGGCCGGCTTGGTTTCCAAACCTCCGTCCACCGGTGCAGGACCGGTGGGGATTCAGGGTGGCCGGCTTGGTTTCCGAACCTTCCTCCACCGGTGCGGGACCGGTGGGGGGGATTCAGGGTGGCTGACTTTGGTTTCCGAACCTTCCTCCACCGGTGCGGGACCGGTGGGGAGGGTCAGACACCTTTTCTGACAGAGCCTAGTTCGGATTCGCCAAATGGTTTATGATATCGCCTGAACCTGAAGTTGTCGCGAGGTGATGTGATGTTCGATCGAAAAGGCGTTTCCTGTTTCGTCGGTGGAATCTTTGTCGGTTTGTTGCTAGCCACCGCTGCATTTGCGCTGGTGATTCGCCAACAGAACTTGACGAAATCGTCCAGCGGACAGATCGTATTGAGACTGGGACACGGCTTGGATCAGAATCATCCGGTTCATGCCGGGATGGTCTACATGGCGGAAAGGCTGTGGGAAAAGTCGGCGGGGACCGTGGAATTACAGGTCTTTCCCAACGGCCAATTGGGCTCGGAAACCGAGTGCATCGAACAACTTCAGCGAGGCGCGTTGGCGATGACCAAGACGTCGACGTCGCCGATGGAAGGTTTCGTACCGGAGATGGCCGTCTTTGGCATCCCTTACGTCTTTCGCGACGAAGATCACTGCTGGCGAGTGTTGGAGAGCGAAATCGGCCGAGAATTGTTGGACGCCGGGCAATCCGTTGGCCTTTATGGTCTGTGCTACTATGACGCGGGCAGCCGCAGCTTCTACACGATCGACCGACCGATCCTGGAACCGGATGATTTGCGGGGCTTGAAGATCCGTGTCCAACAGAGCAAGACGGCCATGGACATGGTGGAAGTGCTGGGCGGTTCTCCGACGCCGATCCCGTGGGGCGAACTGTACACCGCGTTGCAGCAGCGGATGGTGGATGGCGCCGAAAACAATCCGCCCAGTTTCTACAGCAATCGCCACTTCGAGGTCTGCAGGCATCTATCGTTGAACGAACATACGATCGTCCCCGACATCCTGGTGATCAGCCAGAGGATCTGGCAGCAGCTCCCGCCTCACGTCCAGGTTTGGGTTCAGGAAGCGGCTGACGAATCGTCGGTTTATCAGCGGCAACTGTGGCGTGAAGGAACGGAGCATGCGTTAGCGGCGGTTGAGCGCGAAGGAGTGACCGTTCATCGACCGAATCGACAACCGTTTATGGAACGGGTCCGACCGATGCACGAGAGTTACGCGGGCACGCCGATCGGCGACCTGCTGGCTCGGATTCAGGAGTTGGAGTAACCGAATGCTTCGCGGACTGATCGCCATCAAGACCGCACTGGTCCGCTTGTTGGAGTGGGTCGTGATCGTCGTTTTGGCCACCCTGGTTTTGAACGTGCTGTGGGGCGTGTTCAGCCGCTTCATATTGCAAGCGCCCAGCCGCTGGACCGAAGAGGTCGCGACGATCCTGCTGATCTGGGTCGCTCTGCTGGGTGCCGCCGTCGCGTTCGGCCGCAACGAACACCTGGGGATCGACTATCTGGTCAGGCAATTCGATCCGATGGCTCGCCGCATGGTTGCATTCGTCGTCCAAGGGATCATCGCCTGGTTCGCGATCGCGGTGCTGATCTACGGGGGGTACGTGTTGGTCAGCGAGACGCTGCAGGTCGGACAGGTCACCTCCGCACTGGGTATCCTTCAGGGCCACGTGTACCTTGCGGTGCCGATCAGCGGCGTGTTCATCCTGATGTTCTGTCTGGAACGGATGGTGGAATTAGTTCTGGGGCGAGACGAGGCCGTGGTCGATCGTCCCGAGGTGACATCCGTGACGAATCATTCCGTAGAATCCCCTGTCGACGAGTAGCCCCTGATGGAAGCTCAAGCGATCATCCTCGTGCTCAGCTTTATCACGATGTTGCTGATCGGCGTTCCGATCGCGGTCGCCATCGGTCTGTCCACTTGGTTGGCCGTGCTGTCGTTGGGCGAGGTTCCCACCGGCTATATTCTGGCTCAGCGGATGTCCACCGGCATCGCCAGTTTCCCGCTGTTGGCGATTCCTTTTTTCATCTTGGCGGGCATCTTGATGGGCGAAGGCGGCATGGCTCGGCGGTTGATCGATTTCGCCGCCGCACTGGTCGGGCATTTCACCGGCGGGCTGTCGTACGTCAGCGTCCTGACCTGCATGATGTTCGGGTCCATTTCCGGTTCGGCCACCGCCGCCGTTTCTTCGATCGGCGGATTCATGATCCCGGAGATGAACAAAAAGGGCTACGACCGACGATTCAGTGTGGCCGTCACCACCACGGCGGCCACGACGGGGCTGGTCATCCCGCCCAGCAACATCATGATCGTCTACGCCGTGGTGACGGGAAACCTGTCGGTCGCCGCGATGTTCCTGGCCGGTGTGCTGCCGGGAATCGTGGTCGGTCTGGTGATCATGATCGTGGCGGGATCGATCAGCCGGCGGCGCGGCTACGGAGGAGCTCGGCGAGCTACGGCGCGTGAGGTCCTGCGGACCGGAATGCGAGCGGCGCTCAGCCTGTTACTGGTCGTGATCGTGTTGGCCGGTATCCTGGGTGGCGTCTTCTCGGCGACCGAAGCGGCCGCGATCGCCGTGCTGTACGCTTTCGTACTGGCCGTGCTGGTGTACCGCGAAGTCCGGCTCAGCGATCTGCCTCGAATCCTGTTGCGTTGCGGCATCACCACGTCGGTGATCATGCTGCTGGTCGGCACCAGCCAGGCGATGAGCTGGCTGTTGGCCTACGAGAACATCCCGCAAAGCGTCAGTTCGGCCATGCTGGGATTGAGCGAGAATCCGCTGGTCATCCTGCTGCTGATCAACGTTTTGTTGCTGGCCGTCGGGACGTTCATGGATATGACGCCCGCCGTGTTGATCTTCACGCCGATCTTTCTGCCCGTCGTGATCGGTCTGGGCATGGACCCGATCCACTTCGGCATCATGATGATCGTCAACTTGTGCATCGGGCTCTGCACACCGCCGGTGGGTACGTGCTTGTTTGTCGGTTGCGGTGTCGGTCGGACTTCGATCGCCGAAGTGACTCGGCCGATGGTGCCTTTCTTTTTGGCCATGCTGATGGCGTTGATGCTGATCACTTATGTACCTTGGCTGTCGTTGTGGTTGCCGCAGATGGCCGGATTTGTGAAGTGAAAGGGGGGGCGATGAGTGTCTTTCTGCTGGCGACCTTGGACACCAAGGGCGACGAAGCCGGTTTTGTGCGGGATCGTCTAGTGGAACTGGGGGTCCGTGTCACGGTGGTCGATACCGGATGCTTGGGAACCCCGGCTTGGCCGCCCGACATCCCACGTCAAGCGGTGTTTCAGGCGGCGGGCGCCGATTGGCAGGCCATCGCCCGGGCCGGGGATCGCGGCCAGGCGGTGACGTTGGCCGCGGCGGGCGCCGCCGAGTGCGTCCGGGCCGCTTTTCGTCGCGGCGAGGTCGATGGCGTGCTGGCCCTGGGAGGCTCGGCCGGCACGACGATCGGTACCGCCGCCATGCGGGCGTTGCCGGTGGGAGTCCCCAAGGTGATGGTCAGCACGTTGGCATCAGGACAGGTCCGACACTACGTGGGCGACAAGGACATCCTGATGCTGAATTCGGTCGTCGATATCGCGGGTCTGAACCGCATCAGCCGTGCGGTCCTGGGCCAGGCGACGGCGGCGATGGCGGGGATGGTCCAGCATCGCATCCCGCCGTCCGGAGACGATCGCCCCATGATCGCCGCCACGATGTTCGGCGTGACCACGCCGTGCATCCAGCAAGCGCGCGAGGTCTTGCAGCAAGCGGGCTTCGAAGTGCTGGTTTTCCACGCCACGGGGAACGGGGGACAGGCCATGGAGTCGTTGATCGCCGAAGGGCTGATCGCCGGCGTCCTGGACATTACCACCACGGAACTGGCCGACGAATTGGTGGGCGGAGTGCTGTCGGCCGGCCCCGATCGCCTGAACGCAGCCGCGCGACGTGGCGTGCCGCAGATCGTTTCGGTCGGCGCTTTGGACATGGTCAACTTCGGCCCGCCCGACACCGTCCCCGCTGAATTCAAGCATCGCCAGTTCTACCAGCACAATCCCTCGGTCACCTTGATGCGGACCACCGCCGAGGAGAACGCTCAGTTGGGCGCCGAAATCGGACGCAAGGTCGCCGCCTCGACGGGTCCGGCAGCCATCTATCTGCCCCTGCAAGGCGTTTCGGCCATCGACCAGCAAGGCGCCGCGTTCGACGACCCGAACGCTCGGCAAGCCTTATTCGCCTCGATCCGCCAGAACAGCGGCCCCATCCCCATCGTCGAGCTGGACCAGCACATCAACTCGCCCGACTTTGCCCGCACCGCCGCAGAACATCTGATCCGGATGATTCGAGAGAATGCGAGTCACTGAAGGGGAAGATTCCCTTCCACGTGCGAGGCTTCGGGGGCGGTAAGGATATCGCCCTCGGTCCCCGACGAGACCAGATTATGGCGGATCACGACGCCTTGGCAGCCGTCGTCCACTCGGATCGCGGCCGCCATCCTGTGGGCGCCGTCGTCCGCGTCGCGCTGCTGGATCATGCATTGTTCGATCTGGACGTTGCGACTTTGCGAAACGAAGATTCCGTGGGGAACCACGTCGAACAGTTGGCTGCCGGTGAAAGTCACTTCGCTAGATTCGAGGATCTCGACAGCCGCTCGGCGACCTTCCACCGGACCTGCAACCTGCAACTGGACGGC